>NZ_WSTA01000030.1 GCF_009789225.1 Agromyces seonyuensis | reverse complement strand
GGAGCGCCGCGTCGACGGCCGCCTGCACGCGGGCGTCCTCGTCGGCGCGGCGGCGCACGCGCGCCCGGCGGCCCCGGACGACCGCGAGCACGATCCCCGCGGCGGCGAGCAGGACGAGCGCGAGGAGCGTCCACGGGACGGCCCACGCGCTCGCCGTCGACGCGACGGGCGACGCCGCCGCGTCGGACCCCTCGGGGGCGACGGGGGCCAGACTCGCTTCCGCGGTGAGCAGCAGCGCGGGGAAGACGCCCGCGAGCGTCGTCTCGACGTGCCAAGTCTCGCCGGGCAGCAGTTCGGGCACGTCGGGCAGTTCGACGGCCGCGACCGGCAGCATCCCGAACGGCCCGGCGAGGCGCACCTGCTGCCCGGCGGCGAGCCGGGCGTTGCCGGCGTTCACCACGTCGAACGAGACGTTCGCGGTGCCGGTGCCGAACGGGTTCGGCGTGCCCGTGTAGTCGACGTGCAGCCCCTCGATCGCGAGCGCCGGGGCGAGTTCGCCGCCGACGCGGAGGTGGATGCGGATGCCGAGACGCCGGTCGATCGCGACGCCGTCGCCCGCCTCGGGCGTGGCGAGCGAGGTGAGGAGGCCGCCGGCGTAGTCGCCGGGCTCGGCGTTCGCGGGGACGCTCACCTCGAAGGGCACCTCGACGGCCGTGCCGGGCTCGACGACGACCCGGTCGGCGGTCGGCAGCGTCCACGCGCCGATGCCGGTCGGCACGGCGTCGCGCGCGGCCACGCCCAGCTGGCCGGCCTCAGTCGTGAAGCCGTCGGCGGCGTACACGTCGAGGGCGAGCGCGGCGTCGTCGTAGTTGGCGATGACGATCGCGTCCCGGATGCTCGCGCCGGGCTCGATCTCGAAGACGTAGTTGTCGCGAGGGCCGTCGACGCCGTCGGCGGTGCGCACGCCCCAGGTGACCTCGGTCTCCTCGGCCGCGGCGGGCGCGAGGCCGCACGGCAGCAGGGCGAGGGCGAGCAGCGCCGCGGCCGCGGCCGCCGTGCGTCGATGGATGCCGGTTCGGTGCGTCATGCGGTGCCTCCGGTGGGAACTCGTGCGTCGGTGCAGGTGCGCGGCGACCGCCGTGCGGGGGTGCCGGGTACCGGGCGGCTCCGCCGCCCGGCACCCGGTCGCGTCAGCTCAGCGCCGTGATCGTGAGCGTGGCGCGGTACGTGCCGTCCGCGGCCTCCACGGGGATGCGGAGGTCGAGGTCGGCGCCGAGACGGGCGCTGCCGCGCTCGTGCCCGGCCGGGGCGTGGCCGAGTTCGGACGAGACCGACAGGCCGTCGCCACCCTGGAAGCCCGACTGCACGACTCCGCCCGCGACGGCGCCGCCGCCGGCTTCGACGACCTCCGGCGTCCAGCCGAGGTGCTTCGCCTCGAAGCTCGCGACGTTCGAGTCGAAGTCGCTCACCTGGGCCGACACCGCCCACGCCGGGGCGTTGCGGCGGGTGTCGGTCACGCGAACCGGGTTGATCGACCCGGACGCGGCGAAGTGATCGCCCTGCTCGACCGCGGTGCCGAGGTCGACGAGGTCGTTCGTGCCGTCGATGCTCCACACGAACTCGCCCGGCGCGCCCTCCGGCACGGTGACCTGGAGGGTCTGCGCGTTCGGGTCGGTCTCGGTCTCGTACACGGCGAGGGTCTTCGCCGCGCCCGACACGAGTGCGGCGTCGCCCTGGTCGTTGACGACGTGGTTGATGCCGCCCGTGCCGTTGAGCATCACCGACGCGGCCGACTCGATGCGCACGCCCGGCCGCTGCGGCACTTGCACGCCGCTCTCGACGTAGAGGTGCTGCCCCGCGTTGTACTGGCTGTCGAAGAACGAGTAGACGCCGAGGCCCTGCGCGAGGTGGTGGCGCACGTTGTCGCCCACGCGGTAGGCCGCGTAGCCGAGCCGGGTGCCGTCCATGTACGCGCCCTGGGTCGGCGGGTCGTAGGGGATCTCGCTCTGGAAGAAGATCGTCCGGCCGCGTTCGCCGTTCCAGATGACCTGGTTCTTCTGGTAGTGCTCGACGAAGAGTCCGAGGGCGGTGACATCCGAGCCGTTGACGATCACGCCGTGGTCGCCGACGTTCGACGTCCAGCCGACGCCCTGCCCGTGGTCGGCGCGCCAGGCCCAGATGTGGTCGAGGAGCGCGTGCGGGCTGTTGACCTCGATCGAGGTCGTCGCCTTGCCGGCCCACGGCCCGCCGATGCGGATGAAGACGTCGGTGAGGGTCGTCGGGTCGCTCGCGTCGGCGACGCTCGCCCCCGCGGGGCCGACCTGCACGAGCACGTCGGACTTCGTCTCCCCGGCATCCACGGTGAGGCCCGCGATCTTCACGCCCGCGACGTCGCCGACCTCGATGGCCGCGTTGCCCGCGGTCGGCACCAGCGAGGCGTAGCCGAGTCCGAGCACGACGGTGTCGGCGCGGTCGATCTGCAGGGGCGCGTCGAGGTAGTAGACCCCGGGCGTGACGAGCAGGTGCTTCCCGGCGGCGAGTGCCGCGTTGAGCTGCGCCGCGGTGGCGCCCTCGTGGGCGATGTAGAAGTCGCCGATCGGGATCGACTCGCCGGCGGAGGCATCCGTCGACCAGTCGTAGCCGCTCGTCTCGGTCTTCGCCTTCGGGACGAAGACCTCGTAGTCCTCGCCGTCGAGGTAGAGGAACGGCGACTCCCGCACGATCGGCGTCGTGGCGATCGAGGTCTTGTTGCCGACGCCGCCGCCGGGCTGCGGGCCGAAGTCGGTCGCCGGCGCGCCGTCGACGCCCGAGAACACCATGTTCCAGACGCCGCCGTTCCAAGTGCCGACGCTCGAGTCGCGGGTGAACCACTGCTGCTGCGAGCCCGAGAGGATCTCGCCGTCGACGTTCGAGTTCGCGAGGTAGCCGCCGGACGCGTACTCGCCGACGCGGCCCATGAGCGTGAGGTCGCCCTCGATGTTGATGCGGCGCAGCGGCGCGGCCTGCGAGACGGCGAAGCGCATCTGGTGCGCGTTCGTGATGCCGCTCGGGAACGGGCGGCTCGCGTCGGCGCCGACCGGGCGCTGGATGGGGTTGAACGTCAGGTTCGACATCGAACGCCAGAAGCGGGTGAGGGAGCCGGGCTGCTGGCAGTCCCACGGGTTCGCCTCGCACGCGCGCACGGGCTCGACGTGGATCGAGCCGTTGATGCGGACGTCTTCGGGCGAGGCGCCGAGGCCGGCGACCGCCTGGTAGTAGCCGAGCTCGGAGTTGACGATGCCCGTGGCCGTCGCCGGGTTGTCCTGCCCCGCCGCCGAGCCGTAGGTGCCCGGCTTGAAGAAGAACTGGTGGCGGTTGAGGCTGAACTCCGCCTCGGTGGAGGCGGCCATGAGGGCGGCGCTGATCTGGTCGGCCGTCCAGGTGTCGTCGAAGATCGTCACGTTGGGGCCGAAGTCCGGCTCCTCCGCCGCGGCGGCGGGCGCCGAGGAGAGGAGCCCTCCCCCGAGGGCGAGTGCGGCGATCGCGCCGCCGGCTGCGAGTCGGCGTCGTCGTGCGGGCGGATGCTGCGCCCGACTGCGTTGCGTCACGAGGTGTTCTCCTTTGAACGAGGCCCGCGCCCGAGCTGCGGAGCGGAGCCGATCGGGTGGTGCACGCGACCGCGACGATGCGGTCGGCATCACGGTAGCGGATTCTTACTGACTTGTCAGTAACTGAATCCGGAGCCGAGCCCTCGAGCGCGTTCGCCTACGATCGGCCCATGTCCCGCCCCGCTCCCGACGCGCACCCGACCCCGATCTCACCCGGCGTCGGCGCCGATTCCGAGACCGGCCCCGCCACCGACCCCACCGAAGCGGTCCCCGAGTACGACGCCGTCATCGTCGGCGGCGGGCACAACGGCCTCACGGCAGCCGCGTACCTCGCGAGGGCCGGCAAACGCGTCCTCCTGCTCGAGCGCGCCGACCACCTCGGCGGTGCGGCGGTCTCGGCCGAGGCGTTCCCCGACGCCTACCCCGGGGTGCGCATCAGCCGCTACTCGTACCTCGTGAGCCTGCTGCCCCGGCGCATCCTCGACGACCTCGGGCTCGAACTCGACCTCGTGCGCCGGCGCTACTCGTCGTACACGCCCGACCCGGCCGACCCGACGCGCGGACTGCTCGTCGACGTCGAGGCCGATCCCGCCGCAGCGGCCGGCGCCTTCGACGCCGTCGGCGCGGGCGAGGACGCCGCGGCGTGGGCCTCCTGGTACGCGGGCACGACCCGCGCCGCCCAGGCGCTCTTCCCGACGCTCACCGAGCCGCTGCCGACCCGCGCGGAGGCCCGCGCCCTCGTCAGCGACGACGACGTCTGGAACGCCCTCGTCGAGCAGCCGATCGGCACGGGCATCCGCCGCGCCTTCGGCGACGGCCTCGTGCAGGGCGTCGTCGCCACCGACGCGCTCATCGGCACGTTCGCGGGCATCGACGACGACGAGGATGCCGCGCGCGACGCCAACCGCTGCTACCTGTACCACGTGATCGGCGGCGGCACCGGCGACTGGGACGTCCCGGTCGGCGGCATGGGCGCGGTCTCCGGAGCGCTCGAACGGGCCGCCCGCGCGGCCGGCGCGACCCTCGTGACGGGCGCCGCGGTCGTCTCGGTCTCGCCCGACGGGGAGGTCGTGTACGCATCGTCGTCGGCGGCGGACGCCGCGGGGAGATCGCCCCGCACGGGGGCGCTCCGGCGCGTGCGCGGCGCCCGCGTGCTCGCGAACGTCGCCCCCGCCGTGCTCGACCGGCTGCTCGCAGCCGGCGGGGCCGACCCCGCCGTCGACGGCCCGGCACCCGAGGGCGCGCAGGTCAAGGTCAACCTGCTGCTCACCCGGCTGCCGAAGCTCGCCGACCCGACCGTCGATCCGGCGGCGGCGTTCGCCGGGACCTTCCACATCAACGAGACGGCGGCGCAGCTCTCGGCCGCCCACGAGGCCGCCGCGGCGGGTCGCATTCCGAGCCCGCTGCCCGCCGAGATCTACTGCCACACGCTCAGCGACCCGAGCATCCTGACGCCCGAGCTGCGCGAGGCGGGGTTCCAGACACTCACGGTGTTCGGCCTGCACGTGCCGCACCGCCTCGTCGCCGGACTGACCGACGCCGAGCACGACGCGAAGCGCGCCGAGCTCCAGCAGGCCGTGCTCGACTCGCTCGACTCGGTGCTCGGGGAGCCGATCCTCGGCGTCGTGGCACGGGACGCCGACGGGAACCCGTGCATCGAGACGAAGACGACGCGCGACCTCGAGGACGCCCTCGGGATGCCCGGCGGCAACATCTTCCACGGTCCGCTCTCGTGGCCGTGGCTCGAGCCGGACGACGCCGGCGCGTCGCCCGAGGCGACCCCGGCCGAGCGCTGGGGCGTCGCGACGCGGCACCCCCGCATCCTGCTCGCCGGTTCGGGCGCGGTGCGCGGCGGCGCCGTCTCGGGCCTCGGCGGGCACAACGCCGCGATGGCGCTGCTGGAGGCCGAGGGGTAGCGGATCAGGCCGCGAGCAGCCAGAGCACGCCGGCGGCCGCGGCCAGGAGCGTCAGCACGAGCGCGGGCACGAAGGGCTCCGAGCGGCGCACGTGCACGACGGTCGCGCCGATCATGATGATCGTCAGCGCGAAGGCGGCGACGGGCGTGAGCCAGGGCAGGATGCCGGTCGCGACGGGGAGGATGAGCCCGAGGCCGCCGAGCACCTCGGCGATGCCGATGAACTTGACCTGCGGGGCGTTGAAGTCTTCGGTCCAGGCCATGCCGCTCTCGGCGAGGGCGGTCTTGGGTCGGACGGTCTTCATGAGACCGGCGGCGAAGAAGAGCAGTCCGGCGAGGCCGGAGACGATCCAGGCGGCGATGAGCATTCGGGTGGCTCCAGGGTTCTGTTCGGGAAGTCGGTTACTGTGAGTGCGCGAGGCACGAAGTGAGAGAGTAGCCCACGCCGGCCGAGCACTGCTCGGTGCGTCACGCACACGGAGGGAACCGAGGAAGCATGTCGAACCCGAATCCGCTCACCGTCACCGACGTCGACGACCCGCTCGCCCGCATCCCCATCCCGGTCGACGGCGCCGTCTGCAACCGCGAGTTCCCCGAGGCGCACACCATCCGCACGGTGCTCGCGCGGCTCGGCGACAAGTGGAGCCTGCTCGTCGTCGGACTGCTCGGCGACGGCCCGGCCCGCTTCACCGAACTGCAGCGCCGCGTCGACGGCATCTCGCACCGCATGCTCACGCAGACGCTGCGCTCGCTCGAACGCGACGGCCTCGTCTCGCGCACCGTCTTCCCCGAGATCCCGCCGCGCGTCGAGTACGAGCTCACGCCGCTCGGCGGATCGCTCCTCGTGCCCGCGCTCGAACTCGTGCGCTGGGCGGCAGCGCACCACCCGGAGCTCACCGCCGCGCGCGACGAGTACGACGCCGCGCACCCCGAGGACTGACCCCGACGATCGAGTAGGCGCGCCAGCGCCGTATCGAGACCTCGCACGGCCCGCGCACGAGGCTCCGCCGGTCGAGTAGGCGCGCCAGCGCCGTATCGAGACCTCGCACCGGCCGCTCACTCGGTCTCGATGCGCTCCGGCGTCGCTGCGCGACCAGCGGGAGGCGTCAGACGAACAGGAAGAGCTGCCCCAGCACGAGCAGCGCGATGATGAAGACCACCACGATGCCGCCGACGATCGCGAGGCCCTTGAACGAGAGCTTCGCGATGCCGAAGCCCACGAGGAAGGGCAGCGCGAGCAGCAGCAGCGTCGCGAGCCACCAGAAGATCGCGAAGCCGGCCTGCGACGCCTCGTTGAGCTTGCCGCTGAAGAGGAGCTGCGAGTTCGGGTGCGTCGCGAACGCGAACGCGCCGGACAGCGGCACTGCGATGAGCGCGGCCGTGATCACGCCCGCGAGCATCCCCCAGAGCCCTGCCTTGTCGGACCACACGTCGAGCGGCTGCTCGTCCCCCTTGGAAGCCATGCTGCGACCCTAGCGCGGCCTCACTCCCAGATCGAGGGCGCGTCGGCGCGCGTCGCCGGCAGCGCGACCGCCTGGCCCCACTCGAGCACCCGTTCGGGCACCGCCACGCCCTCGGGAAGACCGCCCATCGACTCCACGACCTCCTCGATCGGCACGGTGCCGCCGGCCTTGCGGAGCATCCGACCGCGCACGAACGCCTTGGCGTAGATCTCGGGCGTGCCGTCGGCGCCGCGGCGCACGAAGCGCTGCTCCATGTAGAACGCCTTGTCGTCGACGCCGAGGATGCGCGACTCGATCGTGAAGCGCTGCCAGAGGCTCAGCGACTTGCGGAACGAGATCGTCTCGCTCACGACGACGGGGTACCAGCCGCGCTCGCGCATCGTCGCGAAGTAGCCGGTCCGCACGATGAGGTCCATGCGCGCGACGTCCATGATCGAGAAGTAGACGCCGTTGTTCATGTGCCGGTTGATGTCCTGATCGGTCGGCAGGGTGACGAACCGGGTGCGGGCCACATCGAACATCGCGAGGTCCGGCTTGCGCCGCGACAGGAAGAGGATGTGCAGCAGCGTCCGGAAGATCATGTGCATGACGAAGGATGCTACGCACGCACGGCATCCGGATGCCCGCCGGTTGTCGGTCGGCGCCAACCCGCCGCCCGGTTCAGGCCGCCGCCGGCTGCGGACCCCCGACAACGTCGGCCCGTGCCGACGGCGTCGACGTCACGGCAGCACCTTCGCGGTCGCGGCGCTCGTCTTCTCGAGGGTCTGCGACCCGTCCGCGGCCGCGTAGCCCGGGTACGACGACGTCACGGTCGCCTTGAGCGCCTTGCCGACGTCGAGGGCGGTCGGCGTGTAGGTCGCGCCCGTCGCACCGGGGATCGGCGCACCGGCCCGCAGCCACTGGATCTCGAGCTGCGACGCCGCGGGCATCCAGGCGCCCGGGTCGATCGAGAGCGATTGCCCCACCTTCGGCGTGCCGAGGATGGCGGGCTTCGTGCCGGTCAGGCGGCCCGCCGCCGTCGGCTCGGCGGCGGCGACCGTCCGCGAGTCGGACTCGAAGCCGGCTTTCGCGCCTGAGACCTCGAGCGAGAGCAGCGCACCGAGGTCGGTCTCGGTCGGCGTGTAGGCCGCACCGGTCGCACCGTCGATCGGCGCGCCGTCGCGCAGCCACCGGTACGAGAGGTCGACCGGCGCCGGCTTCCAGGTCCCGGGGTTCGCGCTGAGCGCCGTCCCGACCCGGGGCGCCGCGCCGCCGGCGATCCTCGGCGTCGCGGGCACGAGCTCGCCGGCGTCGACGGGTCCGAGCGGGTCGCTCGTGCGGGCGGTCGTCGCCCAACCGGGCTTCGCCGCGGTCACCCGCACCGAGATCTCCGCACCGAGGTCGTCCGCGGTGAGCAGGTAGGTGTTCGCGTCGGGCGCATCCGGGATCGGCACCCCGTCGCGGAGCCACTCGCGCGTGCGGGTCGTCCCGCCGGGCGACCACGTGCCGAGCGTCGCGGTCAGCTTCTGCCCGACCGCGGGCGTTCCGGCGAGCGTCGAAACCGGCGCCGTGGTCATCGGGCGGGAGGTCGACGGGCCGACCGGTGCCGTCGGCGCCGTCGTGCCGACCGAGGTCGCCCAGCCCATGATCGCGGAGATCGCGTACTCGGCCGTGAGCACGGCGCCCTCGGCCGACGGCGGAACATGGAGCTCGCGCCCGTGGCGCCCGACGATCGGCACGCCGTCCGCGAACCAGTCGACGGCGCCGATCTGCACGTCGTGCTCGAGGATCCACGGTTCGACGGCCGGATCCAGGTCGGGGTTGTCGATGAAGCTCCCGGTCGGTTCGAGGCGCACGACGTCGTCGACCGCCGGGTTGCCGGTGATCTCGGCGAGCAGGTCGATCCCGACGTCGGCGCCGACGTCGAGGTTCCCCGTGATCCCGGTCCAGTGCCCGCCGCCCTGCGGGATCGTCACCGTCTGGGCGTCGGCGCGGCTCGGACCGAGCGGCCACCACTGCTCCATCGGCTCGTCGAACGGATCGCCGCCCTCCGGCGTCGTCGTGCGGGTGCCCGTGAAGCGCACCTGGTAGTCGCCGGGCGCGAGCCCGCCGACGAGCAGCGCACGGGCGTCCTCGTCGGCCTCGGCGATCGCCACGGGGAGGTCCGCGCCGACGGGGTAGACCTCCATGCGGGCGTCCGCGTCGAGGCCGAACACGTCGCCGCCGCCGTCGTAGACGCCGCCGAGGATCGAGTTCGGCTCCGGATGCACGGCCACGAGTCCCTGCGCGAGATCCGAGTCCCCGGTCGCGTCGAAATGCACGACGGTCGCGTCGGCGAACGACTCCGCCGCGCGGAAGCCCGAGTGCATCAGTTCCTCGAGGATCACGTCGTCCTCGTTCGTGCGGTCGACGAGCCAACCGCTCGAGCCGTCGTCGAGCACCGCCTGCACCTTGTAGTCGCCCTCCGGCAGGTCGATCGAGAACCCGTCCGCGGACAGCGGGTCGCCGGTGCGCAACTCCCCCGCGTCGAACGTCTGCACCGGCGTCGACGGGTCGTCGGCCGCGTAGACGTCGATCGCGACCTGATGGCGCGCGTCGGTGAAGAGCTGCTCGTCCCCGACGACGACCCGCACCTGCAGGACCGGACCGGGGGCCGCGGCGGCTGGTGTGCCGACGGCGACGACGAGCGCCGCGGCGGCGACGCCGACCAGCAGCGGGCGGGCGAATCGAGGCATCGGCGGCTCCACGGACGCACGCCGACGACGGCGCACCCGCGCCGTTGCGATCCCGCCCGTCCGGCTCCCGCCGGCTCCCCCTCGGACACCGTGTCCGTGGACGCGCGAAACGTACCGCTCGACCGAGGGCGGCGCATCGGAGTGCGATCCGTTCGTCCTGGGCCGGGGGACGCTCGTCCAGCGCGGTCGACGGCCGTCCGGCAACCGGCGTCCGGATGCTCAGTTGTCGGCGGGCAGTTCCGCCTCGTGGGCGAGGATCGCCGTCTGGGTCCGGTTCGACGTGCCCAGCTTCGTCATCGCGTTCGCGAGATAGGCCTTCACGGTGGACTCGGCGAGGAAGAGGCGCGCCCCGATCTCGGCGTTCGTGAGTCCCTCGGCGAGGGCGACCACGACCTCCCGCTCCTGCGGGGCGAGGCGCTCGAGCCGGGCGCGGGCCGCCGAACGGCGCCCGCCCGGACCCGATCCGGCGGCCGCGATGAGGCGCTGGGCGACGGCGGGCGAGAGCACCGAGTCGCCCGCGGCGGCGGCTCGGATGCCGTGGTGCAGCTCCTGCGGCGTCGAGTCTTTGAGCAGGTAGCCGACGGCCCCCGCCCGCAGCGCCGGCACGAGGTACTCGTCGGTCAGGAAGCTCGTGAGCACGATGACGGCGACCTCGGGGTGCTCGCGGTGGATGGAGGCGATCGCGTCGAGGCCGTCGAGCACGGGCATCTGCATGTCGACGAGCAGGACGTCGGGCGCCAGCACGCGGACGAGCTCGATCGCCGCGCGACCGTCGCCGCCCTCGCCGACGACCCGCAGGCCGGGGTCGGACTCCACGAGCCGCACGATGCCGGCTCGCAGCAGGGCCTCGTCGTCGACGACCACGACCGTGATCATGCGCGCACCTCCGGGATCGTGGCCTGCAACCAGAACCCGCCGGCCGGGGTCGGCGCGGCCTCGAAGTCGCCGCCGAGCAGCTCGACGCGCTCGCGCAGTGCGGCGAGGCCGAAGCCGCCGCCGGTGAGCCCCGTCGGCGGCGCGGCCGGACGCGCGTTCTCGACGACGATGCGGGCGGCGCCGTCGACCGGTTCGATGCGCAGGCTCGTCGGCGCGCCGGGCGCGTGCCGCACGGCGTTCGCAAGCCCTTCGCGGGCGATCTGCGCGAACGTGCGATCCAGGATGCCGGGCGGCACGGACGGCGGGATGCGGCGCTCGACCTCCACGGGCTGGCCGGCCGCGCGCGCCTCGACGACGGCGACGTCGAGCTCGTCGGCCCCATCGGCCGCGGTCTGGACGGCGGCCGAGGCGGGTGCATCCTCGGCGAGCGCGGCGAGCACGAGTCGCAGCTCCGCGAGTGCGGCGCGACCGGTCTGCCCGATCTCGCCCGCGAGCCGTCGCACCTCCGCATCGTCCGTCGTCGTGCCGATGACCTCCGCTTCGACCACGGCGTAGCTCAGGCGGTGCGAGACGACGTCGTGCAGTTCACGGGCGAGCTCGCTGCGCGCCGCGGCGCGTGCGGCGCGGCTCGCCGCGACCGTCGCGGCGCGGTCGGCGAGATGCTGCCCGCGTTGGAGCCGCCCGGCCAGGAAAGCGGCGAACAGCATCAGGATGCCCGCCCAGAGCGCCGACGGCCCGGACAGCGTGCTCGTGACGAGCCAGGTCGGCCAGGTCGCGCCGATGGCGACGAGGGCCGCGATCGCGCCGAGGCGGGCGCTCTCGAGGTAGCAGCCGACGGCGTGCAGCGCCACGAAAGCGGCGATGACCGGAGCGACGAACGAGACGGCGATGCACACGACGAGCAGCACGAGCGGACGGCTCCGCCGCACCGGCACGAACGCTGCGGCCGCCACCTGCACGGCGTACTCGGCCCAGGGCGGCGCCCAGCCGACGTCCGAGGAGACCCGCAGATAGGCCAGCAGCACTCCCGCGGCCGCTGTCGCCGCCGCGAGCACCGCATCCGTCCGCCAGGCGCGCTCCCCCACCCTCGTCACGTTAGGCGGCGACGCGGTCGCGGTCGAGCGGAACACGAGCATCCATCGACTTTCGTCGGTAGTGATGGGGTCGTTCGGCCGTGCTGCCGGATCGCGCCGGGCGGGATCGTGGAATCACCGCAGATACGAACCCGAACCCACCACGAATGGAAACGGATCAGATCATGAAGGCACTGCACGTCGTCACCGCGACCGCCCTCTCCGCCGGCCTCGCCATCGCCGCCCCGCTCGGCGCGATGGCCGACGAGTCCGCCCCGACGACCGAGCCCGCCGCGGCGGCGTCCGTCGCCGAGGCCGCGCCCGTCGAGGAGACGGCACCCGTCGAGCAGGCGGCACCCGCCGAGGAAGCCGCACCCGTCGAGGAGAGCGCGCCGGCCGACCCCGTCGCGACGGCCGACCCGGTCCTCGACTCCGAGCCCGTCGGCGCACCTGCGGGCGAGCCTGCGGCAGCGCCGGAAGCAGCGACCGCCGACGCCGCCTCCCGCATCGCAGCTTCGACGCCCGCCCCCGCGGCAAACCGACCCGCGGTGATCGGCGCGATCGACTTCGGCACGGTGACCGAGGCGACCGACCGGACGGACGGCGCGTACCTCGTGCCCAGCGGCCCCGCCGCGCAGAACGACGACCGCGCCAACGGCATCTACGGAATCGAGATGGACGGATACCACCTCTACGTCTCGATGATCGACGGCGGCACGTTCGGCGGTCCTGGCACGTATCGGTGGCAGGCCTACGGCATCGGCGCGACGGGCACGCCGGAGTACCCGTTCGGGACTTCGGTCGGCGGCAAAGTGGACAGCGCGGGCAACCCGAAGGCCGGTGGAACCACGAGCGGGACGTTCCTGGTCCTGGCGGCGACGGGGGCCGAGGCCACCGACCCGGTAGACCCGGCCGACCCCACCGACCCGGCCGACCCCACCGACCCCGCTGACCCCGCCGACCCGGCGGACCCGGCAGACCCCGCCGACCCGGCGGACCCGGCAGACCCCGCCGACCCCGCTGACCCCGCCGACCCCGCCGACCCTGCCGACCCGGCAGGCACCGCCGACCCGGCGGGCCCCACCGACCCGGCCCCCATCGACCCGATCTCGATCGGCACCGATGGCACGATCGAGTCCGTCCCCACCACGAGCGTCGAGATCGCCGCGACGCCGACCGCCCCCGAGGCGACGGGCAGCGCCCGCACCGGCCTCGCCCACACCGGTTCCGAGACCGCCCCGTGGCTGACGATGGGCGCCACGATCGCCCTCGCGGGCACCGGGCTGGTCCTCGCCGGACGCCGCCGCCGCGCCCACCGGGCCGCGGAAGCGGGCACGGAGCACGCCGGCTGAGCACCGGCATCCCGTCCAGACCCGGAGGACGGGAACGGGCCCGGCAGCGCATCGCGCTGCCGGGCCCGTCGGCGTTCCCGAGCGGCTACGCCGACTCGGCGGTTTCCCGCACGGGGACGGCGCGCTGGTCCTCGCCGTTGTAGACCGACAGCGGGCGGATGAGCGCGTTGGCCGCGGCCTGCTCGAGGATGTGCGCCGTCCAGCCCGTGACCCGCGCCGCGACGAAGAGCGGGGTGAAGATCTCGGTGTCGAAGCCCATGAGGTGGTACGCCGGACCCGACGGGTAGTCGAGGTTCGGGTGGATGCCCTTGCGTGCGGTGAACTCGTCGGCGAGCGCCGTGTAGAGCTCCAGCAGGTCGGGGCGGTCGTAGTACTCGACGAGACTCACGAGCGCCGCGTGCATCGTGGGCACGCGCGAGTCGCCGTGCTTGTAGACGCGGTGGCCGAAGCCCATGATCTTGCGCTTGGCGCCGAGCGCCTCGTCGAGCCACGCCCCGACGTGCTCGGCCGAGCCGACCTCGTCGAAGATGTGCATGACGGCCTCGTTCGCACCGCCGTGCAGCGGCCCCTTGAGCGCGCCGATGGCGCCGGTGACCGCCGAGTAGAGGTCGGCGAGCGTCGACGTGATGACGCGCGCGGTGAACGTCGAGGCGTTGAACGAGTGCTCGGCGTACAGGATCATCGACACGTCGAACGCGCTCACGACGGGCAGCTCCGGCAGCTCCCCGAACGCCTGCCAGAGGAAGTTCGCCGAGTACCCGAGATCCTCGCGCGGCTCGACGTAGTGCAGGCCGTTCCGGCGGCGCTGCTCGTAGGCCACGATCGAGGGCAGCTTCGCGAACAGGCGGATCGCCTTGTCGAGGTTGGCCTCGGGCGACTCGTCGGGAGTGGCGGGGTCGGCGGCGCCGATGAAGCTCACCGCCGTGCGCACGACGTCCATGGGGTGCGCGTCGATCGGCAGTGCGTCGATGACCTTCTTGACGTCGTGGTCGAGGCCGCGGAGCGAGCGCTCCCGGTCCTCGAAGGCGCCGAGCTGCTCGGGGTCGGGCAGCTCGCCGTACCAGAGCAGGTAGGCGACCTCCTCGAACGTGCAGTTGGCGGCGAGCTCCTGCACGGGGTAGCCGCGGTAGAGCAGCGAGTTCGTCTCGGGGTTCACCTTCGAGATCGCCGTATAGTCCACGGGCACGCCCGCGAGCCCCTTGTAGATCTCCGGCTTGGCGTCATCCGTCATGTTCGTGTCCTTTCGGTGAGGGCCGGCGGTCGGACGCGAACGGTCGGTTCGCATCTGCGCGCACCGACAGTCTGCGTCCTCCCGCAGCGTTCTGGGTGGTCGGGTCGAGCAGAAATCCGATCGGACTTCCGCCCGGCGCCCCTGCCGTGCACGCACTCCCGCGCCTGAGTGGACGCAAATGCAGGGTGCGCGAGCAACGCGACCGTGCGTTTCCGTCCACTCGGTGGGACGGGTGCAGGCGCAACTCGACCCTGCATTCGCGTCCACTCGCGGGAGAGCGACATGGTGCTACCGGGCGACCCGGAAGTTGAACACCGACGTGTCGAAGTGGTTGTAGCCCTCGTAGTCGACGAGTTCGTAAAGCTCCGCGCGGTGCTGCATCTCGCCGAGCTTGGCCTCGAGGTTGCCCGAGGCGTCGAGCTCGTCGAGGCCCCGCATCGCAGCGCCCATCGCGAGGCGCAGCAGCGAGACGGGCCAGATGACGAGGTTCATGCCGACGTCGCGCAGCTGGTCGACCGTGAAGAGCTCGGACTTGCCGAACTCGGTCATGTTGGCCAGCAGCGGCACGTCGATCGCGTTGCGCATCGCCTCGAACTCGGAGAGGTCGGCCATGGCCTCGGGGAAGATCGCGTCGGCGCCGGCGTCCACGAGCTTCTTGGCCCGGTCGATCGCGGCGTCGAGGCCCTCGACCGCCCGGATGTCGGTGCGCGCCATGATGAGGAAGTTCGAGTCGCGGCGCGCGTCGACGGCGGCGCGGATGCGCTTCAGCGCGGTGTCCTCGTCGACGACCTGCTTGCCGTCGAGGTGCCCGCAGCGCTTCGGGTTGATCTGGTCCTCGATGTGGAGGCCGGCGAGGCCGGCATCCTCGAACTCCTGGATGCTGCGAGCGACGTTCATCGGCTCGCCGAAGCCGGTGTCGGCGTCGACGATGGCCGGCAGCTCGGTCATCCGCGCGATCTGCTTGGCCCGGCCGGCGACCTCGGTGAGCGTCGTCAGGCCGATGTCGGGCAGACCGAGGTCGGCGGCGAGCACGGCGCCCGAGATGTAGACGCCGTCGAAGCCGCGTTCGCCGATGAGCTTCGCCGAGAGCGGGTTGAAGGCGCCCGGGAAGCGCAGCAGCTCGCCGGAGGCGAGGCGCTCGCGGAACAGCCGGCGCTTCTCGTGGGCGGGGGTCTGGGCGTACAGCATCAGAAGAGTCCTTCCGGGGTCGGCACCGACGTGAGGATGCCCGGGGCGGCGGTGAACGTGAGGCCGGCGAGCTCGTCGGGGCCGAGCTCGGGCAGGCGCTGGGCGACGTCGAGGAAGCGCTCGATCTCGGCGGCCTCGAGCACGTCGGCCGCGAGGGTGCGGAACTTGGCGACGTAGTCGGCACGGGCGAAGGGCCGGGCGCCGAGCGGGTGGGCGTCGGCGACGGCGATCTCGTCGACGATCTCGGCGCCGTCGCGGAGCTTGATGACGACGCGGCCGCCGAAGGCCTTCTCGCGCATGTCGAGCGAGTGGTAGCGACGCGTCCACTCGGCATCCTCGACCGTGGTGACCTTCTGCCAGAGGGCGACGGTGTCGGGACGGCCCGCGCGCTCGGGCGAGTACGAGTCGACGTGGTGCCAGGCGCCGTCCTGGAGGGCGACCGTGAAGATGTACGGGATCGAGTGGTCGAGCGTCTCGCGGGAGGCGGTCGGGTCGTACTTCTGCGGGTCGTTCGCGCCCGAGCCGATGACGTAGTGCGTGTGGTGGCTCGTCTCGAGCACGATCGCCTCGATGTTCTCGGAGTCCTCGAGGAGCAGCGGGTACGCCTCGTGGAGCTTGCGGGCGAGGTCGATCCAGGCCTGCGCCTGGTACTCGGCCGAGTGCTCCTTCGTGTACGAGTCGAGGATGGCGCGCTTGGCCTCGCCGAAGGCGGGCAACGGCACCTCGTAGGCGCCGTCGGGGCCGTCGAGGAGCCACGCGATGACGCCGTCCTCGCCCTCGTAGATCGGCACGGGGCTCGTCTGGCCGCGCATGGCGCGGTCGACCGCCTCGACGGCCATCTTCCCGGCGAAGGCCGGCGCGTGCGCCTTCCACGTCGAGATCTCGCCCTTGCGGGACTGGCGCGTGGCCGTGGTCGTGTGCAGGCCCTGGCCGATGGCCTGGAAGACGGTCTCCTGGTCGAGGCCGAGGAGCGTGCCGATGCCGGCCGCGGCCGACGGGCCGAGGTGGGCGACGTGGTCGATCTTGTGCTTGTGGAGGGAGATGCCCTTCACGAGGTCGACCTGCACCTCGTAGCCCGTCGCGATGCCGC
Source organism: Agromyces seonyuensis (assembly GCF_009789225.1). GTDB lineage: Bacteria > Actinomycetota > Actinomycetes > Actinomycetales > Microbacteriaceae > Agromyces > Agromyces seonyuensis. The sequence continues at coordinate 21,273 of NZ_WSTA01000030.1, read as the reverse complement.
GCACGAGGTCGCGCCCGGTGAGACCGCGGGCTGCGGCGAGGTGCTGGGCGACCGCGAGGATCGGCGGGATGTTGTCGCCGGGGTGCGAGTACTCGGCGGCGAGGAAGGTGTCGTGGTAGTCGAGCTCCCGCACGGCGACGCCGTTGGCCCACGCGGCCCACTCGGGCGAGGTGCGGCGGGCGCCGTCGGCGCCGAAGACGGTCGCGCCCTCGCCGGAGATCGAGACGGGGTGGGCGAGCGCCTGGCTGCGCGCCGAGACGACGGGTCCGCGGGTGATAGAGGCGGCGGCCACCGCCGCGTTGTCGATGACGCGGTTGACGACCATCTCGGTCACCTCGGCCTCGACCTCGACCGGGTCGACGGCGACGCCGGCGAGCGCCCAGGCGAGCTGCCCCTCGCGCTGGAGGTTCTCGTCGCTGCGGTGGGTGCGGACGTGGTGGGTCTGCATGGGGTTCCTCTCGGAGTGGATCGGTCGTGGGATCGGTCGTGGGGCGCTCAGGCGATCGTGGCGAGCACGTGCCGGAGGCTCTGTCGGAGGTGGACGTGGGCGGCGTGCTCGGCGAGGACGGCGTCGCCGTTCGCGATGGCCTCGGCGATGAGGCGGTGCTCCGTCGCCGACTCGGCGAGTCGGTCGGGATGCTCGCGCGCGAGCCGCCGGGCGCGGGCGGAGTGCAGCCGCACCTGGCGGAGCGCCTGCACGAAGTACGCGTTGCCGACGGCGCGGTCGACGGCTTCGTCGAGGCGGCCGGCGAGCGCGTAGTAGTCGGCGATCGCCGCGTCGCCCGCCGCGAGCCGGGCGGGCGCCTCGCGGAAGCGCTCGGCGAGCACCTCGAACTCGGCGGGATCGCGGCGGGCGGCGGCGAGTGCGGCGGCCTTCGCCTCGAGCGCCTCGCGCAGTTCGTAGAGATCGCGGATGCCCGTGGCGGTGAGCGCGGCGACGACGACGCCGCGGCCGGCCGGCTCGGTCAGCCCGTCGCTCGCGAGCCGCGCGAAGGCTTCACGGGTGGGCGTTCGCGAGACGCCGAGGCGTTCGGCCTGCTCGCGCTCGTCGAGTTCGGCGCCGGGGGCGAGGACGCCGTCGAGGATCTCCTCGCGGAGCGTCAGGTAGGCCCGCTCGCTCGCCCGCATGCCGCACCTCCCCCGCGTCCGCGCCGCACGGACCCTCCGGCGACGTCGCCGGAGGCGTCGGGATGCCGAAACCGCCGGGTGCAGACGACTCTACCCCCGTTCCGGCGATTTCGGTATACCGAGCAGTGCGAAATGCTGAGGCTCAGGCCTCGGTGGAGTCGTCCGGTATACCGAGACCGCGCGGGAAGACGCTGTGCCGCAGCTGCGTCGACATGGCCGCGGCGATGTCGACGACGTTCACGTCCGCGATGTCGGCGGGCTTCCACTCGGGGACGAAGTCCTGGTGGAGGCTCTGCGTGTTCTGCGCGACGAGCGCCTGGATGCCGGTGAACAGGTCGGGCTGCGTCGTGAACCAGCGGGCGAGGCGGAGCTCGCGCTCGAGGGCCTCGCGCAGGGTCTCGCCGTCGCGGGCGGCCCGAACGGTGCGCAGCGTCGCGACGAGCGAGGTCGGCGAGAGGCGCAGCAGCATCTCCGCGGCCGCGCCCGCGGCCGCGGCCGCATCGGGGTCGGCCGAGTCGGCCGCCGTGAGACCGCCGACGGCCTGCCCGTTCGAGAAGGACCAGAGCCGCTCGAGGATCGCAGGCACGGTGTCGGCCGAGTAGCAGGCGTCGATCCAGTCGCGCGCGGCGAGGATCGGCGAGGGGCCGGGGTCGGCGGCGAGGCGCCGCGCCTTCTCGTCGGGGGTCGCCGCGTCCGAGGCATCCGTCAATGCGGCGACGAGTTCGGGGATGCGCTCGGTGGGCACCATGACGTCGGCGAAGCCGAGGGCGATCGCGTCGCCCGGGGTGAGGTCGGCGGAGTTGAGGGCGAGGTACGTGCCGATCTCGCCGGGGGTGCGGGCGAGCCGCCAGGTGGCGCCGCCGTCGGGCACGAAGCCGTAGCCGGTCTCGGGCTGGCCGAGCTTGATCCGGTCGGTCACGACCCGGGTGGAGACGTGCCCGCCGAGCGAGATGCCGCCGCCCATGGTGAGCCCGTGCATGATCGACACGATCGGCTTCGGGTACTCGGCGAGCTTCGCGATGAGCCGGTACTCGTCGCGGAAGAACACCGCGCCCACCGTCATCCCCTCGGCGGCGCGCTCGGTGATCTGCCGGAAGTCGCCGCCCGCGCAGAACCCGTAGTCGCCGGCGCCCTCGAGCAGGACGGCCGTGACCTCGGCGTCCTCGGCCCAGGCGTCGAGCTGCTCGGTCAACGCGTGCATCATGTCGAGGTCGATCGCGTTGATCCACTGGGGACGGTTCAGGCTCAATCGGCCGATTCCGCCGTCGACGGCGGCGGTGATGGGGGAGGTCACCGGATTACGGTATCCGTCTTCACGCCGCGGTGAAGACCCCGTCCGGCAGCGGGGTCGACAGCGCGGCCGCGAGGCTCGCCGCGTCGACCTCGGCGAGATCGGCAGGATGCCAGATGGGGGCGAAATCCTTGTCGATCACCTGCGCGCGGATGCCCTCGATGAGATCCGGCTCACGCACCAGACGCCGGGCCAGCCGGAAGTCGCGCTCGAGCGTCGCGTGCAGTCCGTCGTCGTCGCGGGCCGCCCGGAGCGCGGCGAGGGTCGCGACGAGTCCCGTCGGCGAGAGCCGCTCGAGCTCGGCGGCGGCCACGGCCGCGTTCGACGCCGCGTCGGCATCGGCCGAGTCCGTCGCCCGGAGCCCCTCGATCGGTTCGCCGGCGGCGAAGGCGCGCAACCGCGCGAGGATCCCGGAGACCGAGTCGGCCGAATAGCAGGCGTCGATCCAGTCCCGCTGCGCGAGCAGCGCCGACGGCTCGGGCGTCTCGTCGAAGAGCAGCACGATCTCCCACGGCGTGCCCGGGTCGGCCCGCTCCGCGAGCGCCTGGGCCACGGCCTCGAGCCGATCGCTCGGTACGTACGCGTCGGCGAACCCGCATGCGATGGCGTCCGAGGCATCCATGGACCGCGAGTTGAGGGCGAGGAACGTGCCGAGCTCGCCGGGCGCTCGGGCGAGCAGGCGCGACGCCCCGACGTCGGGGAAGAGCCCGATCTTCGTCTCGGGCATGGCGAGCTTCGAACGCTCCGTGACGAGGCGGATGCGGGCGTGGCCGCCGAGCCCGATGCCGCCGCCCATGGCGATGCCGTCGAGCACCGCCACGACCGGTTTCGGGTAACCGGCGATGGCGGCGTCGAGCCGGTACTCCTCACGGAAGAAGACGGAGGCCGCCTCGACGCCGTCCGCGGCGAGCGCGCTGATCTCCCGCAGGTCGCCGCCCGCGCAGAAGCCGCGCTCCCCCGCGCCGTCGAGCAGCACGACGGACACTTCGGAGTCGTCCGCCCAGGCGTCGAGCGACGCCTGCAGCAGCCGCACCATCTCGACGTTCAGCGCGTTGATGGCGCGCGGGCGGTTCAGGGTGAGACGGCCGACGCCGTCGGCGACGGTCGCGAGAACAGGGGCTTCCACCCGCTCGACGCTACCTCGCTCCCAGGCGGCGGTGCCTACGCTGGCCGGGTGAGCACCGCATCCACGACCGCCGCCCGCCCGTCGACCCGCGCGATCGTCGGCGCCGCGGCGTTCGACCTCGTGCTCGTCGCGGTGTTCGTCGTCATCGGCCGGGCTTCGCACGACGAGGACCCGATCATCGGGATGCTCGTGACGCTCTGGCCCTTCGCGGTCGGTCTCGCGATCGGCTGGGTCGCGACGCGCGCCTGGCGTCGGCCGGCGGCCCTCGTGCGCACCGGACTGCCGGTGTGGGTCGCGACCGTCGCGATCGGCATGCTGCTGCGCGCGGCATCCGGTCAGGGCACGGCCGTCGCGTTCGTCGTGGTCGCGACGGTCGCGCTCGCGCTGTTCCTCCTCGGCTGGCGCGGCATCGCCGCGCTCGTCGCACGGCGGTCGGTGCGCCGCGCCCCCTGACGGTCGAGCCGCGGCCGTTCGGGTTGGGCGGTCGGCGCGGGGGCGGATAGCCTCTCCCGGTGCTCCCCGCCGCGAACTTCTGGGGCTTCGTCGCCGCAGCCCTGGTGCTCATCGTCATCCCGGGCCCGAGCGTGCTGTTCTCCGTCGGACGCGCCCTCGCGCTCGGCCGCGTCGGCGGCGTGGTGAGCGTCGTGGGGAACACCCTCGGCCTCATCCCGATCATCGTGCTCGTGGCGCTCGGCGTCGGCTCCCTCATCGTCGCCTCGGAGCCCGTGTTCTTCGGGCTGCGGATCGTCGGCGCCGCGTACCTCGTCTACCTCGGCGTGCAGTCGATCCGCGAGCGCCGCGCGGCCGCGGCCGCGCTCACCGCCGACGTCGCCCGCACCTCGCACTGGCGGCAGCTCGGCCAGGGGTTCGTCGTCGGTGTCACGAACCCGAAGACGATCGCGTTCTTCCTCGCGGTGCTCCCCCAGTTCGTCGCCCCCGGGGCCGGGTCGCCGACCTGGCAGCTCGTGCAGCTCGGGCTGATCTTCGCCGTGCTCGCCCTCGCGAGCGACTCGGTGTGGGCGATCGCGGCCGGCTCGGCCCGCCGTTGGTTCGCGCGGACGCCGCGTCGCATCGAGCACCTCACGGCGATCGGCGGCGCTTGCATCGTCGTGCTCGGCCTCGTGCTCGGCGTCTCGGCGTTCGTCGAGTGAGCCCGGCCGCGCGCTCCACCGGAGTCGCCGCCGGAGTCCTCCCCCGGCGCCTGGCCGCAGGCGGCACGCTGAACGATCCGCAGGCTGAGATCGCAGGGTTCGCAGTCGTTCGAGAGGCCGCAGCGGGTAGCGTCGATTGCGGCCCGCCGGTGCCGCATCCGGCGCGCGCTCGCGGTTCCGCGACGCGCAGCACGGCGCCGGCCGGGCGCCGACCCGAGCCAGGAGCAGCATGCCGTTCACCCTCGAGCGCACCCCGCGCGACCTCGTCTTCCGCCGCGCCCGTCTGACCGCGCGCACCGCCATCACCGCCGACTACGTCCGTCTCCGTTTCGAGGGCGAGGAGCTGCGCGGCTTCGGCTCGGCCGGCGCCGACGACCACATCCGCATCTTCGTCGCGCCGATCGAGGAGGCTCCGGACGGCGCGGAGTTCCCGACGCCCGAGGCGTTCCGCGCCGGCGGCAGCCGCGAGTACACGCCGCTCGAGTGGGACGCCGAGGCCGGGGTCCTCGAGGTCGAGTTCCTGCTGCACGGCGACGACGGCGTCGCGGGCCCCTTCGCGGCGAACGCCGAGCTCGGCGCCCCCGTCGCCGTCGGCGGCCCGCGCGGCTCGATGGTCATGGCCGGCCATCCCGACGCCTGGTTCCTCGCGGGCGACGAGACCGCAGTCCCGGCGATCCGCCGTCACCTCGCCAACGCCGGGCCCGACGCGGTCGGACTGGTCGTCCTCGAATCGGATGACGCGGCGCACGACATCCCGATCGACCCGCCTGCGGGCGTCGAGGTCCGCCGGGCGCACCGGCCCGACGGCGGGCTCGTGGCCGCGCTCGACGCGCTCACCGAGGCGGACCGGCCCGCCGGCGACGTGTTCGCATTCGTCGCCGCCGAGCAGGCGATCGTGAAGCCGGGCCGCGCGCTCGTCTTCGACCGCTGGGGCATCGCGCCCGAGCACGCCGTCATCAAGGGCTATTGGAAGCGCGGCGAGCGCGAGTACCACGCCCCGCACTGACCCGCCGCGCGAGTGGACGGAACATCCCGGTGCAGCGAAGCTGCGACCGGGATTCTCCGTCTGTTCACCCGACTTCGGGGGTCGCCGTCCCGACGAGCACGCCGCGCGCGAGCGAGTGGAAGTGGCGATTGAAGCCGAGGATCGCGGGCGTCGCACCGGGCGGCAGCTCGAGGTGCGACACGTCGAGCGCGTCGACGACGATGAAGTAGCGGTGCGTGCCCGTGCCGGCGGGCGGCGCCGCCCCTTCGTAGCGCTCCTGGCGCGACTCGTTCGGCAGCGTGATCGCGCCGGGCGGCAGCGAGCCCGGCATCCCGTCGCCGACGCCCGCCGCGAGCGAGGTCACCGTCGGGGCGAGGTCGTAGACCGCCCAGTGCCAGTAGCCCGAGCCGGTCGGCGCATCCGGGTCGAAGACCGAGACCGCGAAGCTCTTCGTTCCCGCCGGGGCGCCCGACCACGACAGCTGCGGCGAGCGGTCGGCGCCGCCGTCCCGCGCCGACGGGTTCCAGAGCTCGGGCGGCAGCGCGCCGCCGTCGGCGACGTCGTCGCTCGTGAGCGTCAACGGCGCGAAGTCGCGCAACGTCGCGAGCTCGGAGTAGGGGTCGTAGGCGAACATGCATCCTCCTCGCTGGGCGTACCCGCCCCACCCTACGTACCGTCGGGCCCTGGATCGACCCTCAGTCCGAGGGCAGGATCGCTCCGGGTCGCGACCATGCCCGTGCCGGCCGGCTCGAGAGCGCGAGCAGCACGAGGATGTCGAGCGAGAGGGTCAGGAACGTCGCCGGCAGAGTGATGTCCTGACCGCCGGTGACCCACTCGACGGCCGAAGCGGCGACCGAGAGGCTCGCGATGATCATCGTGAAGATGCGGGCCCAGTCGATGCCGGCCCAGACGAGCCAGGCGAACACGAGCAGGGTCGCGAGGACGACGCCGCCCGAGACGAGCACCAGCGTGAGGAAGAAGTCGGAGACCATCCGGTACTCCTCCTCGGAGAGGTCGGGCCCCGGGGAGACTCCGGCGTCGTCGCTGAGGAGGGTCGTCCAGTTCGCCGCGAGCGACCAGAGCCAGAGCGCCCCCGCCACCGCCCGCAGCACCATGAGGACGACGCCGATGCTCACCTGCGTCGGCCGCCGCGCGGGCCGCGTCGGCTGATCGTCGCGATTCGCGAGCCGCAGGGCCGGTTCGAAAGCCGTGCGTTTACGCGGTTCGCTCATGCCGCCGCTCCATCGGACGCGACGCCGGCGCTGGACTCGACCGGCGCCCCGACCGCGACCCCGTCGAGGTCGACGATCGGCAGGTCGCCGTCGGTGCGGATCGTGTCGCCGCCGCCGTTGCGCGCGTGATAGCCCGACGCGAATCCCTCGATGACCCGCACGGTCGTGCCCGGCACCGCATCGAGGGTGCGCACGATGTGATCGCGCTCGACGTCGGTGTCGGCGTCGATCTTGTGGGTGATCTGCAGGGTGAAGAGCGAGAAGCCGACGGCGCGGTCGAAGGTGCCTGCGGCGAGCCAGTCGACCCGCACGCCGCCGGGGAGCCGCCAGTCCGGCGGCGTCCGCCAGAACCGCACGTGGTGCCGCTTCGCGGGGTTGCCCGCGACCTCCTGCTGGTAGGCGAAGTCCTGCTTGCGCCCGAACAGATAGAGCGGCGAAACGGGCGCCTCGTCGTAGCTGCGCCGCGAGAGCGTCGACCCGATGATGCGCAGGCTCGAGGCCAGCGTCACGTCGTCGGCGGGGGTCCAGCCGGCCTCGGCGAGCGCGGCGCGCAGCTGCGCCTCGGTGCCGTCCATCGCGAGGTTGACCGGGTCGCCGAGCAGGCCGTCGCTCGTGCGGGTGCGCCCGATGAAGTAGTCCGGCACGTAGAGCGTCGTGAGGATGCGATGGAAGCGCGGGAGCACCAGGTACGCGAGCAGCACCCAGAACACGAGGAAGAAGAGCACGCCCCACCAGCCCTGGATGAACGACTCGGTGAGCACGAGCCAGGCGAGCCAGAGGGCCGCGAGGCCGGCGTAGACGAAGAAGAAGCCGTCGAGCACGGCGCGCACGGCGTACCGCTTCGGGCCCTTCGCCCGGCCGGTGCCCCCCGACTCCGCCATGTCCCGACCCTACCCGGCGAGATGCATCCGGCGCCGGACCGCGAAAACCCGGCGAGATCGGGCTTCCTGTGAGTACGCTGGCCGAGTGCGGCGGGGGCCGCTGATCCTCTGGAGGTTCGGATGCCGAAGGGCCTGCCGATCGAAGTCCGCGGCCTGACGAAGCGCTTCGGCGACGTCACCGCGGTCGAGCAACTGTCGTTCACCGTGCAGCCCGGTCGGGTGACCGGATTCCTCGGGCCGAACGGCGCCGGCAAGACCACGACGCTGCGCGTGCTCCTCGGGCTCGTCCGCCCGACGGCCGGCACGGCGACCATCGGCGGAGTGCCCTACGCGAAGCTCGAACGGCCGTTGGAGGCCGTCGGCGCCTCGCTCGACGCGACGTTCCACCCGGGCCGCACGGCCCGCGACCACCTCAAGGTCTACGCGACGGCCGCGGGCATCGCGAAGCCGCGCATCGGCGAGGTGCTCGAGCTCACGGGCATCCAGTCGGTCGCGGACCGCCGCGTCGGCGGGTACTCGCTCGGCATGCGGCAGCGGCTCGCCCTCGCGTTCACGCTGCTCGGCGACCCGGGCGTGCTCATCCTCGACGAGCCGATCAACGGGCTCGACCCCGAGGGGATCCGCTGGATCCGCGGCTTCCTGCAGCTGCTCGCCCGGGATGGGCGCACGGTGCTGGTGAGCTCGCACCTGCTCAGCGAGGTGCAGCAGTCCGTGGACGACGTCGTCATCATCTCGAAGGGCCGGCTCGTGCGCACGGGCACGCTCTCGAGCCTCGAACTCGACTCGGCGCCGCAGTCGATCGTCGACTCCCCCGATCGCGACGCCGCCGCGGCCGCGCTCACGGCCGCCGGGCTCCGGTTCGCCCCCGGTCGCAACGGCTTCATCGTCGACGAGCGCGACCCGGCGAAGGTCGGCGCGGCCCTCGCGGCGGCCGGCGTCGGGGTGTCGCTGCTGCACCGGCTGCGCTCGGGCCTCGAGGACTCGTTCCTGCAGCTCGTCGGCGAGTCGGACGGCTCGGCGAACGGCGGGACGCCGGCACCGGCATCCGAGGCGACCGTCGCCCACGACGGTCCCGCCGCCGAGACGTCCGCGGAAGCGCCGCCGGCGGTGGCGTCCGAACCGCCCGCCGAGTCGACCGAGGGGAAGGACGCCTGATGCGCACGATCGGCGCCGAGTTCCTGAAGGTCACGACCACCCGCATGTGGTGGGTGCTCGCGATCGTGCTCGTCCTCTACGTCGCGGCGCTCGCGGGCGGGCTCGGCGCGTTCTTCGGCTGGTACTCGACGAACCCCGACGGCGCCCCGGCGGGGCAGCCGATGCCCTCGACCGATGCGCTCGCGCCGCTCGTCTACGGCTTCGCAACGACGGTCGGCTACGTCTTCCCCGTGCTCCTCGGCGCCCTCGCGGTGACGGGCGAGTTCCGGCACCGCCTGCTCACGCCGACGTTCCTCGCCAACCCGCATCGGGCCGGCGTGCTGTGGGCGAAGTTCGGCGTGCTGTTCGTCTTCGGCGCCCTGTTCGGCGTCTTCGGCTACGTCGCGACGCTCGGCGCGGGCGGCGGGGCGCTCGCCGGCTTCGGCGTCGACCCCGTCTTCGACGACGTCGACACCTGGCTGCTCGTCGCACGGGGCATCCTCGCGATGGCGATCTGGGCGGCGATCGGCGTCGGCCTCGGCACCGTCGTGCCGAACCAGGTGGCGGCGATCGTCATCGTCATCGCGTTCACGCAGTTCCTCGAGCCGATCCTGCGCTTCGTGGCGGCGCTCAACGACATCACGGCGCAGATCGCGCAGTACCTGCCCGGCGCCGCGAGCGACGCCCTCGTCGGCGCGAGCTTCTACGCGGTCTCGGGCAGCGGCATGCCGACGCCCGTCTCGCTCGAGTGGTGGCAGGGCGGCCTCGTGCTCGCGGGCTACGCGGTGCTCTTCACCCTCATCGGCTACGCGACGAGCTGGCGCCGCGACGTCACCTGAGGCCGTCCGTGGCGTCGATCTCGGCGGCGGATGCCCGTGCCCTCCGGATGCGGGCGCAGGGGCTCGCCCGCCCGTCCGACGCGGATGCGACGGCCGTCGTCGGCCGAATGCTCGCCGTGCAGGCCCAGGAGTACGTGCCCGCGCAGTTCGGGCTCGCCCAGCGCATCGACCCGGCCGTCCGGCCGGCCCTGAGCGAGGTCTCGGCCGTGATCGACGACGGCCGGCTCCTCCGCACCCATCTGCTGCGGCCGACCTGGCACTTCGTCCTCCCCGAGGACGCCGACTGGCTCACGGAGCTCTCGATCGGACGCATCCGCGCGGCCATGCGGCAGAACCTGCGCGTGCTCGGCGTCGAGCCGACGGATCTCGCCCGCTCGCTCGATCTCGTCGCCGCGTGCGTCGCTCCGGGCGGCCCGCACCGCACCCGGGACGAGATCGGCGCCGCGATCGACGCCGACGGGCCGAACCCGTTCCGTGCGGGCATGGGCATGGTGACGCTGCTGCTGCTCGCCGAGCTCGAGCGCCTCGTGATCTCCGGCGCCTCGCTCGGCGCCCAGCGCACCTACGCCGCGTGGAACGACCGCGTGCCGCCGACGCCGGGTCTCGACCGGCCCGAAGCACTCGCCCGGGTCGCCGCGCGCTACCTGCCCGCGCGCGGACCGGCGAGCCGCCGCGACCTCGCCGCGTGGGCGAGCCTGACGCTGCGCGACGCCGATGCGGGCCTCGCGGCGGCGGTCGATGCGGGGCTCGCCGAGGCGGTCGACATCGACGGCGAGCCGCACTTCGTCGCCCCTGGGGCGCTGGATGCCCCTCCCGCCGCGATCCCGTCGCCCGTGCTCGTGCAGGCCTACGACGAGACGATCATGGGCTACGGCGCCCCGCGCGCCCTGCTCGCGCCGGAACGGCCGCACCGCTTCGCCGACTTCCCGCTGCACTGGCTGCTCGTCGACGGGCGGCTCGCCGGCAAGTGGTCGCTGACGCTCGCACCCCGCGAGGCGCAGGTGCGGCTCGTCGAAGTGCCGGTCGGCCGCCGCGGGTTGCCGACCCGCCTGCAGCCGGTGCTCGACGAGCTGTCGACGTTCCTCGAACGTCCGGTCGTCCTCGAGTTCGAGCCGGACGCGGCCGGCGCGGTGCGCCGCAACCGTCCGGGGGCCCGCTGACGGGCATCCTGAACCCATGCTCATCGCCGCCACCGTCTTCGTCGCCCTCGCCGCGCTGCTGCACTGCGTCATCTTCTACTGGGAGTCGATCGCGTGGACACGGCCGGCGACCTGGAAGCGGTTCGGGGTTCCCGACCAGGCGGCGGCCGACGCGACGAAGTCGATGGCGTACAACCAGGGCTTCTACAACCTGTTCCTCGCCATCGGCGCGGTGCTCGGCCTCGTCGTGTACTTCACCGGCTCGACGGGCATCGGCACGGCGCTCGTGCTCTTCTCGACGGGCTGCATGGTGCTCGCCGCCGCCGTGCTCACGACGACGGGCAAGGGCTACTGGCGCCCCGCGCTCGTGCAGGGCGTGTTCCCGCTCGTCGGGTTCGTGCTGTTCGCCCTCGTCTAGCGAGCCGCCGGGCGGTGCGCCTAGCTCTCGTCGGCGGCGGGCGTCGGCGCGACGCGCAACTTCTCGATGAGCTGCGCCGCGTGGTTGGTCGAGAGCACGAGCCGCGTGAACTCGCCCGCGGACAGGTCGAGCACGACCGCCTGACGCTTGCCCTTGACGAGCACGAAATCGCTGCCGCCGTGGTTCTTCCAGACGCCGACGGCGATGACGAGGGGCACGTGCGACCCGCGGGTGCGGATGCCGCGGATCCAGATCCACGGGTCGTCGGTGATGGTCGCCGAGCGGATGTCCTCGCGCTGGACGACGAGATCACCGCCGCGCAGGGAGAGCGACTTCTCGGCAGCGCTGAGCTGGACCTCGAGCCGGTCGGCGTGCACGCGGAGATTCGCCATCCACCCAGTGTGCCCGAGACCGCGCACCCGCGCCGGAATGCCCGGCGACGAGTCCGATCCGGCCTCGGCGGCCGGCGGCGGATCGCTGCGCCCGACCCCGCTTCCGCGCAGCGCTCGAGCGCCTCAGGGCACGGTTCGTGCACTCCGTCACCCGAAACGGCCGGACACCCGTGCACAGTCCACAATCGGCGCGGCGACGCGCCGCTCCGGCGTGTTAGCGTTCCGGGAACGAGCCTCCAGCCCACCCGACCCGGAGGCCGAGCCGGCATCACATTGGAGTGATCGATGAACGAGACGCACGTCCCCGCGGCCGTCCCCGCCGACCCGACCGCCAACACGACCGACCTCCTGGAGCACCGCGTCGCCGCGACTCCCGACAAGGCGCTCTTCGCCGTGCCCGACGGAGCCGGCGGCTGGTCCGACATCTCCGCGCGCGAGTTCCGCGATCGCGTCGCGCGCGTCGCGAAGGGCCTCATCGCCGCGGGCCTCCAGCCCGGCGAGCGCATCGGCTTCATGGCGAAGACGAGCTACGAGTGGTCGCTCGTCGACTTCGCGATCTGGTACTCGGGCGCCGTCATGGTCCCGATCTACGAGACCTCCTCCCCCGCCCAGCTCGCCTGGAACCTCACCGACTCCGGCGCCGTCGGCATCATCACCGAGGATGCCGCGCACGCGGCGCGCTTCGACGAGGTGCGCGGGGAGCTCCCCGACGTCCGCATCTCCTACCGCCTCGACGAGGGCGCCCTCGGCAAGCTCGAGGCGGCGGGCTCCGACGTGACCGACGAGGAGCTCGAGTCCCGCCGCTCGGCGGCGGTCGGCACCGACACGGCGACCCTCATCTACACCTCCGGTTCGACGGGCCGCCCCAAGGGAACGGTGCTCACGCACGCGAACTTCGTCGAGCTCTCGCGCAACACCGAGGCCGCGATCCCCGAGGTCGTGAACTCCGACGGCACGACGGTGCTCTTCATCACGCTCGCCCACGTGTTCGCCCGCTTCATCTCGGTGCTCTGCGTGCAGGCCGGCATCAAGGTCGGTCACGAGCCCGACACCAAGAAGCTCGTGCAGGCGCTCGGCTCCTACCAGCCGACCTTCCTCCTCGCCGTGCCGCGCGTGTTCGAGAAGGTGTACAACGCCGCGGAGCAGAAAGCCATGGCCGGCGGCAAGGGCAAGATCTTCTCGGCCGCCGTGCACACGGGCGTCGAGTACTCGAAGGCGCTCGACACCGGCCACGTGCCGCTGGGGCTCAAGCTCAAGTTCGCGGTCCTCGACCGTCTCGTGCTCTCCAAGCTGCGCGCCCTGCTCGGCGGCCGCGCGACCCACGCGATCTCGGGTTCGGCGCCGCTCGGCGAGTTCCTCGGCCACTTCTACCGCAGCCTCGGCCTCCAGATCCTCGAGGGCTACGGCCTCACCGAGACGACCGCCCCCGCGACGGTCAACCGCCCCGGCAAGTTCAAGGTCGGCACGACCGGCCCCGCCATGCCGGGCACGGGCATCCGCATCGCCGAGGACGGCGAGATCCAGGTCATCGGCATCCCGGTCTTCAAGGAGTACTGGAAGAACCCCGAGGCGACCGCGGCGGCCTTCACCGAGGACGGCTGGTTCATGACCGGCGACCTCGGCTCGCTCGACGAGGACGGCTACCTGAAGATCACCGGCCGCAAGAAGGAGATCATCATCACGGCCGGCGGCAAGAACGTCGCCCCGGCTGCGCTGGAAGACCCGATCCGCGCCCACGTGCTCGTCAGCCAGGTCGTCGTCGTCGGCGACCAGAAGCCGTTCATCTCGGCCTTCCTGACGCTCGACGCCGAGATGCTCCCCCAGTGGCTCGCGACGAACGGCCTGCCGCCGATGAACGTCGCCGAGGCCGCGAAGGACCCGAAGGTGCGGGCCGCGCTGCAGGAGATCGTCGACCAGGCGAACTCGCACGTCTCGCGCGCCGAGTCGATCCGCAAGTTCACGGTGCTGCCCTACGACTTCACGATCGAGTCGGGGCACCTCACGCCGAAGCTCTCGATCAAGCGCCACGTGATCCTCGCCGACCTCGCCGACGAGATCGAGGCGATCTACTCGGCCGACGTCAACACGGGCGGTCTCTCGGTCGCCGGCTGAGCCCGGCAGCCCCCGGCACGGCCTTTCGGCGTTCCACCGCCGGTCGAGTAGCGCAGCGTATCGAGACCCCGCACGCCGACCGGGTCTCGATACGGCGCTGCGCGCCACTCGAACAGCACGGCCTTCGCGTTCCCCGCCGGTCGAGTAGCGCAGCGTATCGAGACCACGCACGACGACCAGGTCTCGATACGGCGCTGCGCGCCGACTCGACCAGCGACTCCGGACGGCGCTGCGCGCCTCCTCGACCGGCGGCAGTCACTCGGGGCGCACGGCCGCGGCCGCCGCCTTCGCAGCAGCCGGGGCCGCGTCGACGATGCGGCCGAGGGCGGCCTCGTCGTGGGCCGCCGTCACGAACCACGCCTCGAAGACGCTCGGCGGCAGGGAGACCCCCTGCTCGAGCATCGAGTGGAAGAAGGGCGCGTAGCGCCAGACATCCTGCGCCTTGGCCTGGGCGTAGTCGAAGACCGGCTGCTCCGCGAAGACGAAGCTGAAGAGCGTGCCGGCGTACTGCACGGCGTGGGCGACGCCCTCCGCGCTCAGCGCGTCCGAGACGGCGTTCGACACGATCTCGGCGTTGCGATCGAGGGCGGCGTACACCGCGTCGTCGGCCGCACGCAGCGTGGCGAGGCCCGCGGCGACGGCGAGCGGGTTCCCGGACAGTGTGCCCGCCTGGTACACGGGGCCGAGGGGCGCGAGGCGCTCCATGATGTCGCGGCGGCCGCCGACCGCGGCGACGGGGAGCCCGCCGCCGATGACCTTGCCGAACGTCAGCAGGTCGGGCGTGTACGCACCCGGGAACTCGGCCTCGACGCCCCACCAGCCGCGCGGGCCCGCCCGGAACCCGGTGAGCACCTCGTCGGAGATGACGAGCGCGCCGTGCGCGTGCGCGATCTCGACGAGCGACGCGTTGAAGCGCGGCAGCGGGGCGACGACGCCCATGTTCGCCGCCGCGGCTTCGACGATGACGGCCGCGATGCGCTCGCCGTGCTCGGCGAAGGCCGTGCGCACGGCATCCAGGTCGTTGTAGGGCAGCACGAGCGTGAGCGCCGCGATGTCGGCGGGCACGCCGGCCGAGCCCGGCAGGGCGAACGTCGCGAGGCCGGAGCCGGCTTCGGCGAGGAGGCCGTCGGAGTGACCGTGGTAGTGCCCGGCGAACTTCACGATGACGTCGCGGCCGGTGAAGCCGCGGGCGAGACGGATCGCCGTCATCGTCGCCTCGGTGCCCGTCGAGACGAGCCGGAGTCGCTCGACCGGCGCGATGCGCTCCTCGATGAGCTCCGCGAGCTCCGTCTCGGCCGGGGTCGTGGCGCCGAACGAGAGGCCGCGCGACGCGGCATCCTGCACCGCCTCGACGACCTCGGGATGCGCGTGGCCGAGGATCGCCGGCCCCCACGAGGCGACGAGGTCGACGTACTCGCGGCCCTCGACGTCGGTGACGTAGGGCCCGCGGGCCGAGACGAGGAAGCGGGGCGTGCCGCCGACCGAGCCGTACGCGCGCACTGGCGAGTTCACGCCGCCGGGGATGGCCGCGCGGGCGCGGTCGAAGAGTTCGTCGTTGGTGGCGCTCACGCCAGGTCGCCCTTCCGGAGTCGGTTCGCGAGCTCGAGAGCCCAGTAGGTGAGGATCGTGTCGGCGCCGGCGCGCTTGATCGCGACCACCGACTCGTGCACGGCGCGCTCGCGGTCGATCCAGCCGTGCATCGCGGCGGCCTCGATCATCGCGTACTCGCCGGAGACCTGGTACGCCCACACGGGCACCTCGGAGGCCGCGGCGACGTCGGCGAGCACGTCGAGGTAGGAACCGGCGGGCTTCACCATGACGGCGTCCGCGCCCTCGGCGATGTCGAGCAGCGCTTCGCGCAACCCCTCGCGCCGGTTGCCCGGATCGAGCTGGTACGTGCGGCGGTCGCCCTCGAGGGCCGACTCGACGGCGTCGCGGAACGGGCCGTAGTAGGCGGAGGCGTACTTCGCCGAGTAGGCCATGACCGCCGTGTCGACGAAGCCGGCCTCGTCGAGGGCGTCGCGCACCGCGGCGGTCTGGCCGTCCATCATGCCGGAGAGGCCGAGCACGTCGGCGCCGGAGGCGGCCTGCGCGAGCGCCATCTCGCGGTACACCTCGAGCGTCGCATCGTTGTCGACGCGGCCGAGCTCGTCGAGCACGCCGCAGTGGCCGTGGTCGGTGAACTCGTCGAGGCAGAGGTCGGTCTGCACGCTGATCGCGCCGCCCACCTCGTCGGCGACCGCACGGGCCGCGAGGTTCAGGATGCCCTCCGGGTCGGTGCCCGCGGAGCCGCGGGCGTCCCGCACGAGGGGCACGCCGAAGAGCATGACGCCGCCGACGCCGGCCTCGGCGGCCTCCGCCGCCGCGCGCCGCAGCGAGTCGAGGGAGTGCTGGACGACGCCGGGCATCGAACCGATCGGCTGCGGTTCGGCGGCGCCCTCGCGCACGAACATCGGCAGCACGAGGTCGGCCGGGTGCAGTCGCGTCTCGGCGACGAGGCGCCGCATGGCGGGGCTCGTGCGGAGTCGGCGCGGGCGGATGACGGGTCGAGGCGTGTCGCTCACGAGCATCCACCCTACGCGCGCGGGGCTGCGAGCAGGCAGGATGCCCGGCGACCCGGTGTTCCGGATTCTGCTCCGCTTCCCGAGCGACCTCAGGCGGACTGCGTGGCGACGCGCACGAGCGCGTCGATGAGGCTCTCGGCCGTACGCTCGTCGGCGATGACGTCGACGTCCAGGCCGTACGCGGCGGCATCCCGCTGCGTCTGCGGGCCGATCGCCACGACGAGCGTCGTGTCCGGCAGCGGGCCGAGCTGGGTCTGCACCTGCTCCGCGACCGAACCGCTCGTCACGAGCACGGCGCGCACCGTGCCCGAGGCCACGTCGTCCTTGACCCGCTGCGACACGGGCACGCCGATGGTGCGGTACGCCACGACGGCGTCGACCTCGTGCCCGATGCGGGCGAGGCCGAGCGAGAGCACCTGCTTCGCGATCGCCGAGCGCAGCGCGAGGACGCGCAGCCCCGTGGCGCCCTTCGTCGCGGCCTCCCACTCCTCGAGCAGGCCCGAGGCGGAGTTGTCCTCCGACGGCACGATGTCGACGTGGTAGCCGGCGGCGAGCAGCGCCGCGGCCGTCGTCTCGCCGACCGCCGCGATCTTCGTGCCCGCGGGCACCACGGCCCCGTACGAGGCGAGCACGTCGACCGTGGTGGCGCTCGTGACGGTCAGCCAGTCGTAGCCGCCGGCCGCGAGCTTCGCGAGCGCGTCGCGCAGGGCCGCCTGGTCGTCGGCGGGCGCGAAGTTGATCATCGGCGCGATGACGGGCGAGGCACCGCGGGCGCGCAGGCCGGCCGCGACCGAGTCACCCCAGGGGCCGCCGCGGGGCACGAGCACCCGCCAACCGGTCAGCGGCTTGCCGCCGCCGCCCTCGACGGGCAGCACGATGAAGCCGGTGGTCGGCGAGGGCTCCGTCACAGTGCCTCCTTCGCAGGGGCGAGTTCGGCGGCACCGTTGCCGAGCAGTTCGTCGACGACGCGAGCAGCGACGTCGTTCGCCGCATCGGCCAGGTCGGCCGCGCTGCGGCTTTCGGGAGACGCGGCATGCGAGCTGGTCAGCTTCCGCGTTCCATCGGCAGCGTACACGCTCGCCGTGAGGAAGAGGAGTTCATCCTCGATGATCGCCGTCACGCCGACCGGGGCGGCGCAACCGGCCTCGAGCCCGGCGAGCACGAGCCGCTCGGCGAGCGCGGTCGCCCGCGAACCGGCGTGCTCGACGCCCTCGAGTCCGCGGCGGAGCTCGCGGGAGAGCGGCTCGTCGCGCACCTCGAGCGCGAGCGCGCCCTGGCCGGCGGCGGTGGGCCAGTCGGCGACGTCGAGGAACTCGGCCACGGCGTCGGAGCGGCCCAGTCGGCCGAGCCCGGCGGCCGCGAGCACCACGGCATCCAGATCGGACTCGACGCCCTCGACCTCGCCGACGCCCGCGCGCGCGAGCCGCGTGTCGACGTTGCCGCGCAGGTCGACGATCTCGAGGTCGGGACGCACCTCGAGCAGCTGCGCGATGCGGCGCGGGGAGCCCGTGCCGACGCGCGCGCCCTCGGGCAGGGTCTCGAGCGTGTAGCCCGCGCCGGAGCAGAGCGCGTCGCGGCGGTCGACGCGCTTCGGCACGGCGCCGAGACGCAGCCCGGGGGCGTCCGCCGTGGGAAGGTCCTTGAGCGAGTGGACGACGAGGTCGACCTCGCCGGCGCGGAGCGCGTCGCGCAGCGCCGTCGCGAAGACGCCGGTGCCGCCGAGCGAGGCGAGCGACGCGCGGTCGGTGTCGCCCTGGGTCGTGATCGTGACGATCTCGATCTCCGCGCCCGCGGCCTTGCCGACGCGGGCGGCGATCGCCTGCGTCTGCGCGAGCGCCAGGGCGCTCCCGCGGGTCCCGACCCGGATCACCGGCGCGGCGGCCATCAGCGGCTCGCCTCCACGGACGCGTCGGCGGCGCCGATGCGGTCGTGGTCCGGCCACGGGCCGAGCGCGGTCAGGTGCGGGCGCTCGGCGACGGGCACGTCCTCGACGCGCTCGAGCACGAGGTCGACGAGACCGGCGACGAAAGCGGGGTGGATGCCCGGCGTCGGCGCGCGGCGCACGGCGAGGCCGTGCTCGCCGGCGGTCTCCACGGCCTCCTCGTCGAGGTCCCACATGACCTCCATGTGGTCGCTCACGAAGCCGAAGGGGACGATGACGAGGCCCTTCGCGGTGCCCGCTGCACCGAGCTCGGCGATGGCGTCGTTGATGTCGGGCTCGAGCCACGGGGTGCGCGGGTCGCCGGAGCGCGACTGGTAGACGAGCGACCACGGCGACGTCGGGGCGGCCTCGGCCGCGATGACCTCGGCGCCCGCGAGGTGCTGCGCGACGTACGCGCCGCCCTCGCCGAACTGCGGCCCGGAGGCCTCGGCCATGGTGTTCGGCACGGAGTGCGTCGCGAACATGAGGTGCACGTCCTCGGCGGCGATGCCCTCGGCGGCGAGCTCGGCGACGGCCGTGCGGACGCCCTCGACGAGCGGCGCGATGAAGCCCGGGTGGTCGAAGAACTCGCGGATGCGGTCGATGGCGACGACGTCGGTCAGGCCGGTCTCGTCGAGGGCGCGCACGAGGTCGTCGCGGTACGCCTCGACACCCGACCAGGAGGTGTACGCGCTGGTCACGAGCGCGAGCAGGCGGTCGTGGCCGGCGTCGTGCGCGGCCGTGATCGCCTCTCCGAAGTAGGGGTCCCAGAAGCGGTTGCCCCAGTACACGGGCAGGTCGATGCCACGCGCGGCCAGCTCGGCCTCGAGCGCGGCCTTGAGCTCGCGGTTCTGCTCGTTGATGGGGCTCACGCCGCCGAAGTGGCGGTAGTGGTGGGCGACCTCCTCGAGACGCTCGTCGGGGATGCCCCGACCGCGCGTCACGTTGCGGAGGAACGGGATCACGTCGTCCTGGCCTTCGGGGCCGCCGAAGCCGGCCAGCAGGATCGCGTCGTACCGGGTCATCGGATCACCTCGACGAGTTCGGCGGCCGTGATGCGTCGGCCGGTGTAGAAGGGGACTTCTTCGCGCACGTGGAGGCGGGCCTCGGTGTCGCGGAGCTCGCGCATCATGTCGACGAGGTCGGTGAGCTCGTCGGACTCCATGGGGAGCAGCCACTCGTAGTCGCCGAGGGCGAAGGCCGCGACCGTGTTGGCCACGACGCCGCGGAACGCGGCGCCCTTGCGGCCGTGGTCGGCGAGCATCCGCGACCGGTCGGCCGGGTCGAGCAGGTACCAGTCGTAGCTGCGGACGAACGGGTAGACCGTCATCCAGTCTTTGGCGGGGACGCCCCGCAGGAAGCCGGGCACGTGCGCCTTGTTGAACTCGGCGTCGCGGTGCACGCCCATCGCGTTCCAGGTCGGCAGCAGGTCGGCGAGGACGCCCGTGCGGCGCAGCTCCCGGAGCGCGGCCTGGATGCCGGCGGCGTCGCTGCCGTGCAGCCAGAGCATGACGTCGGCGTCGGCGCGGAGGCCCGAGACGTCGTACACGCCGCGCACGACCGTGCCGGCGGCCTCGACGGCGGCGATCGCGGCGTCGAACTCCGCGGCGGCCGCGGCGGCCTCGCCGGAGAAGCGGCGGAGCGGGTCCCGTCGGAACACGGCGAAGAGCGTGTATCCGTCGCCCCGCGGGGTTTCGGGCTCGACGGAACGGGCTGCCGATTCGGCGACGGGGGAGGTCATGGCTTCCATCCTCCCCCAGGGCGCCGACGCGGCCAAACCGCGAGGCCTCGGCCGCCGCGCTGATCTGGGATTCTCTGGGCGAACTCCCGGCTCTACGCGCCGACGGCGCCGCGCCGGCGCTTCGCCGCGGGCGTCGCGCCCTGCTCCGCCGCGCGCTCGAGGAAGAGCGCCGTCGAGACGGCGAGGTGGTCGCGCACCGCCGACTCCCCCACCGTGCGGATGGCCTCGATGAGGTCGACGTGGTCGTCGATGAGGCGCTGGAGGTCGTAGTCCGGTCGCACGTGCAGGAGGAACATCTGGAGCTCGGCCGACAGCGTGCGGTGCGCCGCGATGATGCGGGGGCTCTCGGATGCCTCGACGAGCGCGGCGTGGAACTCGGCATGGGTCCGCTCGACCTCGACCCAGTCGAGCTGCTCGCCCGCCTGTTCGCGTTCGCCGAGGGCGCGGAACCGGTCGAGCACCTCGTACGCCCCGGCCGCCGCCTCGTCGTCGAACGAGCCGCGACGCTCCGTCGCGATGCGCACGGCCTCGGTCTCGAGCGCGCCGCGGAGCTGCTGGAGCGCGACGACCTCCTCGGGGCCGAAGCTCGCGACGCGCACGCCCCGGTAGGGCTCCTCGATCGCGAGGCGTTCCCGCACGAGCCGCCCGATGCCGCTGCGCACCGAGTGCCTCGAGACCCCGAAGCGGGCCGCGAGCGACTCCTCGCGGAGCGGGGTGCCGGGCTCGAGCTCGCCCTCGAGGATCTCGTGCCGGAGGGTCTCGTGGATGCGGGCGACGACCGTCGCGGCGCCCGCGTCGGCCGGTTCCGGGGTCCGGGCCTTGCCGGAAGGGGTCATCCGCCGATCAGTCCTTCACGATGCCGCGGACGACGAGCCAGACGATGCCGCCCACCGCGACGGCCGCGGCGACGCCGATCGCGATCGCGGCGCCGGGGCTCTCACGCGCGAACTCCTCAGCGCGCAGCCGGGCGCGCTTGGGCACGTTGGCGCGATCCTCCAGCCGGTTGAGAGCCGACACGAGGTTGGCTCGGGCCTGCTCGACGTGGTCGGCGGCCTCGGCACGGGTCGCGTTGCGCTCGCGTCGCTGCCGCTCGGATTTCTTCTCGCGCTGGCCCGGGGCCGGGTTCGCACGCGACGGGCCGGATGCGGCCGCGGCCGCGGCGGCCGCCGTCGCCGCCGCAGTCGAGCCGGCTTTCGCGCCGTCGTCCGCCGCGGACCCG
>NZ_WSTA01000003.1 GCF_009789225.1 Agromyces seonyuensis | reverse complement strand
GCGAGCTCGCCGCGCCGGCCGCCCGGGCCGCCTGAGGCATCCGCATCGCCGGGCGCGAGCTCGCCGCGCCGGCCGCCCGGGCCGCCTGAGGCATCCGCATCCCCCAACGGGGCCCGACTCGCGTACGAGTCGGGCCCCGTCGCCGTCACGGCTCCGGCGCGGGACGGCGCGCGGGGGCTCCGAGCCCGCCAGGATGACCGCATGCCCGCGCAACCCCGTGCGAACCTGCTCCGGCCCACCGGCACGCCCGACGCCGACCGCGTCACGTACGTCGAGCTGTTCTTCGACCTCGTCTTCGTCTTCGCGCTCACCCAACTCGGCGCCGTCCTGTACGAGCAGCAGACGCTCCTCGGGGCCATCGAGGGGGTCATCCTGCTCTGCGCCCTGTGGTGGGCGTGGGTCTCGACGACCTGGCTGACCAACTGGCTCGACCCGACCGCGGTGCCCGTGCGGGCGTTCGTGATCCTGCTCGCGTTCGTCGTCTTCACGGCGAGCGTCGCCATCCCCGAGGCCTTCGGCGAACGCGCGTGGGTGTTCGCGGTCGCCTACACGGGACTGCAGGTCGGGCGGGCCGTCTTCCTCGTGCTCGCGACCCGCGCCCACGAGCCGGCGGCGTCGCGCGAGTTCCGGCAGGTGCTCTCGTGGACGCTCGTCGGATCGGCGCTCTGGATCGGCGGGGCGTTCCTGCCGCTGCCGGCGCAGGTCGCCTGCTGGGCCGCCGCCATCGGCATCGAGCTGCTCGGGAGCATCCTCGGCTACCCGGTGCCCGGCGCCGGGCGCATCGAACTCGCAGGCCGGGACGCCTCGGGCCCGCACATCGCGGAGCGGGCGGCCCTCTTCGTGCTCATCGCGCTCGGCGAGGGACTGCTCGTGACCGGATTCGAGCTCGCCGCCGCGGAGACGACCCCGGAGACCATCGTGTCGTTCGTCAGCGCATTCGTCGCCGCGGCCGCGTGCTGGTGGATCTACTTCGACCACGGCGAACGCGTCGGCTCCGAGGCGATGGAGGCCGCCGAGGCCCCCGCCCGGCTCGCCCGCACGGCCTACACCTGGGTGCACCTGGCCATCGTCGGCGGCATCGTGCTGCTCGGCGTCGGCGACAAGGAGGTCCTCGGGCATCCGGACGAGCAGTCGCCGCCGGCGGTCGTCCTCGTGCTCGGCGGGCCCGCCCTGTTCCTCGTCGGCACCCTGCTCTTCCGCTGGGTGCTCGAGCACCGGCTCGTGATCGCACAGGCGTGCGGGCTGGCGGCGCTCGTCGTCGCGGCGGCGGTCAGCCCACTGCTCGAGCCGGTCTCGACCGGCGTGCTCGGCAGCGCCGTGCTGCTCGCGACCGCGGTCGGCGAGACCGTCGAACGCCACCGACGCGGGGTGCGGGCGGGCGGCTGAGCACGCCGCGCCGCCCGCCGGGCCGCGATGCAGCAGCCGAGTCGCCCACGGGGGCACTCCCGGGCCCTCCCACTTCCGGGGGAGTCGGTGTGGACTGGATCCCGGACGACGACAGGGGAGGTCGACATGGCTGAGAACGGAACCGGCTGGCACGGCGGGAAGGACGCATTCGGGGACTTCGCCCCGGGTCTCGTGCACTACACCGATCAGGTGCTCTTCGACGAGGTGTGGGAGCGGCCGGAGCTCACCAAGCGCGACCGCAGTCTCGCGACGGTCTCCGCGCTGCTCGCGGGCGGCAACATCGAGCAGCTCCGCTTCCACCTGGCCTTCGCGAAGGCGAACGGCGTGACGGAGTCCGAGCTCATCGAGACGATCACGCACCTCGCGTTCTACGCGGGCTGGCCGAAGGCGATGGGGGCGATGGCGATGGCCAAGGACGTCTTCGGGGCGTCGTCGGACGACTGAGGAGGACGCGGATGCACACGAGAGAACTCGGCCAGGGGCTCACGGTCTCGGCGATCGGCCTCGGCGCGATGGGGATGTCGCAGAGCTACGGCCCGAACCCCGGCGACCGCGACGACATGATCGCGGTGCTGCGCTCCGCACCGGACGCCGGTGTCACGTTCTTCGACACGGCCGAGGTCTACGGTCCGTACGTCAACGAAGAGCTCGTCGGCGAGGCGCTCGAGCCGATCCGGGACGACGTCGTCATCGCGACGAAGTTCGGCTGGCGCATCGAGGACGGCCGGAGCGTCGGCCTCGACAGCCGTCCCGAGCAGATCCGTCGGGTGGCGGATGCCTCGCTGCAACGGCTGCGCACCGACACGATCGATCTCTTCTACCAGCACCGCGTCGACCCCGACGTGCCGATCGAGGACGTCGCGGGCGCCGTCGGCGAGCTCGTCGCCGCGGGCAAAGTGCGGCACTTCGGGCTCTCGGAGGCAGCGGCCGGCACGATCCGCCGCGCCCACGCGGTGCACCCGGTAACGGCCGTGCAGAGCGAGTACTCGCTCTGGACCCGCGACCCCGAGGCCGAAGTGCTGCCGACGCTCGCGGAGCTCGGCATCGGCTTCGTGCCGTTCAGCCCGCTCGGCAAGGGGTTCCTCACCGGCACGGTCGCACTCTCGACGGAGTTCGCGGCGGGCGACATCCGCGCGACGATCCCGCGCTTCGCGGCCGAGAACCGCGACGCGAACGAAGCCCTCGTCGACCACGTGCGCGTGCTCGCGGCCGCGCACGAGGCGTCGCCCGGGCAGATCGCGCTCGCGTGGCTGCTGGCGCAGCAGCCGTGGATCGTGCCCATTCCGGGCACGCGCCGCACCGAGCGCATCCGCGAGAACGCCGCCGCGACGGGCATCCCGCTCTCGGCCGACGACCTCGCCGACCTGAACGCGCTCGCCGACCGCATCGGCGTGCAGGGCGCCCGCTACAACGAGCAGCACCTCGGGCTCGTCGGGCGATAGCGCGCGGCCGATCCGACCCGGTGACCCGGCGGCGCAGGGGCGTCGCCGGGTCAGCCCGGTGCGAAGACCCGCACCCGCTCGACGGGCATCCGCAGCGGATGCCGCGAGGTGTCGCGCGGCTCCGGCGAGGGCAGTTCGTAGACGTCGAGCATGAGCTGCACGGGGTAGTCGATCGTCTGCACGACGGTCTTCACCCAGCGGCCGTCGACGAAGAAGCGGAGGCGTCGGGCATCCCAGTCGACCGCGTAGTCGTGCGGTTCGGTCAGATCGCCCTCGACGCGCACCTTCGCGAAATCGGCGCGCAGGCGCGGATCGCGCTGCGGCTTCACGCCCATGCCGACGAGGCCGCCGGACTCGTCGAGCTCGCTGCCGAAGATCTCGGCGAGGCAGATCTCGCCGCAGTCGTCGGGACGCTCCTCGAACCCGATGGGCCAGCACGCGACCATCGCCTGCGGGTGCCGGATCGCTGCGAGCCGCACCTCGATGACGCCGTGGTGCACGAGCAGGCCGCGGAAGTCGGGCTGCTCCTCGCGTACGACGAGCCCGTCGCGGAAGCGGTGCTGCCCGACGCCGCTGCCGATCGGCCCCGAGTGCTGGCCGGTCTGGAGGTGCGACACCCGGTTGTCGCCGTCCCATTCCGGCGACCAGGGCGCGGTGTCGGCGTCGATGCGGAGCTCGAGCCCCGGACCGTCGGTCGACCAGCGCGCTGCGGTGCTCGCCCGCGAGGCCCAGTGCGGGTTGTAGAACGGCAGCCAGCGCGAGCGGTCGAGCTCGCGGGCGAACCGCTCGTCGACGAGGGTCTCCCGACCGGCGAGGTTCAGCGGCGAGACGTCGAGCTCCCACACGTTGCACGTCAGCTCGCCGCCGCGCCACGGCATCGTGCCCGTGCGGGTGCGTTCGAAGCCGGCGCCAGCGCAGAGGGCGTTCGAGCCCGGGTTGTCGACGCCGGGGTAGGCGACGAGCAGGCGGCGATCGCCGACCTCGGCGACGAGCCGGGTCACCTGCCGCAGCGCCTCGCGCGCGACGCCGCGCCCGTGGAACGCCGGCTCGACCTCCCACCCGGTCTCGTACGCGGGCTCGCCGTCGTGCTCGACCTGCCAGAAGCCGATGCCGCCCGCCGGGGCGCCGTCGACGTCGATGCGGTACATCTGCGCCTCGCCGGTCTGCCAGTACCGGAGGTACCGCTCGTGCCGGTCGAGCACCTGCTCGGCCGTCTCCGGACCGCCGAGGTGCCGGGTCATCTCCGGGGTGTTGGCGCGTTCGAGCACGGGCAGATCGCCCGCGTCCCACCGGCGCAGTTCGACGCGCATGGCTGCCTCCTCCCGAGGTCCCGGCCGAAGCTACCCCCGACCGCCGACTCCCGGCACCCCCGAGCCCGAACGGGTAGCCTGCCCCGGTGATCCTGTTCTGCTCCGACGTCGACGGCACCCTCCTCGATTCCGGGCGGAGACTGTCGGCGCGCACGGTCGCCGCGATCACTGCGACCCGCGCGGAGGGGCATCCGTTCGTGCTGTGCTCGTCGCGCCCGCCCGCCTCGTTGCGGCTGCTCGAGGCCGAGTACGGCGGGGCGGGGGAGTCGCTCATCGCGTACAACGGGGGGCTCGTGATCGATCGCTCCGGCGCGATCGTCGTCGACGTGCCGATCGCCGCGGCGGACGCCCGGGCGGTCGTCGAGCACTGCGAGGCGGTCGACCTGCACGCGAGCTGCTTCGCCGGGGAGCGCTGGCACGCCTGGGGCGCCGAC
The DNA here is from genome assembly GCF_009789225.1 of Agromyces seonyuensis. Taxonomy (GTDB): domain Bacteria; phylum Actinomycetota; class Actinomycetes; order Actinomycetales; family Microbacteriaceae; genus Agromyces; species Agromyces seonyuensis. The sequence continues at coordinate 85,608 of NZ_WSTA01000003.1, read as the reverse complement.
CGCTGGACCGATCGCGAGATCGCCAACACGGGCGTGCACCCCGACGCGATGGATGCCCGCGCGTACGCGGCGAACGGCCGCGTCGACGCGCAGCCGCCGCACAAGATCATGGCGATGGGGGAGCCCGAGCTCATCGACGGGCTCGAGGCGCTCGTCGCGCCGATGCCGGGCGTCGTCGCCTACCGGCCGAAGCCCACGTACCTCGAGATGGCGAATACGGCGGTCTCCAAGGCGACGGGCATCCGCGCGGTCGCCGAGTCGCTCGGCATCCGGCTCGCCGACGTCGTCTTCTTCGGCGACAACTTCAACGACCTCCCGGCGTTCGAGGTCGTCGGCACGGCCGTCGCCGTCGGCAATGCGAAGGATGCCGTGCTCGCCGCCGCCACGGAGGTCACCGCGCGCGGGCACGACGACGGCGTCGCGGTCTGGCTCGAGGAGCGGGCGGCTCAGCGGGTCGACTGACGGCGCGAGCGCGCCGATTCGCGCGCGCGGCCGCGATCGGCGATCATCGACCGATGGATGCCCCGTCGCTCGCCGATCCCGCCGCCATCGCCCGACTGCTCGACGTGATCGAGCACGACATCGTGCCGCTCACCCGCGAGGGCGTCGAGGCCGGCAACAAACTCTTCGGCGGGGCGATCCTGCGCAAGTCGGACCTCTCGGTCGTCGTCGCCGCGACGAACGCCGAGCTCGACAACCCGCTCTGGCACGGGGAGATCCACGCCATCAAGCGCTTCTTCGAGCTCCCGGCGGCCGAACGGCCCGCGACCGCCGACTGCCTGCTGCTCGCCACGCACGAGCCCTGCTCGCTCTGCCTCAGTGGCATCGTGTGGGGCGGCTTCGACGAGTTCGCCTACCTCTTCAGCCACCGCGACTCGGCCGACCGCTTCGCGATCCCGTTCGACATCCAGATCCTGCAGGCCGTCTACGCGGTGCCCGACCCCGACCGCGACGAGCCCGCGGCCGGCCGCGACCTCTACAACCGCACGAACGCGTTCTTCGCGAGCCACGATCTGCAGGCGTCGATCGAGGCATCCGGCTCGCCCGAACTGCTGGAGCGCGTGAGCCGGCTCGAGGGGATCTACGCCGAGCTGTCCGACACCTACCAGGCGTCCAAGGACGACGCGCCGATGCGCTTCGCATAGCGCGGGCGTCGCGCGCCCCCGCGGACTACGCCTCGGCCTCGGCCTCCTCGGCCACGGCCTCGGCCTCGAGTTCGGCCGGGGTGAGTCGCAGGCGCTGGGCCTTCGAGGGGCGGATCGCGGGGACGTCGCCGACGATCGGCACCGGCTTGCGGTACACGTGGTACCCGTAGCGGGCGATGAGGCCGAACATGACCGCGAGGCGGTTTCGAGGGCCGAGGAGGCTCGCGATGTGGATGAACAGCCACGCCCACCAGGCCGCGAGCGAGCGCAGGCCGATGGTCTTGCGCAGCAGCGGGATCTTGCGGAGGAAGCGCAGCGAGTGCAGCACCGGGAGGTTCGCGATGCCCGGCACTTCGCCGACGGCGGAGCGGCGGCCGATGATCGCGAGCTGCCCCTTGTCGTAGTACTCGAACGGTTCGGTGGACTGGCCGGCGATGATGCGGGCGATCTGGCGGCCGACGTGGGCGCCGCCCTGGATCGCCGGCTGCGCGAGCTGCGGCAGGTCCTGCGGTGCGATCGCGACGTCGCCCGCCGCGAACACGCCCGGCAGGCCCTCGACCTGGAGGTCGGCGCCGACCTTGATGCGGTGGTGCTCGTCGAGCGGCAGGCACCAGTACGTGACCTCGTCGTGCGGGGCGACGCCGGTCGCCCAGATCGTGAGATCCGACTCGATGACCCGGCCGTCGGTGAGCTTCACGGAGTCGGAGCACACTTCGGCGACGCCCGTGCCGAGGCACAGCTCGACGTCGCGGCGCTGGAGCTGCAGCGCGGCGTAGCGGCGCAGGCTCGGCTGGAACGGCTTCAGCAGTTCGGTGCCGCGCTGCACGATCGTGATCGTGAACGCGTCGCCTTCGAGCTCCGGGTACGCGGGCTTCAGGCCCTGGTCGCGCAGCTCGGCGAGCGAGCCCGCCATCTCGACGCCCGTGGGGCCGCCGCCGACGACCACGACCTTGAGGCCGCGGGTGCGGCCGGGCTGCTGCGTGGCGCGCTCGAGACGCGTGAAGAGCTCGTCGCGGATCGTGATCGCCTGGGAGCGCGAGTACACCGAGAAGGCGTGCTCCTTCGCGCCGGGCGTGCCGAAGAAGGTCGTCGTGACGCCGTTCGCGAGCACGAGGTAGTCGTAGTCGAGGCGCTGGCCGTCGAGCATGCGCACCCACCGCTCGTCGGTGTCGATCTCCATGAGGTGCTCGTGCAGGACGTCGAGGTTCGGCTGGTCCATGCGCAGGCTCCGCAGGAAGTGCGTGACGTCGCCCGGGTTCAGGCCGCCCGTGGCCACCTGGTACAGCAGCGGCTGGAAGGTGTTGTACACGCGTCGGTCGACGAGGGTCACCCGCACGGGCGCATGCTTCAGCGCCTTGGCGGCGTTGATGCCGGCGAACCCGCCGCCGATGATCACGACGTGGGGGAGCGAGGCATCCGTCGCTTGGTTCTTCGTCACCCCTCAACGGTACTCGGGGCGCGGGCCGGCCTCAGCGTCGCTTCGGCAGGAAGCCCGACAGCGCGATCACGAGGATGCCGGCGAGGGGCACGATCAGGAGGCTCCCCCGGAGCTCCGTCGCCTCGGAGACCGCGCCGATGACGATCGGCGAGACGAGGAAGCCCAGCCGCATGAGCCACGTCACGACGGTGAGGCCCGTGCCGGGTCGGAGGCCCGGCAGGCGGTCCGCGGCGGCCATCGTCGCGGGCACGAGCGTCGCGACGCCGAAGCCGGCGGCGGCGAAGCCGACGAGCGTCGACGGGATCGAGGGGAACGCGAGCGCGAGTCCCATGCCGAGCGCGACGAGGACGCCGCCGGCGCGCGCGACCGCGCGCTGCCCGAACCGGTCGACCATGCGGTCGCCGACGATGCGGCCGAGGAACTGGAAGCCGATGAGCGAGAGGTAGCCCGTGGCGGCGAGCGCCGCCGGGGCGCCGAGCGAATCGCCGAGGTAGAGGGTCGCCCACGAGTTGCCGACGTCCTCGACGATCGTGCCCGCGATCGCGATGAGGGCGAGACCGAGCATGACGGCGACGAGCCGCGGGGGGATCCCGGCCTTCGCGGTCTCGGCGGCGTCGGCGACGGCGGAGCCTGCTTCCTGGACCTCCTCGGCGCCCGTCTCGTCCGGTCCCGGCAGGCAGAAGCGCAGCGCGACCAGCGCGGTCGTCGAGAAGAGCACCGCCGTGATCGCGAGATGGATGCCGAGCGGCAGCGCCAGCGCGATCGCCGCGGTCGCCATGAGCCCGCCCGCGACGGCCCCGAGCGACCAGATCGCATGGAAGGAATTGAGGATGGAGCGCCCGTATCGGCGCTGCACCCGCAGGCCGTGCGCGTTCTGCGCGACGTCGGTCACCGAGTCGAGCAGGCCGACGACGAAGAGGGCGGCGAGGAACGCCCACGGCGCCGGCGAGAGGCCGACCGCGAGCATCGCGAACGCGAGCAGCACCGACCCGACCGCCGCGAGGCGGGCCGAGCCGAACCGGCGGATGAGCGTCGCCGCGGCGAGCCCGGAGAGCAGTGCGCCGAGCGGCACCGCCGCGACCGAGACCCCGTAGAAGACGTCGCTCATCCCGAGCGCGGCCTTGATCTCGGGGAAGCGGGGGATGACGTTCGCGTAGATCGCCCCGTTGGTGAAGAAGAGCGCCGACACGGCGACGCGGGCGCGACGCTCGGCGCGGCCGGGCACGGTGGTGGAAGTCATCGTCTCCAGTATCCGGGGTCGTCGCGACGCGGCATCCGACTCGACCGGGGCCGGATCGGGCCGGCGGCGACCCGGAGCGGCCCGGAGCGGCCCGGAGCGGCCTGGATTCAGTCCGTGCGCTCGGGCGGGTGGTGCACGCCGCGGTAGATCTCGACGACGCTCGCGAGGCCCGGCGAGTCGGGGTCGTCCACGATGGGCCGGTCGGCCATGAACAGCCGGACGAGATGCGCCAGCTCGCCGGGATGGCTGAAGTTGATCGCGTGGGCGGCCCCCTCGATGCGCACGACGAGCACGTGGTTCTCCGTCTGCGACGCGACCTCCTGCACGCGGGCCGGGCCCGGCATGAGCGGATCGCGCGAGCCGAGCACGACGAGCGTCGGCACCTCCAGTTCGAGCAGGCGCTCGAGCGAGGGGTACTTCGTCAGCGAGCGGAACATCTTCGCCGTGCTCGGGACGCCGAAGCGCAGGTAGTCGGGCGTGACCACGCCGACGAGCCGTGTCGGCTCCCGGACGCCGTCGCGAGCGAGCTGGCCCGCGGCCCGGCGGAACGGCTGGTTGTGGATGCCGCCGGCCGGGGAGACGAGCACGGCGCGGTCGATCCGATCCGGATGCCGATAGGCGAACTCGCAGATGACGGGGCAGCCCATGGAGTTGCCGATGAGCGTCGCGCGCTCCACGCCCCGGTCGTCGAGGAATCGCGCGGCCGCGTCGGCGAGGTCCGGGACGTCGAGGGCGTCGGCCGCCTTCGCGCTGCGGCCGAAGCCGGGCAGGTCGGGCACGAGCGTGTGGAACTCGTCGGCGAGGCGCTCGGCGGTCGGCAGCAGGTAGCGCCCCGAGAGGCCGAAGCCGTGCACGTGCAGCATCGCCGGGGCGTCCGGCGGGCTGACGGACTCCCGGTAGAACACGCGACCGCCGTCGATGCTCGTCCAGCGCTCGACCAGCCGCGTCGGTCGCCGGACGTCGCGCCCGGCGCGTCCAGGCGCCTGCTCCTTCGTCACGATCGCCCCCCAACGCCCGTCAGCACGATGCTGACGCTCGCACGGCGTCGCCGCAACGGTCGCGAGCCGACCGCACCGCGGTGCGGTCGGCCTGCCGAGCCATTGACCGGCGCCGTCCGCGGGGGATACCGTCCGAGCGGAGCATCCATGGGTCTGGGGGGACGGCATGAGCGACACGGCGACGACGGCGACCGCGAGGCGCAACGCGATGGGGGCGCTCATCGCGACGTGCGTGACCGCGCTCGTGGTGAACGCGAACACCTCGGCGGTCTCGATCCTCATCCCCGCCATCTCGGCCGACACCGGCACGCCGACCTCGACCCTGCAGTGGGCCGTCACGGGCTACTCGCTCGTGGGCGCCGCGGTCATCGTCACCTCCGGCTCCCTCGGCGACGTCTTCGGGCGCCGCAAGATCTTCCTTTGGGGCATCCTGCTGTTCATCGCGTCGTGCGCGCTCATCGCGCTCTCGCAGGAGGGCCTCGGCGTCATCCTCGGCCGGTGCATCCAGGGCGCCGCGGGCGCGACGATCCTCGCGTGCGGCATGAGCCTCATCTCGGCGTCCAACACGGGCAAGGCGCAGTTGCGGGCCGTCACGCTGTGGGGCGCCGCGTCGGCCGTCGGCGCCGCCGCGGGCCCGCTCGTCGGCGGACTGCTCGCATCGACGCTCGGCTGGCAGGGGCTGTTCTGGATCGACGCGGCGATCGCCGCCGCGTGCATCCCCGTCACCCTCGCCGCGGTCGCCGAGTCGAACGACCCGACGCGACCGAAGTCCATCGACTTCGCGGGCACCGTGCTCATCGCCCTCATCCTCGCGCCGCTCATCTTCGCCCTCACCGAGGGCAGCGCCTGGGGTTGGCTGTCGTGGCGCACGATCCTGTGCTTCGCGATCACGATCGCCGCGACGATCGGCTTCGTCGTCGTCGAACGGCGCATCGCGGCCCCGATGCTCGACCTGCGGCTGCTGACGAACAAGGTGCTCGTCGGCGCGACGCTCTCGATCCTGCTCGGCGCCGGCACGATCAACGCGATCATGTACGTCGTCAGCCTCTACTTCCAGGACCCGTCGGCGCTCGGCATGGACTCCTTCCAAGCCGGCCTCGCGACGCTCCCCGTCGCCGCCGCCGCCGTGGTGATCGCCCCCCTCATCACGCCGATCGTCGGGCGCATCGGGGCGCGCACCACGATCACCGTCGGCTTCCTCGCCATGACGGTCTCGCTCGTCGTGCTCGCGTTCGTCACCGAGCAGTGGTCGTACGGGATGTTCGTGCTCCCGCTCGTCGCGCTCGCCGCGGGGATGGGATTGCAGAACGGGCCCTGTTCCTCGCTCTCGACCTCCTCGGTCGAGCCCCGCGAGGTCGGCGCGGCCTCCGGCCTCTCGAATATGGCGCGCTACGTCGGATCCGCGGTGATGACGGCGATCGTCGCCTCGGTCTACGCCGGCGTGACCGCGCGCCGCGAGGATGCCGGGCTCTCCGACTCGGCCGCGCTCGCCGCGGGCTTCTCCTGGTCGTCGATCTCGATGGCGATCTGGTGCGCGCTCGGCGTCGCGCTCGTCGTGCTCGTCGGCCGGAACTCGGGCAAGGGCCGGACCGGCGAACTCGAGGTCGCGCAGGCGACGGCCTCGATCTCGCACACGATCACGCCGCCGGCACCGGCTTCTTCTCGGAGATGAGCAGCGCGGCGATCGCCCCGACCGCGACGACCGCCGGGATGAGCCAGAGTGCGGCCTGGAAGTCCGCGAGGTCCGCGTCGTCCGGCAGGAGTTGACCGGGGATCGACTGGAGCAGGCCGCCGATGATGAAGCAGACGCCGTTGACGATCGCCGATGCGCTGCCGATGAGCCGCCCCGGCACGGCCTCGCCCGCGATCGTGAAGCCGAGCATGTGGCCGCCCGCGAAGAAGCCGATCGCGAACATCAGCACGAGCGCGGCGCCCTGCCCCTCTTTCGGCAGGTAGATCACGAGCGCGATCGCGAGCGCCTGCAGCACGAGCGCGTAGAACGCGGGCCACTTCCGGCTGCCCCAGCGGTCCGAGACGACGTTGACGAGCGGGGCGCCCACCGCGAGGCCGAGCCAGGCGAGCGCCGTCAGGACGGTCGCGAAGTCGGTCTCGGCGCCGCGGGCTTCCATGACCCGCGGGCCCCACAGGGTGCCGACCGCCAGCATCGCGCCGAACGAAGCGCCGGCGAGGATCGACGAGAGCACGACCCGCACGTTCGAGAAGCCCTTGCCGAGGTCGCGGAGGATGTTGACGAGGACGTTGCCTTCATGCTTCGCGGCGGGGGCGCCTTGCTCGGGGGCGGGGTTGCGCACGAAGGCGATGAAGAGCACGACGAGGATGACGCCGAACGAGCCGAACGCGACGAGCAGCTGCTGCCACGACAGGTTGTCGAGGGTCGCGAGGATGAGCGGCTGCCCGATCGCCGAGCCGAGGCTCGCGAACGTCTGCACGAGCCCGAACATGAGGCCGTACTTGGCCGCGTCGAACCACTTGCCGCCGAGGTACCCGGCACCGACGAAGCCGAACGACGAGCCGATCGCCAGCACCGCCTGCGCCGCCGCGAGGGTGCCGAAGTTCGTGGTGCCCGCATAGAGGAAGGCGCCGATCGCGACGAGCGCGACCGCGATCGCCATGAGCGGCCGCGAGCCGAACCGGTCGAGCAGCGCCCCGGAGAAGAACTGGACGAGGGCGAAGACCCACGTGTAGATCGAGGCCGCGAGGCCGATCTGTCCGATGGTGAGCCCGGCGTCCTGCTGGATGTCGGGCGAGACCACCGCGTACCCGGTCTGGATCGCGAAGAGCCAGACGACGAACGTCGTGGCGAGCACCCAGATGAGCCAGGCCTCGGGTCCTCCGATGCGGCGGTGGCCGCCCTCGAACCAGTTGTGGGCGCCGTGGAAGTACGCGGCGTGGCCGGTCGAGGAACCCGCCGATTGCGGGACCGGTGCGGGTGCGGGCTGGGACGTGGGCGCTTCGGTCGACATGGGTGCTCCGCTTCGTCTCGGTCGGTCAGTGCTGGTGGCCGTCGCGCGAGTACGCGACCTCGCCGGCGATGTAGGTGGTCTGGACGGCCCGGTCGTCGCCCATCACGGCGAGCACGAAGAGCTGCTCGTCGAGCGAGGCCACCTGCTCGCTGCGGAACTCGAGCAGCGGCGTGGCCTGCTTGTCGAGCACGACGAGGTCGGCCTCCTTGCCCACCTCGACGGAGCCGATCCGGTCGTCGAGCCCGAGCGCCTCGGCGCCGCCCAGGGTGGCGAGGTAGAGCATCTTCACCGCATCGAGCGGGTACTGCACGAGCTGGGCCACCTTGTACGCCTCGTTCATCGTGGACAGCAGCGAGAAGCTCGTGCCGGCGCCGATGTCGGTGCCGAGTCCGACCTTCATCGGGTGGGTGTGGTTCTTGGCCTGATGCACGTGGAAGAGCCCGCTGCCGAGGAAGAGGTTCGACGTCGGGCAGTGGGAGATCGCGGCGCCGGTCTCGTGCACGCGGATCCGCTCCTGCGGAGTGAGGTGCACGCCGTGCGCGAGCACCGAGCCGGGTCGCAGCAGGCCGGCCCGGTCGTAGACGTCGAGGTAGCCTTTCGACTCCGGGAACAGCGAGCGCACCCAGGCGATCTCGCCGAGGTTCTCGCTCACGTGCGTGTGCATGAGGGTCGTCGGATGCTCGCGCAGCAACGTCGCCGCCGCGGCGAGCTGGTCGGGTGTCGACGTCGGCGCGAAGCGCGGGGTGACCGCGTAGTGGTTGCGGCCCTGCTCGTGCCACCGCTCGATGAGCGCCTTCGACTCGTCGTAGCCCGACTGGGCGGTGTCGAGCAAGTGCTCCGGCGCGTTGCGGTCCATCATGACCTTGCCGCCGACCATGCGCATGTTGCGCTTCGTCGCCTCCTCGAAGAAGGCGTCGACCGACTGCGGGTAGACGGCGGCGAACGTCAGGGCCGTCGTCGTGCCGTTCGCCAGGAGCTGGTCGAAGAACACGGATGCCACGGCGGACGCGTAGGCCGGATCGACGAACTTCTGCTCGGCGACGAACGTGTAGGTGTTCAGCCAGTCGATGAGCTGGGCGCCGAACGCGGCGATGATGCCCGTCTGCACGTAGTGGACGTGCGTGTCGATGAACCCCGCCGTGATGAGGCCGTCGGGATAGCGGTCGACCGGCACGCCCTCGGGCACCGAGCTCCCGAGCTCGCTCCACGGGCCGACGGCGGTGATGATGCCGTCCGCCACGATCACGACGCCGTCGGTGTGTTCGACGAGCGCGTCGGAATCGAAGAACGGATCTCCCGTCAGCGTGACGATGTGCCCGCGGATCGCATGCGATCCCGACCCGGTCGGAAGGTGGTACGGCATGACGCCCCCTCACGGGATCCCCCCAGACCCCTCGCACCCGACACTAGATCACCGTGCAGCCGAAACGGAAGGTTTCCTCAAGAGCGCCGCTGCTCCGGCGCCGCCGAGCAGCACGGCGGGCATGAGCCACAGCGCGGCCTGGTAGTCGTCGAGCGCCGGCTCCGTCGGCAGGAACACCGACGGGACCGACGTCAAGAGCCCGCCGACGAGGAAGCACACGCCGTTGACGATCGCCGACGCACTGCCGATGAGCGAGCCGTCGACCGCCTCCCCGGCGATCGTGAAGCCGAGCATCTGCACGCCCGAGAAGAGGCCGACCGCGAACATGAGCCCGATCGCGGCCCCATTGCCCTCGCGCGGCAGGTAGATCACCAGGGCGATCGAGACCGCCTGCAGGAGCAGCCACCAGATCGCCGGTGCGCGGCGGCTCTTCCAACGGTCGGACACGATGTTGATGAGCGGCGCGCCGGCGGCGAGGCCGAGCCAGGCGATCGCCGTCAGCACCGTCGCGAACTCCGTCGAGGCGCCGCGCGCTTCCATGATCCGCGGGCCCCACAGCGTGCCCACCGCGAGCATGGTGCCGAACGACGCGCCGCCGATGAGGGCGGCGAGCACGACGTCGCGGTTCGCGAAGCACCGGCCGAGGTCGCGCAGGATGTCGCCGAGGACGTTCGAGCGGCGACCCGCGGCATCCATGAGAGGGACGACCGGTGCCGGATCGCGCACGATCGCGAGGAACAGGATCGTCAGGACGATCCCGAAGACCCCGAATGCCACGAGCAGCTGCTGCCAGGTCATCGCCTGCAGCAGGGCGAGGATGACCGGCTGGCCGACGGCCGAGCCGAGACTCGCGAAGGCCTGCACGAGTCCGAACATGAGGCCGTACTTCGCCGCTTCGAACCACTTGCCGCCGACGTAGCCAGCGCCGACGAACCCGAACGAGGCGCCGAGCGCCAGCACCGCCTGCGCGATCGCGAGGGTCGTGAAGTCGGTCGTGCCGGCGTAGAGGAATGCGCCGACCGCGACGAGCGCGACGGCGATCGCGAGCAGCGGGCGGGTGCCGAACCGATCGAGCAGCGAGCCCGAGAAGAACTGGCAGAGTGCGAAGACCCACGTGTAGATCGATGCCGCCAGCCCGACCTGGGCGATCGAGAGCCCCGCAGTGTCCTGGATCTCCGGCGAGACGACCGCGTACCCGGTCTGGATCGCGAACAACCAGACCACGAAGCTCGTCGCGAGCACCCAGATCAGCCATGCCTCGCCGCCGCCGAGCCGCACGGCCGGCCTCGCCGCACCCGTCATCAGACCCCCCAGTCCGCGGAACCGAGCGCCTCGCCCGAGGCGCGTCGGGGCCACCCTACCGACGGGGCCGCGTCGTTGCGCGCAGCGGAGGGATACCTCGTCCGGGATGACCCTGCGGATGTCCGGGGTCGCGGGTACCGTGAGCCTCCCATGCTCACTCGACTCCTGATCAGATACCTGAAACCGTCCAAGTGGCTGCTGCTCGGCGTGCTGGTCTTCCAGTTCCTGTCCGCGCTCGCGAGCCTGTACCTGCCCAGCATCAACGCCGACATCATCGACCAGGGCGTTTCCACCGGAGACACCGACTACATCTGGTCGCGCGGCGGGCTCATGCTCCTCATCTCCTTCGGCCAGATCACGGCCGCGATCATCGCCACCTGGTTCGCGGCGAAGGCCGCGATGGCCGCCGGTCGCGACATCCGCGACGACGTCTTCGAGCGCGTCTCGACGTTCTCCGAGCGCGAGGTCTCCAAGTTCGGGCCGGGCTCCCTCATCACCCGCAACACCAACGACGTGCAGCAGGTGCAGATGCTCGCGATGATGGCGGCGACGTTCCTCGTCACCGCTCCGCTGCTCGCCATCGGCGGCGTCATCATGGCCCTGCAGCAGGACGTCGGGCTGAGCTGGCTCATCGCCGTGTCGGTGCCGACGCTGCTCGTGCTCGCCGGCCTCATCATCAGCCGCATGGTGCCGCTCTTCCGCAGCTACCAGCACCGGCTCGACAACGTGAACCGCGTCATGCGCGAGCAGCTCACGGGCATCCGGGTCATCCGCGCCTTCGTCCGCGAGCCGATCGAGGAGGCCCGCTTCGCCGACGCGAACGCCGACATCATGATCGTCGGCCGCAAGGTCGGCTCGCTGTTCGTGCTGCTGTTCCCGCTCGTCATGCTCGTGCTCAACGTCACGGTCGTCGGCGTCATCTGGTTCGGCGCGATCGAGGTCGAGGCCGGCGGCGTGCAGGTCGGCACGCTCTTCGCCTTCATGCAGTACGTCATGACCATCCTGAGCGGCGTGCTCATGGCCAGCTTCATGACGATCATGATCCCGCGAGCCGCGGTGAGCGCGGGCCGCATCGGCGAGGTGCTCGACGCCGAGACGAGCCTCGAGCGCCCGGTCGACGGGGTCGTCGATTTCCCCGAGCCGGGCACCGTCGGATTCCGCGACGTGGAGTTCACCTACCCCGGCGCCGAGCACCCCGTGCTCGCGGGCATCACGTTCGAGGCGCGTCGCGGCGAGACCGTCGCGGTCGTCGGTTCGACGGGCGCCGGCAAGACGACGCTGATCTCGCTCATCCCGCGGCTCTTCGACGTCACCGGCGGCGACGTGCTCGTGAACGGCGTCGACGTGCGCCGCGCCGACCTCGACGCGCTCTGGCACACCATCGGCCTCGTGCCGCAGCGGCCGTTCCTCTTCAGCGGCACCGTCGCCTCGAACCTGCGGTTCGGACGCGAGGAGGCGACCGACGAGGAGCTGTGGCACGCGCTCGAGATCGCGCAGGGCCGCGACTTCGTCGCCGAGATGGAGGGCGGGCTCGACGCCCGCATCGCCCAGGGCGGCACGAACGTCTCCGGCGGCCAGCGGCAGCGGCTCGCGATCGCGCGCGCGATCGTGCACCGCCCCGACATCCTCGTCTTCGACGACTCGTTCTCCGCCCTCGACCTCACGACGGATGCCCGGCTCCGCCAGGCGCTCTGGAAGGAACTGCCCGACGTGACGAAGATCGTCGTCGCCCAGCGCGTGTCCACGATCACCGACGCCGACCGCATCGTCGTGCTCGACGATGGCCGAATGGTCGGCATCGGCACCCACGACGAACTGGTCGAGTCGAATCAGACCTACCGGGAGATCGTCGAATCCCAGCTCGGTGTGGAGGCGGCACGATGAGCGCCGAGAAGCCGGGCCGCCGCGGTGCCACGACACCGGTGGAGCCGTCCGAGGAGGAGAAGCTCGAACTCGAGCTCGCCGAGCAGGCGCGCATCTCCGCCGACGACTGGAGCGGCGCCGTCGCACCCGGCAAGGCCGAGGACTTCGGCAAGAGCTTCCGGCGGCTGATCGGGCTGCTCAAGCCGCACGCGCTCGCGTTCGGGTTCGTGTCGCTGCTCGGCGCCCTGGGCGTCGTGCTGACGGTGCTCGCCCCGAAGGTGCTCGGCGAGGGCACGAACCTCATCTTCGAGGGCGTCGTCTCGTCCCAGCTGCCCGAGGGTGCGACGAAGGACCAGGTCGTCGCCGGACTCGAGGCATCCGGCCAGAACGACCTCGCCAACATGGTGCGGGCCATGGACGACCTGGTGCCCGGCGCCGGCATCGACTTCCAGCGGCTCGCCCAGGTGCTGCTGACGGTGCTCGCGCTCTACACGGTCGCCTCGATCCTGACGTGGCTGCAGGGCTACGTGATCAACGTCATCATGGTGCGCACCATGTACCGGCTCCGCGAGTCGGTCGAGGCGAAGATCAACCGCCTGCCGCTCAGCTACTTCGACAAGGTGCAGCGCGGCGAGGTGATCTCGCGGGTCACGAACGACATCGACAACATCACCCAGACGATGCAGCAGTCGCTCTCGGGCGCGCTCACCGCGGTGCTCACCGTCGTCGGCGTGCTCGTCATGATGTTCTCGATCTCGTGGCAGCTCTCGCTCGTCGCCCTCGTCTCACTGCCGCTCATGGCGGTCGTCTTCGGCGTCATCGGCCCGAAGTCGCAGGCCGCCTTCGGCGTGCAGTGGAAGAAGGTCGGCCGCCTCAACGCCCGTGTCGAGGAGTCGTTCTCGGGCCACGCGCTCGTCAAGGTCTACGGCCGCGAGGCCTCCAGCCGCGAGGCGTTCAAGGCCGAGAACCACGAACTGTACGAGGCGTCGTTCAAGGCGCAGTTCCTCGGCAACGTGATGATGCCCGCGATGATGTTCATCGGCAACCTCATGTACGTCGGCATCGCCGTGCTCGGCGGGCTCATGGTCGCCACCGGCCAGCTGCGGCTCGGCGACGTGCAGGCGTTCATCCAGTACTCGCAGCAGTTCACCCAGCCGCTCTCGGAGCTCGGCGGCATGGTCGCGGTCGTGCAGTCCGGCACGGCGTCGGCCGAGCGCGTGTTCCAGCTCCTCGACCAGGACGAGCAGGAGGCCGACGCGGTCGATGCGCCGAAGCCCGTCGACGGCTCCGGCACGATCGAGTTCGACCGGGTCGCGTTCGCCTACCACCCCGACCACCCGCTCATCACCGACCTCTCGTTCCGCGTCGAGCCTGGCCAGACGGTCGCGATCGTGGGGCCGACGGGCGCGGGCAAGACGACGCTGGTCAATCTGCTCATGCGGTTCTACGAGCTCGACGGCGGCGCGATCCGCGTCGACGGGCAGGACATCGCCGCGCTCACCCGGCACGACGTCCGCGCGCGCACCGGCATGGTGCTGCAGGACCCGTGGCTCTTCGCCGGCACGATCCGCGAGAACATCCGGTACGGGCGGGCGGATGCCACCGACGAGGAACTGCTCGACGCCGCGAAGGCGACCTACGTCGACCGGTTCGTGCACTCGCTGCCCGACGGGTACGACACCGTGCTCGACGAGGACGCGTCGAACGTGTCGGCGGGCGAGAAGCAGCTCATCACGATCGCCCGCGCGTTCGTGGCCGACCCGAGCGTGCTCATCCTCGACGAGGCGACGAGCTCGGTCGACACCCGCACTGAGCTGCTGCTCCAGCACGCGATGGCGGCACTCCGCGAGGGGCGCACCTCGTTCGTGATCGCGCACCGGCTCTCGACGATCCGCGACGCCGACCTCATCCTCGTGATGGAGCACGGCGACATCGTCGAGCAGGGCACCCACGACGAGCTCATCGCCGCGAACGGCGCCTACCGGCGCCTGTACAACTCGCAGTTCGAGCAGGCCGCGGCCGACCTCGATGCGGAGGGTTCGCCGATCATCACGCCGGCGCCCGAGAGCGCCGACCCGACCGCGCGGCTGCTCGAAGCCGCCGAGGAGCGGGCGGAGGCCGAACTCAACTGATCCGAGCCGGGCGACGGCGGCCGCGACCTAGTAGCGTCGCCGGTCGTCGCCGCCCGGCTCGATCATCGCCCCGGCTTCGGCCGCCGCGATCGCCGCGATCGAGCCCGTGTCGGGGTAGTCGTCGTCGTCGCCGGCGGCACCTGCCCCGGCACCCGCGCCGGCACCGGCCGCGCTCGCCCGCTCGTCGGCCGCCTCCTGCATCGCCGACTTCGCCCGCAGCGGCGGAGTGCGGAAGAACAGCGCGAGCACGAAGGCCATCGCGGCGACGATCATCGCGATCCAATAGACCCGGATCGTCGAGGCGTTGAACCCCACGAGGAACGGCTTGGCCAGTCGCTCGTCGGCGCCGACGAGGAACGAGCTGTCGTCGAGCGCCGAGCTCGACGCCCCGTCCTCCTCGCTCGAGGCGCCGGAGGAGGCATCCGAGAACGCCGAGAGGAGCTCGGGCGCGACCTGGTCGACGACCTGCGCGCGCACCGCGTCGTCGGAGAGGTCGGTGCCCGGCGGCAGCGCGGCGGTGATGGGTGTGACGATGGGCTCGTAGATCGTCGCCATGATCTTCGCGTTCTCCGGCGCACCGGCGACCGACGGGTCGAGTGCGGCGTCGAGCGCGGACGTCAGCGTGTCCTCGTCGGAGAGCGCCGTCGACACGTTCTGCGGCACGAGCGTGAACAGCAGCGAGAGCAGCACCGCGGTGCCGGCGGTGCCGCCGATCTGGCGGAAGAATGTCGACGCGCTCGTCGCGACGCCCATGTCGCGGAGGCCGACCGAGTTCTGGCTCGCGATCGTCAGGGTCTGCATGAGCTGGCCGAGGCCGAGGCCGATGAGCAGCATGCCGCCGGCGAGATACCAGTACGACGAGTCGTACTGGAGGAAGGTCAGCTCGAGGAAGCCGAGCGTGAGCAGGAGGGTGCCGAGGATCGGGAAGATCCGGTAGTGCCCGGTGCGGGAGATGAACTGCCCGCTCACGATCGAGGCGGTCATGAGTCCGAGGATCATCGGCAGCGTCTGGATGCCGCTCTCGGCGGGCGTCGAGCCGAACACGAGCTGGAGGTAGAGCGGGAGCGTCAGCATCGCGCCGAACATCGCGAAGCCGACGAAGACGCCGATGACGGTCGCCATCGAGAACGTGGGGGAGCGGAACAGCTTGAGCGGGATGATCGCATCGTCGCCCATCGCCCGCTCGACGATCACGAAGGCCGCGATGCCGAGCACGCCGACGACGTAACAGGCGATCGCGATCGGGCTGCCCCAGCCCCAGTCGCGCCCCTCCTCGGCCACGAGCAGCAGCGGCACGAGGGCGACGATGACGAGCGAGGCGCCCCACCAGTCGATGCGGACCCGTGCCGAGGCGTGCTTCGGCAGGTGCAGGAAGCGCAGCACGATCGCGAACGCGACGATCCCGATCGGCACGTTGATGAGGAAGACCCAGCGCCAGCCGGTGATCCAGAGGATCTCGTCCGCGCCGGCGAAGAGGCCGCCGATGAGCGGGCCGATGACGCTCGAGACGCCGAAGACGGCGAGGAAGTAGCCCTGGTACTTCGCGCGCTCCCGGGGCGCGAGGATGTCGCCCATGATCGCGAGCGGCATCGACATGAGGCCGCCCGCGCCGAGGCCCTGGATCGCGCGGAACGCGGCGAGCTGCCCCATGCTCTGCGAGAACGAGGACAGCAGCGACCCGACGATGAAGATGACGATCGCGATGATGAAGAGCGGCCGTCGGCCGAAGATGTCCGAGAGCTTGCCGTAGAGCGGCGTCGCGATGGTCGACGTGATGAGGTACGCCGTCGTCACCCACGCCTGCTGGCTGAGTCCACCGAGATCGTCGCCGATCGTGCGGATCGAGGTGCCGACGACGGTCTGGTCGAGCGCGGAGAGGAACATGCCCGCCATCAGGCCGATGATCACCAGCATGATCTGGCGGTGCGTCATGAGTGGCTCGGATGCCCGTTCGGCCGTCATTCCCGCAGCGTAACCCTCTTGAGGGGTGGATGACAGGTCCGTGATTCCGGGGACATAGGATGCCCCGCATGACGACGACGTCCCTCATCACCGGCGCGAGTTCCGGCCTCGGCGCCGAGTTCGCCCGCCAACTGGCCGCCCGCTGCTCCGACCTCGTGCTCGTCGCCCGCGACCGAGAGGCGCTCGCCGCGCTCGCCGCCGAACTGCGTCGGGCCCACGGCCGAGAAGTCGAAGTGCTCGTGGCCGACCTCCTCGAGCCGTCCGAACTGGACGCCGTCGTCGCCCGCATCGCGGACGCGGAGCATCCGATCGAACTGCTCGTCAACAACGCGGGCATCGGCCTGCCGCTCGCCTTCGAGGCGAATGACGTCGATGCCGAGGTGCGCCACGGCCGACTCCACAACGAGGTGCCGCTGCGGCTCATGCACGCCGCACTGCCCGGGATGCTCGAGCGCGGCAGCGGCCGCATCATCAACGTGGCCAGCGTTGCGGCGTTCATCCCGCGCTCGACGTACGGCGCGGTCAAGTCGTGGGTCGTGAACTTCAGCCGGTGGGCGAACGGGTACTACGGTCCGCGGGGCGTCACCGTGACGGCGGTCTGCCCCGGCTACACGCACACGAACTTCCACGAGCGGCTCGGGCTCCCGCCCGGGCAGGAGGGCGTGCCCGGCTGGATGTGGCTCGACGCGCCTCGCGTCGTGCGCGAAGGACTGCGGGATGCGGCACGCGGCACCGCCGTCTCGATCCCGTCGAAGCGCTACAAGACCCTCGTGGGCCTCACGAAGTTCGCGCCCGCGGGCCTCGCGGCGAAGATCGGGGCCCGCGGACGCTGAGCTGATCCGGGCCGGTCAGCCCTCGTCCTCCTCCTCGCGCAGCTCCGCGTCGCGGAACTCGTCCGGCAGCGCCGTGTCCTCCTCGTAGGTCGGGGTCGGCAGGCGGTCGAGGTCGAACGGTTCCTCGAGCGGGTCGATGAAGTCGGTCATGTGCGGGCTCCTCTCCGAGTGGCACTCCGACGCTAGGCGCAGGCTCGGACGAAGGGAACCCCGCCGGGGACGGCGGCGCCCCTCCGATCAGACCGGGACGCCGTCGCGCTTGCGCGCCCGGTACGCGGCCGCCTTCACGCGGGCGCCGCACGTCTGCATGGAGCACCACTCGCGGCGGTGCCCGCGGGAGCGGTCGAGGTAGATCTGGGTGCACCCGGGACGGCCGCATTCGCGCAGGAGCGCGGCATCCTCGCCCCCGATGATCTCGACGGCCCCGCGGGCGAGGTCGGCCAGGGCCTGCGCCGGCGTGCCCTGCCGCCGCCAGCCGTCCGGGGTGAGTCTCGGCACGAGCGGCGCCTCGATCGCGGCGGCATTGAGCGCGTCGACGGCGTCGCGGGGGAGTGGGGCGGCCGCGGCACGGGCGTAGACGAGTGCGGCGATCGTCTCGCGGAGCTCGATCGCGTGGGCGAGGTCCGCCGCGTCCGCTCCCGGCGCGTGGGCCAGGAGTCCGGACTCGACGAACCAGGCGTCGAGGGCGTCGGGTGAGGGGAGCAGTTCGGTCGGAGCGTCCGTGCTGCGCGCACGCAGGGTGCCGACGAAGTCGAGGGGGAGGGTCCCGCAGGGGAAGGCGTGCATCACGTCACCATGCTGAGTGGTGACCTGGCGAAGGCGCAACTCGGACGAGCCATTCGTCACCATCTTGACAGGTGACGACACGGCGGGAACAATCGTCACTGTTCCGACCGGTAACGCTTGATCGAATGGAGCAGATCATGGAACTCAAGCTCGAAGTCGTCGTCCTCCCCGTCGGCGACGTCGACCGCGCGAAGACCTTCTACGAGGGGCTCGGATTCCGCCTCGACGCCGACTTCTCGACGCCTCGCGGACTCCGTGTCGTGCAGGTCACCCCGCCCGGGTCGTCGGCCTCGGTGATCTTCGGCGAGCAGTTGACGCACGCCGCGCCGGGATCGGTGCGCGAGCTGATGCTCGTGACGGGCGACCTCGCCGGCACGGTCGCCGAACTGCGCGAACGCGGCGCCGACGTCAGCGGGCCGTGGCACGACGCCGACGGCGTCTTCCATTGGGCGGGCGATGCCAACCGGGTCGCCGGCCCGAACCCCGACCACGACAGTTACGCGTCGTTCGCCTCCTTCGCGGACCCGGACGGCAACACGTGGGTCATCCAGCAGATCGTCGACCGCCTGCCCGGGCGCTGAGCCGAGCCGAGAACAGGGGACGGGCGGATGACCGCATCGACGCCGGCGGAGCCGGCAGCACTGGATCGGACCGCACGCGCCGAGCTGCTCGAACGGCTGCTCGTCGCCACGGCGGCCGCGCACGGCGTGCACGAGGCCGAAGAGCTCGGCGGCGTCTACGACGAGGAATGGCCGCACTGGTACGCCGAGTTCCTCGCCGACGCCGTGAGCGCCGCCGGCTACCGCATCGTGCAGGTCGAGCGATGAGCGGCGAGGGCGTCGGCCGGGCGGATCGCGAGGCGGTCGCACGCTTCCTCGTCGCCTCGCGCGACAGCGAGGGCCTCGACGCGCGGCTCGCCGACGAGTTCGACCGGCTGACGCCGGGCCAGTTCGACGTGCTCGTCGCGGCCCTGGAGGGTGACGCGGCGGACGGGTCGGAGCCGTCGTCGGCGCGCGGGGAGGGAGCGACAGCGGCGACGGAGCCGGCACCGGAGTCGAGGCGCACGGCCCCGTCCGCCCGAGCCGCCGCCGGCATCGCCGGGTGGGCCGACGAACTGCGCGTCGTGCTGCGGGTCGGCGCGGCGCTGGGGGTGGCGACGCTCGTCGTCGCGGGCATCGCGCTCGCGGCGACGGTCGCGAGCGGCGGGGCGGAAGCCCCTATGGCCGATCCCGCGACGCCCGGCATCGAGCAGATCGTCGACCCGATCGCGCCGCCCGACTTCGACGACTTCTGATCGCGGAGGCCGGGTCATCCGGCCCGGTGCGAGGATCGGAGGAGGAGCCGAATCCAGGAGGTGCACGTGTCGGACGAGGAGGACCCGCGCCTGCGCGCGGCGCGATACCGGGACGCCGAGGATGCCCGCCGGGCGGGAGAGCCCGCCCCCGAGAGCGGGAGGGCGCCCGGTGCGGCGTTCTCCGCCGTCGACCGGTCGGCCGTCATCGAGACCGAGATCCAGCAGGCCATCCGCCGGGGCGACTTCGACGGCCTCCCGGGCGCCGGCAAGCCCCTCGCGAACCTCGGAGGCGGGAACGACCCGGACTGGTGGATCCGCCGGAAGATCGAGACCGAGCGGCTCACCGGCCTCGGGCCGCCCGCGCTGAGCCTGCGCGTCGAGGATCGCGATCTGCATGCGACGCTCGATCGGCTCCACCGCGAGGCGGACGTGCGGGCCGCCGTCGAGGACTTCAACCGGCGCGTGATCGAGGCGCGGCGGCAGCTCCAGGGCGGACCGCCCGTCATCACGCCCACACGCGACGTCGACGCGGAAGCGGCGGACTGGACCTCGCGTCGTGCGGCGCGGCGGGAGGCCGCCGCCATCGCCGCGGCCGCCGAGCAGGACGCCCGGCCGAAGCGCCGTCGGTGGCGCCGGGCCTGAGCCGGCTCAGCCGCGAGCGAGGCCCGTGCGGCCGTGCGGGTCGAGCGTCGCGACGACCGGTTCGAGCGCGTCGGCGAGGGCCGCGAGCTGCTCGCGACTGAGCGTGTCGATCACGAGTTCGCGCACCCGCGCGACGTGGCCGGGGGTCGCGAGGATCATCGTGCGGCGGCCGTCCTGCGTCAGGTGCACGTCGGTCACGCGGCGATCGGCGGGATTCGTCGAACGCTCCACGAGGCCGCGCTTCGCCAGCCGGGTCAGCACCTTCGAGAGGCGCGGCAGCGAGGCATCCACCTGCTCGGCGAGGCGGCTCGTCGCGAGCTTCGACTCGTCGGCCTGGTTGAGCACGACGAGCACGGCGTACTCGAACTCGGTGAGCCCCGCCGAGGCGAGCAACTGCGAGTCGAGGGCGTTCGGCAGGAGCCGCATCGTCGAGAGCAACGAGAGCCAGGCGCGCGACTCGAGATCGTCCATGCGCGGCACCCGGTAGGTCATGGGCTCAATCGTAAGAGGGAACCCGGTGGTCGAGTAGGCGCGTCAGCGCCGTATCGAGACCTCGGCAGGTCGGCTGACGGGGTCTCGATACGCTCCTTCGTCGCTACTCGACCGACGAGGCCGTCGCTACTCGACCGACGGGGTCGTCGCTACTCGACCGACGGGGTCGTCGCTACTCGACCGACGGGGTCGTCGCTGCTCGACCGACGGGGTCGTCGCTGCTCGACCGCCGAGGACGTCAGGCCGCCGTCGCGAAGTCCGGGCGGCGAAGCCGCGATCGGCGGTCGAGGAGCACCCCTCGCTGGTCGAGTAGCGGCGAAGCCGCGTATCGAGACCTCGCACTGCGGTTTACCGGGTCTCGATACGCCCTCCGGGCTACTCGACCAGCGGAGCGGCTGACAGGCTGGTCCCATGACGTACCTCGCGCGCGATGACCGCTACGACTCGATGGTGTACCGGAGAACGGGCCGCTCCGGCCTCGACCTCCCCGCACTCTCGCTCGGCTACTGGCACAACTTCGGCGACGACCGCCCGTTCGAGGCGCAGCGCGCCATCAGCCGCCGCGCCTTCGACCTCGGCATCACCCATCACGACCTCGCCAACAACTACGGGCCGCCCTACGGCGCCGCCGAACTCAACTTCGGCAAGCTCATGCGCGAGGACTTCGCCCCGTACCGCGACGAGCTCATCGTCTCGACCAAGGCCGGGTGGGACATGTGGCCGGGCCCGTACGGGCAGGGCGGCGGCAGCCGCAAGTACGTGCTCGCCTCGCTCGACCAGTCGCTGACCCGCATGGGCCTCGACTACGTCGACATCTTCTACTCGCACCGGCTCGACGCGACGACGCCGCTCGAGGAGACGATGGGCGCGCTGCACACGGCCGTGCAGCAGGGCAAGGCGCTCTACGTCGGCATCTCGTCCTACGACGCCGATCGCGCCCGGGAGGCCGCGGCCATCCTGGCCGACCTCGGCACGCCGCTCCTCATCCACCAGCCCTCGTACTCGATGCTCAACCGCTGGATCGAGACCGAAGGCCTCCTGGATGCCGCGGGCGACCTCGGCTTCGGCGTCATCGGCTTCACCGCGCTCGCCCAGGGGATGCTGACCGACAAGTACCTCGACGGCGTGCCCGAGGGATCGCGCGCCGCGGCGGGCACTTCGCTCGACCGCGACGTGCTGACGCCCGAACTCGTCGACCGGCTTCGCGGCCTCGACGAGATCGCCGCGTCCCGCGGGCAGTCGCTCGCGCAGCTCGCCCTCGCGTGGGCGCTGCGCGACCCGCGCGTGACTTCGCTCGTGATCGGCGCCTCGCGCGTCGAGCAGCTGGAGCAGAACGTCGCCGCCCTCGGCAACCTCGAGTTCTCGGACGCCGAGCTCGCCGAGATCGACCGCCTCGCCGGCACGACGGAGGGCGTCGACCTCTGGGACTCCGCCCGCAAGGGCGAGGTCTGACCCCGTCGGTCGGAGCTCCCGTCGGTCGAGTAGCGGACCGTATCGAGACCCCGCACGGCCCTTTCCGGGCCGGGAGCGGCATCCTGCCGGGTCTCGATACGGTCGCTCCGCTCCCTACTCGACCAGCGGAGCTCCCGTTGGTCGAGTAGCGGAGCGTATCGAGACCCCGCACGGCCCTTTCCGGGCCGGGAGCGGCATCCTGCCGGGTCTCGATACGGTCGCTCCGCTCCCTACTCGACCAGCGACGGCTTCGTCGTCAGGGTGGCGACGATCATGTCGCCGATGAGCCGGCGGTAGTGGTCCTGGCGCTCCGGGTCGAGCAGGTCGCGGCGGAAGATCGCGTTGAACGTGTCGCGGTTCGCCACGTGGAAGACGGCGAAAGCGCTGATCATGGCGTGGGTCTCGACCGCATCCACGTCGTCGCGGAATCGCCCCTCGGCGACGCCGCGCGAGATGACCTGCTCGAGCGTCGAGATCGCCGTCGCGTTGAGGTCGAGGATGGTCTCGGACTGCAGCAGGTGCTCGGCGCGGTGGATGTTCTCGATGCTCACGAGCCGGATGAAGTCGCGGTGCGTGGTGTGGTGGTCGTAGGTCGCCTCGGCGAGGGCGCGGAGCGCGTCCACCGGGTCCATATCGTCGACGTGGAGCCCCGATTCCAGGCTGCGGATCGTCGCGTACGCCCGCTCGAGGACGGCCAGGAACAGCCCTTCCTTCGAGCCGAAGTAGTAGTAGAGCATGCGCTTCGTCGTGCGCGTGCGAGCGGCGATCTCGTCGACGCGCGCACCGGCGAGGCCGTTCGCGGCGAACTCCGCGGTCGCGATGTCGAGGATGTCGAGGCGGGTCTGCGCCGCATTGCGGGTCTGCGCCTGCGCTTCGGCGGTCATCGCCCCAGCCTTCCCGGGCGCTCCGCCCTTCCCCGTCGTTCCATTCGGAATCCTAGGCGAGGGGGACGGCGTTCCGCGGTGCCGAGGGGCTCTCGGCCCGCTCAGTGGAACACCCGGTCAGGGTTCACCGCGTTCGGCCGTCGCGAGGCGTTCCTCGGCCTCGACGAGCTCGAGGAAGTGGGCGCGCATGCGCTCGGCATCCGGGTCGAGTCCGGTGATGAAGCGGATGCTCGAGACGGCCTGGCCGACCGCCATCCGGCCGCCGTCGAGCACCCGGTGGCCGGTCGCCGCCGCGCGGCGGAGGAGCTCGGTCTCCAGCGGCCGGTAGACGACGTCGGACACCCAGGCGTCGAGCCGCAGCACGGCCGGGTCGAACGCGACGCCGGGGTGGTGCGCCATGCCGACGGGGGTCGCGTGCACGACGCCGTCGGCGCTGCGCAGCGCGGCGTCGACGCCAGGGATCGCCGCGATGCGGGCATCCGGGAAGGCGACGGCGAGGCGGTCGGCCAGTTCGGCCGCACGGCCGACGTCGTAGTCGAAGAGCCGCAGTTCGTCGACGCCGAGGTCGAGCAGGGCGTAGGCGGTCGCCGCACCGGCGCCGCCGGCGCCGAGCTGCACGACGGAGCCCGTCGCCGCCCCGGGCAGCCCGTCGACGAAGCCGTCGCGGAAGCCCTCCCAGTCGGTGTTGCAGCCGATGCGGCGGCCGTCTCGCAGCAGCACGAGATTCACGGCGCCGAGTCGCTCGGCCGCGGGGTGCAGCTCGTCGACGACCTCCATGACGAGCTGCTTGCACGGGTGCGTGATGTTGAGGGCGGCGAAGCCGGCTGCCTCCGCGTCGGCGATCAGCCGCCCGACGTCGCTCGGCTCCGCGCCGAGTTCGAGCAGGTCGAGGATGCGGTACTCGTAGTCGAGGCCGAGCGCCGCGGCCTCGCGTTCGTGCATGGGCGGCGTGAGGGAGGCGCCGATGCCCTCGCCGATGAGGCCGACCAGGTAGTGCGTCATCGGGGCCCGGCCACGACCGCCGCGTCGGCGGCGGAACCGGCGCGGCGACGCTCGTACTGCGCCGCGAGGCGCACCGGTGCGTTGCCCGCGCCGTACCCCTCGTAGCCGCCGCGCCGCTCCACGACCTCGAAGAAGACCGAGCCGATCGCGCCCGTGTAGAAGTGCAGGAACTCGCCCGCCGCGTCGCGGTCGTAGAGCACGTTCAGCTCCCGCAGCGAGGCGAGGAGGCCGGGATCGAGTTCGTAGCGGGCGTCGAGATCGTCGTAGTAGTTCGCCGGGATCGGCAGGGGGGCCAGGCCGCGGGCGCGGGCGGCCCGGGCGACCCCGAGCGCGTCGTCGGTCGCGAACGCGAGGTGCTGCGGCAGGATCGCGCCGCCCGTGTCGCCGGAGGGCGCGAGGTTCAGGGCGACGCGAACGCCGCCGTCGGCGGTCCGCAGCACCTGGCTGCGCACGAGGCCGATGGGGGCGGCGACCTCCGTCGAGGGGGTCGCTGCGAGGCCGACGACCGTCGAGTAGAAGAGGACCGCGGCGTCGAAGTGCTGCCACGGCTGGGCGAGGTTGACGTGGTCGACCCGCAGGATTCCGGTGCCGGCGGCATCCTCGTCGACTTGCCCGTCGGCGGCCCCCGCCGTGCCGAACTCGCCGATCCAGTGCGGCTCCCCGTCCCCGGCGTCGCCGAAGAACGCCTCCGAGCCGTCGGGCGCCCGGAAGCCGACGAGCCGCTCCTCGCCCACGGCCTGCTCGCGAGCGACCGGCGCGGCGCGGAAGGCGAGCGCGCGGGCCGCGGCGGCATCCTGATCGACGACGCCGAAGCCGAGCCCCGCGACGGCCGGGGCGGAGCCGACGCCGCCGGTCGGGCCGAGGACGAGCCGGGCGGCTCCCTGCGTCCACAGCTCGACGGGCTTCGAGCGGTGCACCCCGCGGTCGGCGAAGCCGAGCTGGGCGAGCGCGGTGCGCAGGGCGTCGAGGTCGTCGGAGCGCACCTCGACGTAGTTGAAGTCGACCGGGGGAGCGGCGGCCGGGGCGACGTCGAGGTCGAGCCGTTCGCGCGCCGCGAGCGCCCCGCCCGCCGAGCCGAGCCCGCCGTGCCGGTCGAGCCAGTCGCGCCCCTGCTCCTGGAGGAGCACGAGGGAACGCATCGCGTCGATTGCGGTCTCCTCGGGGTCGGACTGGCGGAACGTGTCGTTGAAGACCTCGAGCGAGATCGGTCCGTCGTAGCCCGTGCGCAGGAGGTGGCCGAGGAAGCGGCCGAGGTCGAACGCGCCCTCGCCGGGGAAGACGCGGTAGTGACGGCTCCACGAGAGCACGTCCAGGGAGAGCTGCGGGGCGTCGGCCATCTGGACGAAGAAGACCTTGTCGCCGGGGATCGTCTCGATGGCCTCGGGGTCGTGGCCCTTCGAGAGGATGTGGAACGAGTCGAGGCAGATGCCGATCGCGTCGTGATCGGCGAGGCGCACGAGCCGCGCGGCGTGCTCGTAGCCGTCGACGAATCGGCCCCAGGCCAGCGCCTCGTAGGCGACGCGCACCCCGTGGGCGGCGGCGAGGTCGCCGAGGTCGCGCAGCTGGGAGGCGGCGAGCTGGTCGTCGCCGCTCTTCGCGGTCGCGACGTTGCTGCAGAGCAGCAGGGTGTCGATGCCGAAGCGGGTCATGAGGTCGAACTTCGCGGCCGCGCGGCGCAGGTTCGCGCGATGCAGCTCGGGGCTGACGCCCTCGAAGTCGCGGAACGGCTGGTAGAGGTCGAGGCTCAGGCCGAGGTCCGCGGCGATGCCCCGGATGTCCTCGGGGGAGCGCGGCGACGCGAGGAAGTCGGGTTCGAAGATCTCGACGCCGTCGAAGCCGGCATGCGCGGCGGCGCGCAGCTTCTCGTCGAGGGTGCCGCTCAGGCAGACGGTCGCGATCGAGGTGCGCACGTGGATGCTCCTTCTCCCGCATTCGCCGTCACTCCGGTGTGCGGCGCCGACGGGGGTCGGGACCCGTGCGTTCCGTCGTTGCGGATACGGTAACTAACCAGTACGTTCGACCGCAACCGGAACCGACCGCACGGAGCATCCTCGATGACGAGCCCAGCCGAACCTCCCCGGAGGTCCGGGCGCGTCATCCGCCCCGGAACGGCGGACCCGGCCACCCCCGACCCGACCGCGGAGCACCTGTCCCCGACGCTCCGCCTCCCGCGACGGCCGAACCCCGGAGTCGTCGCAGCCGGAGCCGGGGCGGCGCCCCCTCCGCCCCGCTCCGGCGCTTCTCGCCGCAGTCGACGCGGCCCCTCGAGAACGGATCCCCGATGACGACGTCCCACCGCATCCTCGTGCTCAACGGCCCGAACCTGAACCTGCTCGGCACCCGGCAGCCCCACCTCTACGGCGCGGAGACGCTCGCCGACGTCGAGGCGCGCTGCCGCGCCGTCGCGGAGGAGACCGGCGCGAGGATCGACTTCCACCAGTCCAACCACGAGGGCGTGCTCATCGACCTCGTGCAGACCGCCCGTACCGACTTCGACGCCGTCGTCATCAACCCGGGCGGCTACACGCACACGTCGATCGCGCTCATGGACGCCCTGCTCGCGATCGACACGCCCGTGGTCGAGGTGCACGTGACGAACGTGCACCGACGCGAGGAGTTCCGCCGGCACTCGTACGTCTCGCTCGCCGCGACGGCGGTCTTCGCGGGCGCCGGCCTCGACGGCTACGAGTTCGCGATCCGCCACCTCGTGCGGCTGCTCGCGGCCGCGCCGCGCACCTCGACCCCGGATGCTCCGCGCGCGGCGCGCCCGTCCGCTCCCGCCTCCGCCGCCCCCGGCGTCGCCTCGATCACGCGCCTCGCGCGCTGACCGGCGACCGCCTTCGCGTCTGCTGCCGGGCAGACATCCCGCTGCGTCGGCCGTTGCGCCACCTGTTCGCCCGTTGCGCCAGCAAGAGTGGCGCAACCTGCGAAGGAGTGGCGCAACGCGCGCGCCGGCCGGCCGGGCCGGTCGCCGCGTGAGGGGTCAGCGGGCGAGGGGCCAGCCCGTGTAGGCCTCGGCGAGGTAGGCGGCGCCGTGGGCCGAGCCGACGACGGAGCGGAGTTCGCCGAGCTGGCGGCGCCGGTCGAACTCGCTCGCGCCCGGGGCGACGTGCAGCAGGCTCGTCATCCACCAGGAGAAGTGCTGGGCCTTCCAGATGCGCTCGAGCGCAGTCTCGGCGAACGCGTCGATGAGCCGCTCGTCGCCCTCGAGCAGCAGCGCCTGCAACGCGGGGGCGAGCAGCCGCACGTCGGCGACGGCGAGGTTCATGCCCTTCGCGCCGGTGGGCGGCACGGTGTGGGCGGCGTCACCGACGAGGGCGGCCCGGCCGCGGCGCAGCTCGTGGGCGACGAAGCTGCGGAAGCGCAGCACGTCGCGCTGGAAGATCGGACCCTCCCGCAGCGTCGTGCCGGGGACGCGGCGCTGGAGGGCGTCCCAGAGCTCGGCCTCCGAGAACGACGCGGCGTCGACCTCGGGGTCGCACTGGAAGTACATGCGCTGCACCGACTCGGAGCGCTGGCTGATGAGCGCGAAGCCGTCGGGCGAGTTCGAGTAGATGAGCTCGGGGGCGCTCGGGGGCGCCTCGCAGAGGATGCCGAACCACGCGAACGGGTACTCGCGGAAGTAGCCGCCCGTCGACGAGCCCGTCACGGCCTCGCGGACGACCGACCGGGAGCCGTCGGCGCCGACGACGAAGTCGGCCTCGATGGTGAGCGGCTGCCCGTCGGCATCCGTCAGGATGACCCGGGGCCGCGCGCCCGAGGCATCCTCGACCCGCTCGGCGCGGACGCCGAACCGGAGGTCCTGACCGGCGGCGAGTCGAGCGGCGATGAGGTCCCGCAGCACCTCGTGCTGCGGGTAGAGCCAGACGGCGCGGCCGACGAGGCCGGCGAAGTCGATGCGGTACCCGGCGCCGTCGAAGCGCAGTTCGATGCCGTCGTGCCGATGCCCCTCGGCGAGCACGCGCGCCGAGGCGCCGGTCTCGGCGAGCGTCTCGACGGTGCCCTGCTCGAGGATGCCCGCGCGGATCGTGGTCTCGATCTGCTCGCGGCTGCGCGCATCGACGACGATCGACTCGATGCCGGCGGCATCCAGGAGGTGGGCGAGCAGCAGCCCGGCGGGGCCGGCGCCGATGATCGCGACGCGGGTGCGGACGGTGGTCATGGGGCGTCTCCTTCGACGGGGAACCGGGGCGACGACAGGATGCGACGGGGTCGCCCGCTCCGCGCACCGACTCCCGTTGATCGGGATTCCGTGTTGTCGGTCGAGTAGGCGCGGAGCGCCGTATCGAGACCTGGGCGGGTCGGGGGTCTCGATACGCTCCTTCGTCGCTACTCGACCGGCGGGCGTTGGTCGAGTAGGCGCGCAGCGCCGTATCGAGACCGGGTGGCGGGGTCTCGATACGCTCCTTCGTCGCTACTCGACCGGCGGTGGGTCGCTACTCGACCGGCTGTGGGTCGCTACTCGACCAACGGACTGGTCAGCGGCGGTAGCCCAGCGCGGCGCCGATCTCGCGGGCGGCGCGGTGGAGCTCGACGAGGGCGGGCTCGATGACCGCGTCGCGGCGCAGCACGACCGAGAGGGCCGCGACGACCGTGCCCGTCTCGTCGCGGACGGGCACGGCGACGCCGGTCGAGACGGCCTCGATGTAACCGGGCGCGACCGCGTAGCCGAGGGCCGCGACCTCCGCGAGCTTGCGCCGGAGGGCCGCCGGGTCGGTGAGGGTCTCGGCGGCGGTGCGCACGAGCGGGCCGGCGAGGATGCGTTCGCGGAGCTCCCGGTCGCCGAAGGCGAGGAGGACGAGCCCCGACGAGGCGGCGTGCAGCGGCAGGCGGCCGGCGATGCGCGTCACGTTCGAGCCGGACTCCGGGCCCGAGAGCCGTTCGAGGAACAGCGCCTCGTCCTGCTCGAGGATCGCGAGCTGCGTGTGCTCGCGGATGCGCGCCTGCACCCGTTCCATCGAGGGCATCGCCGCCTGGCGCAGGCGCAGGGCGTGCGAAGAGCGGGTCGCGAGCTCCCACAGCTTCACCCCGATGCGGATGCGCCGGTCGTCGTCGCGCTCGAGCAGCCCCGAGTCCACGAGCTCGCCGACGAGGCGATGCGCGGTCGAGGACGGCAGGTCGGCGCGTCGGCCGATCTCGGCGGCGGTCTGCACCGTGCGCGTCGGGGTGAACGTCGAGAGCACCCGCACGAGCCGATCGGTGACCGAGTCGCCCGAGGTGGAGTTCGCCATGGCGGGATTCTCGCACGGCGGGCATCCCGTTCCCATTGAGTGAGAACGATTGGGCGGCGGGCCGGGTTCGGGCGCACCATGGAACCGTTCCACGAGTCATCCGGAGCCCCGATGCGGGTCCCGACGACGTCGACGAAGACGGAAGAGACCCATGACCGAACCTGCAGCGGCCCCCGAAAGCCTGCTCGCCTCGCCCGACCAGCTCACGCAGCGCGAGATCACCCAGGAGATCGTCGACCTTCACGCCGCCTTCGCGGCCCGCGAGGCCGCCGGCGAGACGCTCCCGGCGACGATGCTCGACTTCGCGCCGTACCGCTCGAGCGTGCTGCGCCACCCCACCAAGAACCCGAAGCTCGTCGACCCCGAGACGATCGAGCTGCGCTCGCCGGCCTACGGCCAGCGCGACGTCGCGGCGATCGAATCCGACCTCACGATCCAGCACGCGGGCGAGCCGCTCGGCGAACGGATGACCGTGCAGGGCCGGCTCCTCGATTCCTGGGGGCGTCCCGTCGCCAACCAGCTCGTCGAGATCTGGCAGGCCAACGCGGCCGGACGCTACATCCACCAGCGCGACCAGCATCCGGCGCCCCTCGACCCGAACTTCACCGGCGCCGGCCGCATCGTCACGAACGAGCGCGGCGAGTACAAGTTCACGACGATCAAGCCCGGGCCCTACCCGTGGAAGAACCACGTCAACGCCTGGCGGCCCGCCCACATCCACTTCTCGGTGTTCGGCACGGGCTTCACGCAGCGCATCGTCACCCAGATGTACTTCCCGGGCGACCCGCTGTTCGCCCTCGACCCGATCTACAACACGATCCACCGGCAGCGCGATCGCGACAACCTCGTGGCGACCTACGACCACGACCTGACCACGCCGGAGTTCTCGACCGGCTACCGCTGGGACATCGTCGTCGACGGCCCCGACGCCACCTGGTTCGAACCGGAAGCAGGGGAGCACTGATGGCCGCCGTCGCACCCGCCCACTGGGGCCCGAAGACCCACGACGCGACCGCCGGGCAGACCGTCGGCCCGTTCTTCGCCTACGGCACCGAGTTCGAGCGCATGAACGAGATCGCCTTCCCGCATTCGCCCGGCGCGATCGTGCTCGGCGGCACCGTCTTCCAGGGCGACGGGGCGCCGATCCCCGACGCGATCATCGAGGTGTGGGGAGCCGACGTCGACGGCTCCATCCCCCGTGCGCGGGGCTCGCGCAAGCGCGACGGGCACACGTTCACCGGCTACGGCCGCACCTTCACTGACGACGAGGGCCACTGGGAGTTCTGGACCCGCGCGCCCGGCGCGACCGAGCCCGGCAGGCCGGCCTTCTTCGCCGTCATCGTCTACGCGCGCGGCCTGCCGAGCAAGCTGCACACGCGCATCTACCTGCCCGACGACGAGGCCGCGCTCGCCGCGGACCCGTTCCTCGCCTCGCTCGACGACGACGAGCGGGCGAGCCTCATCGCGACCCGCACCCCCGAGGGCCTGCGCCACGACTTCCGCCTCCAGGGCGAGCACGAGACGGTCTTCCTTGCCTTCTGAGCCCGCCCCGATCGACGTCGGCCTGCTGTCGCCCGTGACGGCCGGCCACGACGACGCCGTCTCGGATGCGGCCGTGCTCGACGCGCTCGTCGCCGTCGAGATCGCGCTCGCGCGCTCGTACGAGCGCATCGGGCTCGCGCCCGCGGATGAGGTGGCTGCGGTGGAGGACGGACTCGCCCGGTTCCGCCGGTCGAGGAGCGACGAAGGAGCGTCTCGAGACCCCGCAGCGGACCTTCAGGGGTCTCGATACGGCGCTGCCGCGCCGACTCGACCGGCGGGAGTCGACCCTGGCGCGCCGACTCGACCGGCGGGAATCGACCCCGGCGCGCCGACTCGACCGGCGGGAATCGACCCCGGGGCGCCGACTCGACCGGCGGGATTCGACCCCGCCGTGCTCGCGCGCGAGGCCGTCGCCGGCGGCAACCCCGTCATCCCGCTCGTCGGCGCGCTCAAGGCCGCCGTTCCGGAGGACGGCCGACGCTGGGTGCATCGCGGCGCGACCTCGCAGGACGTGCTCGACTCGGCCCTCATGGTCGTCGCCGCGCGCGCGGCCGGGCTCGTGCTCGACGACCTCCGGGCCGTCGAGGGGGCGCTCGCGCGGCTCGCCGCGGCCCACCGCGACACCGTGGGCGCGGCGCGAACGCTGACCCAGCACGCCGTGCCGATGACCATGGGCCTGCGGATCGCGAACCGGCTCCGCGGGCTCCGCCGTGCGGCCGCGCGCCTCGAGGACGCCCGCTTCGCCCTGCCCGCCCAGCTCGCCGGCGCGGGCGGCACGCTGGCGTCGTTCGTCGAGCTCGCGGGACCGGAGGGCGCCGCCGAACTGCCCGCCGCCTTCGCCGCCGAACTCGGCCTCGCCGTGCCCGATGCGCCGTGGCACACGACCCGCTGGCCCGTCACCGAACTCGGCGACGCGCTCACCGGCGTGCTCGACGCCCTCGGTGCGATCGGCACGGATGTCGCGACCCTCAGCCGCACCGAGATCGGCGAGCTCGCCGAAGGCGCGGGCGGCGGCTCGTCGGCGATGCCGCAGAAGCGCAACCCCGCCGGATCGGTGCTGCTGCGCTCCGCCGCGCTGCGCGCCCCCGGCCTCGCGTCGACGCTGCACCTCGCGGCGGCCCTCGCGGGCGACGAGCGCCCCGACGGCGCCTGGCACGCCGAGTGGCCGACCCTGCGGGAGCTGCTGCGCCTCGCGCTCGGTGCCGCGGCGAACGGCCGACGGCTGGCCGAGGGGCTGCGCGTCGACGACGCAGCCGTCGCCCGCAACCTGGATGCCACGCACGGCGCGATCCTCGCCGAACGGCTCTCGCTCGTGCTCGGCGCCGACACGGCTCGCGAGGTGCTCGACGACCTGACCCGCCGGTCGCGCGGCGCCGGAGGAGCGTCTCGAGACGGCGCCGGCGCGCCGACTCGACCGACGGAGCGGGACCTCGCCGCCGTGCTCGAAGCGCGCGGCCTCGACCCAGCCCTCGCCGACCCCGCGGGCTACACCGGCCTCGCCGGAGCGCTCGTCGACGATGCCGTCGGCACCGCCGCATCGGGCATCCTGGAACCCGAACCGCTGGAGGAACCGTGACCGTCCCCGTGCTGCGCTTCACCGAACCCGTCGGCCCCGCCGGCGCGCCGCTGCTCGTGCTCGGGCCTTCGCTCGGCACCTCGGCGATCCTCTGGGAGGACGTCGTGCCGCTCCTGGCCGACCGCTACCGCGTGACCGCGTGGGAGCTGCCCGGCCACGGGGCCGCGCCCGCGACGACCGACTCCTTCACGATCGGCGAGCTCGCCGACGCCGTTGCGGCGGCGATCGCCGAGTTCGGCGGCCAGGCGTTCTACGCCGGCATCTCCATCGGCGGCGCGACCGGCCTCGAGCTGCTGCTCCGGCATCCGGACCTCGTCGACGCGGCGGCGGTCCTCGCGTCCGGCGCGAGCCTCGCCACCCCCGAATCCTGGCGCGAGCGCGCCGCGCAGGTGCGGGCGCAGTCCACGTCGAGCCTCATCAGCGGGTCGGCGCAGCGCTGGTTCGGGCCGACGTCGGTCGCCGACCGTCCCGAGCTGACCGGTCGGCTGCTGCACGTGCTGCAGGACGCCGACGATGAGAGCTACGCCCTCGCGTGCGAGGCGCTCGCCGCGTACGACGTGCGCGAGCAGCTCGGCGGGATCGAGGCGCCGCTGCTCGTCGTGTGGGGCGAGCACGACCAGGTCGCTCCGGTCGAGAAGGCCGGCGAGATCGCGTCGGGCGTCGCGAACGCCGAGCTCGTCGAGATCGAGGATGCCGCCCACCTACCGGCCGCCGAGCGCCCGGCCGCGACCGCCGCCGTGCTCGGCGCGTTCTTCGATGCGCACTCGCGCAGGGAAGGAGCATCCCGATGACCCGGCCCGACGGCGACGGCTTCAGCGACGGCGAGCGCTACGACCAGGGCATGGCGGTGCGCCGCGAGGTGCTCGGCGACGCCCACGTCGACCGCGCCGTCGCGGGCACCACCGAGTTCACCGCCGACTTCCAGGACTTCATCACGCGCACCGCGTGGGGCGACGTCTGGTCGCGGCCCGGACTCGACCGTCGCTCGCGCTCGGTCGCGGTGCTCTCGACCCTCATCGCGCTCGGCCACCACGAGGAGTTCGCGATGCACTGCCGCGCCGCGCTGCGCAACGGGCTGACCGTGGACGAGATCCGCGAAGTCATCCTGCAGTCCGCGATCTACGCCGGCGTGCCGGCGGCCAACACGGCCTTCCGCATCGCGCGCGAGGTCTTCGACGCCGAGGCCTGAATCGGGCGCCGTCCCATTCCCCGGGACGGGTCTTCCGGAAATGTACTGTTCAGTACAGAGTCGGATCGCCACCGGGCCGATTCATTGACAGCGCTGTCGACGAACCTTCGCAAGAGCCGACACGGGAATCACCGACTCGCCCATCCAGGCGCACCCGTCCCGGCCGGGACGGGTGCCGACGCACGAGGAGAGGTCACATGGTCACATCCCACCCGGCGCGACGCCGCATCGCGGTCGCGTCGGTCTTCGCAGCAAGCGCGCTCGTCCTCGCGGGATGCTCGAGCAGCGCCGACCCCGAGCCGAGCGCCTCCGGCGGCGCCTCGGAGAACGAGGACGTCACGATCTCGGTCGCGACGAGCCAGAACGAGGAGACCCCGAACTACTACTGCGGCGTCGAACTGCTGCAGGAGCGGCTCGAAGGCGCCGACATCGGCTTCACCGTCGAGCTCTACCCCGCGAGCCAGCTCGGCCCCGACGCCGACCGCTTCCCGCTCGTGCAGGCCGGCGACATCGACATCGACCTGCAGGGCGCCTCGGCGCTCAGCTCGACGTTCGAGCCCATCGGCGTCGTGGACGCCGCCTACGCGTTCGACGACGTCGACCACGCGTTCGACTGGATCGACAACGGCTCCGAGGATCTGTTCGCGGCGTTCCACGATGCCACGGGCGTCACGATCGTCGACGGCTGGTTCTTCGGCAACCGCACCTTCACCACGAAGGACGTCGAGGTGAGGAGCCCCGAGGACCTCGCCGGCGTGCCGATCCGTTTCCCGAACTCGCCGGCGTTCCTCGCCAACGCCGAGGCGCTGGGGGTCACGAACCCCGTGTCGGTCGCAGTGGAGGAGGTCTACACGGCGCTCCAGCAGGGCATCGCGGTCGGTCAGGAGAACCCCATCGTCGCGACGCGCTCCTCGAGCTACGACGAGGTGCTCAACACTGCGATCCTGAACAACCACAACGTCGGCATCCACTGGATCATCGTGAGCGACGCGACCTACGACAAGCTCAGCGACGAGCAGGCCGCCCTCCTCGACGAGACGATCCACGAGATCCGCCCCGAGAACGCCACGTGCGTCGACGAGGCGACCGAGGAGATCCTCGACGAGTACCGGGCGAACGACGCCTTCACGGTGATCGAGACGGAGGACATCGACATGGATGCCTTCATCGACCAGTCCGAGGAGTACTTCGAGGGCCACTTCACGGGCGAGTCGCTCGAGTACTACCAGGCGATCCGCGAACTGGCGGGCTGATCGGCCGAGCAGGATGACGGGGCGGGCGCGATGCGCCCGCCCCGTTCCGTCGGTCGAGACCTCGGCAGGTCGGCCCGCGTGGTCTCGATACGCTCCTTCGTCGCTACTCGACCGACGGGGCGTCGGTCGAGTAGGCGCGCAGCGCCGTATCGAGACCTTCGTGGGGGGTCTCGAGACGCTCCTTCGTCGCTACTCGACCGACGGGGTGTTGGTCGAGTAGGCGCGCCAGCGCCGTATCGAGACCTTCGTGGGTCGGCCTGCGGGGTCTCGAGACGCTCCTGCGTCGCTGCTCGACCGGCGGTCAGCCCGCGAGGCGGTGCTGCAGTGCGACTGACGCCTCGCGCAGCGCGGCCCGGATCGGGTCGGAGGAACCGGCCGCGGCCGAGCGGGTCACGGCGATCGCGGCGACCGCACGGCCCTCGACCCCGAGCCCGGGAACGGCGAGGTGCTCGACCCCGGCCTCCGGGTCGACCGACTCCGATCCCGCGCCGGCCCGGATCGCGGCGGCGAGGGCAGCTGCGAGCGAGGGCTCCGGCTCCGCCACCTCTCCCACCGAGAAGCGCTCGCCGATCGCGAGGTCGGCCGCCACCCCGCCGATGCCCCGGATCGATGCGACGACGAGCGCGTCGTCCCCGTCGACGAGGGCGATGCACACCGCGAGGCCGGTGGCGTCGCGGAGTGCGGTCGCGATGGGCACGGCGGCGTGCCGGAGCGCCCGCGGGCGCTCGACGGACTGGCCGAGTTCGAAGAGCCGCAGGCCGAGGAACAGGCGGTCGCCGACGCGGTCGAGGTAGCGGCGGCGCACGAGGTCGGCCGCGATGCGCGAGACGGTGGACTTCGGCAGGCCGGCCCGACGGGCCAGTTCCGAGACGCCGAGGCCGTCGTCGTCGCCGTCCACGAACGCCTCGAGGATCGCGGTCACCCGATCGAGCACGCCGGTGGCGTCGGCTCCGTCGCTCGCCATCCCGTCAGGCCGCCGACAGCCGACGGGACATGCTGAGCCCGGCCGCGCGCACGAGGGGCGCGGCGTGCTGGGCGTTCATCGAGTCCGCCGGCCCGGCGAGGGAGACCGCGCCGATCACGGTGCGGTCGGCGGAGAAGACGGGGCTCGCGACGGCGACGATGCCCGGGTACGCGACCCCCGCATCCGTCGCGACGTTCGAGGCGCGCACGAGGTCGAGCTCATGGCGGAAGCCGCTCGCGGCATCCGGGACGAGCTCGGCGCTCAGCCGGTCGACGACCGTGCGGTCGGCGCAGAAGGCGAGGAAGGCCTTGCCGCTCGCGGTCGTGAGGGCGGGGGAACGCATCCCGGCGCGCGTCGGCAGCATCGGGAGCCGGCCGGCGACGGCGGCGAGGGAGACCATCTCGGCGCCGTGGTGCACCCAGATGCCGACACGGTCGCCCGTGGCCTCCCACAGCTCCCGCATGACGGGGGCCGCGGCGGTCATGAGACGGCGGGGGAGCCCGGCGCGGGCGCCGAGCTCGAAGACGCGGAGTCCGAGGCCGACGGTGCCGTCGGCGTTCCGGACGAGGAATCGCTGATCGACGAGCCCGGCGGCGAGCCGCGAGACGGTCGACTTGGGCATGTTCGTTCGCGTTGCGAGCTCGGTGATCGACGTCGATCGCTCCGATTCCTTGACGGCATCCAAGATCGCCAGGTAGCGGTCGAGCACCGAGATCGTCGCTGCAGTCTGCGCTGACCTCATGCCGTAAGTATCCAACCGGTACATTGTCGTCGGCAAGCCTCCGTCTCGGCTGTCCCACTCCGTGGGACGCTCCTTCCACGCGCGGCCCGAGGCGGATGCAATACCCACGGGCGATCCGCGCCCACGACGCAGTGGCCGCGCCCGACACGGAGGTGGAACATGCCCGATGAGCCCGTCGAGCCCGAGGAACCGGAGCGCACCAGGCCGCCGGACGGCGGGGGTGCCGGCACCCCCAACGACACCGATCAGTCGATCTTCGGCCACACCGACTCGTTCTACGCCGTGCCGGAGCTCAACCGCGACGCCCCGCGCGACCCCCTCGCGCTGCGCTGGATCTCCAAGGGCGAGCTCGCGATCGCCATGGTGCTCTTCGCGATCGTGTTCATCGGCGTCATGTACCAGGTGCTCGGCCGTTACGTGCCGCAGGCCGCCTGGATCGGCGCCGGCGAGGCCGCGCTGCTCTCGATGATCGCCCTGACCTTCATCACGACGGGCTACCTCGTCGGGCGCAACGGGCACATCGTGCTCGAGATCTTCGACGGCCTCCTCGCGGGCACGAAGCTCTTCGTCGCGCTGCGCGTCGTCTCGGCGGTCATCATGGTGCTCATCTGCCTCGCGCTCTCGTACGAGGCGGTCATCAAGATCGACTCCGAGTGGGCGCGCGCGAGCGCGGCGATGCGCATCCCCCAAGGCGCGATCTACGTCTTCGCCCTCATCGGCTTCGTCTCCGGCGCGCTCAACTCCGCCTGGAAGATCCCCTACGCGAACCGCCCCGAGCGCAAGCTCGAACTCGGCGAGATGGACGTCTGACCCCCATGGACCTCTGGCTCTACATCGCCCTCATCGTCATCCTGCTGCTGCTGCGCGTGCCCGTCGCCTTCGCGATGATCGGGCCGAGCATGCTGTACTTCTACAGCCACGGCCTCTCCTCCGGCTACGCGCTGCAGTCGATCGTGAACGGCGTCAACAGCTTCCCCCTGCTGGCCGTGCCCCTGTTCATCTTCGTCGGCACGATCGCCAACCACCTCGGCATCGCCACCCGGCTCTACGACTTCGCCCGCGCGGCCCTGTCGTGGCTGCCCGGCAACCTCGCGTTCGTGAACCTCGGCACCGCGATCGGCTTCTCGTGGATCAGCGGCTCGGCGCTCGCCGACGCGGCCTCGACCAGCAAGGTGCAGATCCCGCAGATGCTGAAGGCGGGCTACCCCTACGGCTTCTCGGCCGGCCTCACGGCCTCGGGCTCGCTCATGAGCACGGTCATGCCGCCGAGCATCCCGGCGGTGCTCTTCGCCGCGACGGCATCCATCTCGACGGGCGCGCTGTTCGCGGGCTCGATCCTCCCGGCGCTGCTCATGGCGCTCGGCCTCGGCCTCTACGTCTTCATCTGGGTGAAGCTGCACCCGAAGGTCGCGGGCCGGCAGCCGTTCGACGGCGGGATGTTCCGCAGATCGATCGTGCGCGTGCTCGGCCCGATCGTGCTGCCCGTCATCATCCTCGGCGGCATCTTCAGCGGCTGGTTCACCCCGACCGAGAGCGCCGGCATCGCCGCGGCGTACATGCTCGTGCTCGGCGCCGCCTACCGCACGCTCACCTGGAAGGGCCTGCTCGCCGCCGTCAAGGAGACGGTGATCATCTCCGGCGGCATCCTGCTCATCCTCGGCGCCTCCAACCTCATGGGCCAGGTGCTCGCCCGCGAGCAGGTCACGCGGGCGCTCGGCGAGTGGCTGACGGGGCTCACCGACAACCCGGTCGTGTTCCTGCTGCTGCTCAACGTGCTGCTGATCCTGCTCGGCATCTTCCTCGAGGCCGCACCGGTCATCCTCGTGCTCGCGCCGATCCTCATCCCGATCACCGCGCAGTTCGGCATCGACCCCGTGCAGCTCGGCGTCATCATGATCCTCAACCTCATGATCGGCTCCCTGACCCCGCCGGTGGGCGC
The DNA here is from genome assembly GCF_009789225.1 of Agromyces seonyuensis. Taxonomy (GTDB): domain Bacteria; phylum Actinomycetota; class Actinomycetes; order Actinomycetales; family Microbacteriaceae; genus Agromyces; species Agromyces seonyuensis. Next base: position 47,360 of record NZ_WSTA01000003.1, on the reverse strand, counting down.
GGTGCTCTTCGTCGTCGGCTCGATCACGAGGCGGCCGATGGGGCAGCTCTTCCGCGGCATCCTGCCCTTCCTCATCCCGCTCGGCGTCGTGCTGCTCGCCCTGACGCTGTTCCCGGGGATCGTCACCGTCGTGCCGGACCTGCTCGGGCTCTGAGCACCCGCTCCATCAGAAAGGAACCGCCGTGACCCGGAAGCTCTTCGTGCTCAACGGACCCAACCTGAACATGCTCGGCCACCGCGAGCCCGAGCTGTACGGCACCACGACGATCGACGACATCCGCGACTCGTGCGCGCGCCTCGCGGCGGAGGCGGGCTTCGAGCTCTTCTTCGGCCAGTCCAACGCGGAGTCGCAGCTCATCGACTGGCTGCACGACGCGTACCGCGAGGATGCCGCCGTGGTCATCAATCCGGCGGGGCTGAGCTTCCGCTCGATCCCGCTGCTCGACGCGCTGCTCATGCTGCGCACCCCGATCGTGGAGATCCACCTCACGAACATCCACCGCCGCGACGCGCTGCACCAGGACTCGCTCGTCTCGACGGTCGCGACCTCGGTGATCGCCGGCGCGGGCGCCTTCGGCTACGAGCTCGCGATCCGTGCGATCGATCAGCTCGTGCCGCGGGCGAGCGAGGCGGCGTGATCCGTCACGTCGCGGTGTTCCGGTTCGCGCCCGAGTTCACCGCGGCCGACCGCGAGCACTGGATGGGGCTGCTGCGGGCGCTGCCCGGCCAGGTCGAGGGGCTGCGCTCGCTCACGGCCGGCGTCGACGTGGTCGGGGGCGCCGCAGCGTGGGAGCTCGCGATCGTGGCCGACTTCGACGACGTGGCTGCGCTCGAGCGGTACACCGCGTATCCGGCGCATCAGGAGGTGCTGCGCATCTCCGCGCCCGTGAAGACGGCGCTCGCGACGGTCGACTTCGAAGTGCCGTCGGTCGAGTAGCGACGCAGGAGCGTATCGAGACCCCGTTCGTCGGTCGAGTAGCGACCCCGTTCGTCGGTCGAGTAGCGACCCCGTTCGTCGGTCGAGTAGCGACGCAGGAGCGTATCGAGACCCAGCGACCGGTCTCGATACGCGCTCCGCGCTACTCGACCGACGGATGGCCGCTCCGCGCTACTCGACCGACGGATGGCCGCTCCGCGCTACTCGACCGACGGATGGCAGCTCCGCGCTGTTCGACCGACGTTCAGGTCAGGCGGATGCCCGTGCGCGCGAGGTCCTCGGAGATCGCCGCCGCCGCGCGCCGCAGCGGGAGGACGAACGCCTCGTCGTCGGCGCTGCGGCGGGCCGGTGCGGCGACGTTGACAGCCGCGATGACGCGACCGGCGGCGTCGCGCACGGGTGCGGCGACCGAGCGCACGCCCGCCTCGAGCTCCTGGTCGACGAGGGCCCACCCTCGCTCGCGCACCCGGGTGAGCTCCGCGCGGAGTTCGGCTGGGTCGGTGATCGTGGCGGTCGTGCGCGGTGCGAGGTCGGCCGTGCGGAGGAACTCGTCGAGGGCATCGTCGTCGAGGCCGGCGAGCAGCACTCGGCCCATCGAGGTCGCGTAGGCGGGGAAGCGGGTGCCGACGCCGATCGCGACGGACATGATGCGCGAGACCGCGGAGCGCGCGACGTAGACGATGTCGTGGCCGTCGAGGATCGCCGCGGAGGAGGACTCGTGCACCTCGTCGGAGAGGTGCTGGAGGTGCGGCTGCGCGACCTGGGGGAGCGAGAGGCCCGAGAGATACGCGTAGCCGAGCTCGAGCAGGCGCGGGCGCAGGTGGAACTCGCGGCCGTCGGTGCCGACGTAGCCGAGGTCGACGAGCGTGTGCAGGAAGCGCCGGGCCGCGGCACGGCTCATGCCCGTCTCGCGGGCGACCTCGCTGAGCGTGAGCACGGGCCGGTCGGGTCCGAAGGCGCGGATGACCGCGAGCCCGCGGTCGAGGGACTGCACGAAGTCGGGGTCGCGGGGCGCCGGGTCATCCGTCTGCGGCATGGGGTGTCCTCCGATCGTCGGTGCTAGCATCCGAGTATCCACCCTGCGAACACGTGTTCGCAATGCGAACAGGGTTCGACGGGACACCCGAACACACGCGAGGAGGCGCCGTGATCGACAAGACCACGCCGGACGCCGCCGCTGCGGTCGCGGACATCCCCGACGGCGCGACGGTCATGATCGGCGGCTTCGGCCGCGCGGGACAGCCCGTCGAGCTCATCGACGCGCTCATCGCCCACGGCGCGGCCGACCTGACGATCGTCAACAACAACGCCGGCAACGGCGACACCGGCCTCGCGGCGCTGCTCGCCGCCGGCCGGGTGCGCAAGATCGTCTGCTCCTTCCCGCGCCAGTCCGACTCGTGGGTCTTCGACGGCCTCTACCGCGACGGGAGGATCGAGCTCGAGCTCGTGCCGCAGGGCAACCTCGCCGAGCGCATCCGGGCCGCGGGCGCCGGCATCGGCGCGTTCTTCTCGCCCACCGGCGTCGGCACCGAGCTCGCCGAGGGCAAGGAGGCGCGCACGATCGAGGGCCGCGACTACGTGCTCGAGTACCCGATCCGCGCCGACTTCGCGCTCATCGCGGCGCGCGCCGCCGACCGCTGGGGCAACCTCGTCTACCGCGAGACAGCCCGCAACTTCGGTCCGATCATGGCGTCGGCCGCGACGACCACGATCGTGCAGGTCGACGAACTCGTGCCGCTCGGCTCGCTCGACCCCGAGACCGTGGTCACCCCCGGCATCTTCGTCGACCGGGTCGTCCCGGTGGGCATCCGGTCCTGGCTCGACGCCGACGGCGCCTTCGTCGGCGGGGTCGACCTCGAAGGGCGGCCGCTCGCCGCCGCGACCGCCGAGGAGGCAGCCGCATGAGCGCGCAGCGCACCGCCGGCACCCGCATCTCGCGCGACGAGCTCGCCGCCGTCATCGCGGCGGACATCCCCGAGGGCTCGATCGTCAACCTCGGCATCGGCGCCCCGACGCTCGTCGCCAACGCGCTCCCCGAGGGGCTCGAGATCATCCTCCACACCGAGAACGGGATGCTCGGCATGGGTCCGGCGCCCGAGCCCGGCCGGATCGATCCCGACCTCATCAACGCCGGCAAGCAGGCCGTCACCGAGCTGCCGGGCGCCGCGTACTTCCACCACGCCGACTCGTTCGCGATGATGCGCGGCGGTCACCTCGACGTGTGCGTCCTCGGCGCCTTCCAGGTCTCGGAGCACGGCGACCTCGCCAACTGGTCGACGGGTGCGCCCGGCGCGATCCCGGCGGTCGGCGGTGCGATGGACCTCGCCATCGGCGCGAAGTCCGTCTACGTCATGACCGACCTGCTGACGAAGACGGGGGAGTCGAAGCTCGTGGCATCCTGCTCGTACCCGCTCACCGGCGTCGGCTGCGTCACGCGCGTCTACACCGACCACGCCGTCTTCGACGTCACGCCCGACGGGTTCGCCGTGCGGCAGGCGTTCGGCGACAACACGATCGACTCGCTCGCCGAGCTCACCGGGCTCGCGCTCGTCGACGCGACGCAGGGTTCGTCGCCGGATGCCTCGGGCGGCGCCCGCACGAAGGAGGAAGTCCGATGACCGAGCTGCGCGAAGTCGTGATCGCGTCGCCGCTGCGCACGCCCGTCGGCCGTTTCGGCGGCGCGCTCGCCGCGGTGCCGGCGACGAAGCTCGCCGAGACGGTGCTGATCGCGCTGCTCGAGCGCTCCGGCCTCGACCCGGCCGCGGTCGACGGCGTCATCGCCGCGCAGGGCTACCCGAGCATGGAGGCGCCCGCCTTCGGCCGCGTCGCCGCGCTCGACGCGGGCTTCCCCGTCACGACGACGGGCTATCAGCTCGACCGTCGCTGCGGCTCGGGCCTCCAGGCCGTCGTCAATGCCGCGATGGAGGTGCAGACCGGGGCCTCCGAGGTCGTCGTCGCCCTCGGCGCCGAGTCGATGTCGAACGCGCCGTTCTACACCGTCGAGGGCCGCCGCGGCATCGTCGGGGCCGGCCTCATGCTCCACGACGCCCTCACCCGCGGCCGCGAGACCGTCGCCGGTCGCCGCTTCCCGAGCCCCGAGGGCAACGTCGGCGCGGCCGAGCGGCTTCGCCGCGACTACGGCATCTCGCGCGAGGCGCAGGACGCCTTCGCGCTGCAGTCCCACCGTCGCGCCGTCGCCGCGCAGTCCTCCGGCGCGTTCGACGCCGAGCTTGTGCCCGTCACGGTGCCCGGCCGCAAGGGCGACACGATCGTCGATCGCGACGAGCATCCGCGGGCCGACACCTCGCTCGAGTCGCTCGCGGGCCTGCGCCCCATGCTCGGCCGCAGCGACCCGGATGCGACCGTGACCGCGGGCAACGCCTCCGGCCAGAACGACGCCGCGGCCGCCGCGATCGTCACGACCCCCGAGCGGGCGGCCGCCCTCGGCCTGACGCCGATGCTGCGGCTCAGGTCCTGGGGCGTCGCCGGCAACGAGCCCGCCCTGTTCGGCGTCGCACCGGTGCCCGCGGCGAATCTGGCGCTCGCCCGCGCCGGTGTCGGCTTCGCCGACCTCGACGTGATCGAGCTCAACGAGGCCTTCGCCGTGCAGGTGCTCGCGTGCCTCGCCGACTGGGGGCTCGACGCCGAGGATCCGCGCCTCAATCCCCGCGGCTCGGGCATCTCGATCGGGCATCCGATCGGCGCGACGGGCCTGCGCATGCTCGCGACCCTCGCCCACGAGCTCCCCGCGCTCGACGGGAACCTCGCCCTCGAGACGATGTGCATCGGCGGCGGCCAGGCGCTCGCGGCGGTCTTCGAGCGCGTCTGAGGCACCCTCGCTGGTCGAGTAGCGACGAAGGAGCGTATCGAGACCCGGTGACCCGACCGTTGGTCGAGTAGCGACGAAGGAGCGTATCGAGACCCGGTGACCCGACCGTTGGTCGAGTAGCGACGAAGGAGCGTATCGCGACCAGGGGACCGTACGACGGAGCCGGGTCTCGATACGCTTCGCTACTCGACCGGCGGGGGGTCTCGATACGCTTCGCTACTCGATCGGCGGGGAGGGGGGTCTCGATACGCTTCGCTACTCGACCGACGTGGGTGTACTCGACCAACGAACGGTCTCGATACGCTTCGCTACTCGACCCGCGCGGAGACGTACTCCTTCGGGATGACCGCGTTCGCGGTCCACTCGTCGAGCCACTCGGGCAGCTCGAGGTGCGCGGGGTGCTCGCCCGCGAGGGCGAAGAGCTCGTCGTGGTCGACCGAGCCGCCCGACTTCTTCAGGAACCGGCTGCGCACGATCGCCTGCGCGTAGACCGTCGAGCCGACGACGAAGGTCTGCTCGAGGTAGCCCCAGCGCTCGTCGAAGCCGAGGATGCGCGTGTACACGTCGAACCGCTGCCACGGCTGCAGCGACTTGCGGTAGGCGATCGTCTGGCCGGCGACGACCGGGTACCACCCGGCATCCTCCAACCGCTTCCAGAAGCCCGAGCGGATCATGAGGTCCATGCGGGCGACGTCCATGATCGTCAGGTACTTGCCGTTGTTCATGTGCCCGAGCAGGTCGAGGTCGGTCGGCACGACGCGGAACGGCGTGCGGGAGGTGTCCCAGACGCCGAGGCGGCCGCGGCGCTCCGCGTTCAGGCGCAGCAGCAGCAGGCGGAGGTAGAGGTTCATCGGGCGTCCCGTTCGGTCGAGGCGGAAGGTCGGGCGGCGCGCTCGGCGCGTGCGGATGCCGCGCGCCGCTGCACCCACTCGAGCACGGGCGGCCAGAGCGTGTCGGACTGCGTCGGCTTGAAGAAGCCGAGATGGCCGGCGGGGGAGCCGGGTGCGGGCGTCAACTGGAGGCGTTCGATGGGGGCCGCCGGCAGGTGGGCTGCGAAGCGGTCCATCCCGTGCGGCGTCGACCACGGGTCGTCGTCGATGCCGACGTAGAGGGTCGGGATCGCGTAGCCCGCACCGCGGCGGCGGGCATCCATCGACGGATCGTCGAAGAAGTACTCGGTCTTGCGCGTCCAGCCCGACCACTCGAGCATCGCGGCGGCAGGCAGGTCCTCGCCGAGTCCGAACCGGCGTCCCGGCATGTAGCCGACGACCCGCGTCGCGACGGGGGCGACGGCGCCGAGCAGCAGTCGCACGCGCGCTCGCTCGCGCGGGTCCGGGATGAGCTTCGTGTTGGCGAGGTGCATCGAGACGAAGACGGCTCCGTCGAGGCGTCCGCGCCCGGCGCCGAGGGCGATCGCGTGGGCGCCGACGCTGTGCCCGATCGCGAGGAGCGGCAGGCCGGGCGCCAGTTCGGCGAGCCGGTCGGTCGCGGCATCCGCGTCGCGGTCGATCCAGTCGCGCATCCGCACGCCGCGGTCGAGGCTGCGCGGCGTCCGCGCCGAGCGCCCGGTACCGCGGTAGTCGTAGGTCAGCACCGTCGCACCGCGCTCGACGAGCGCCCGCGCGAACGACGCGTAGATCCGCGACGGCACCGCGGTCGCGGCATGGATGACGATCGCCAGGGCCGGCTCCTCCGCCTCGAACAGCGTGCCGACGAGCACCGCGCCGCCGGCGTCGATGCGGACCTCGGACTCGCGCACGTGACCTCCCGAACCAAGTGGATGCGACCCGACGACGTTAGGCGGGATGGCGGGAGCCGTCCGGATCTTCGTGCTGATCGACGCACCCGTGCGGCGCCCGGGCGCCCCGCGTTGGCGGGTCCCGACGAACCGGCGGCGCGTCGCGGGAGCGCCCGCGGGGGAGGTCGATCGATGGGAGGATCCGAGCAGGGACTCCGTCGCCCCCAGGCCTGCCGCTCCGCGTTCGAAGCTGCTGGTAGGGCTGCTCGTCGCCGGCGGTCTGCTCGTAGTGGGCGGCGCCGTGCTGCTCGCCGAGTCGCAGCCCGCCGTCGTCGGCTCCTTCGGCTGGTTCGCGTACCAGCCGCTCTCAGAATCCGTCTTCGTTCCGATGCTGCTCTCGCCGACCTCGATCGCCGGTTGGACCTGCCTCGGCTTCGGGGCGCTCGTGCTGGCCTTCGCCGCGGGACTCGCCGTCGGACGTCGCTCGCGCCCGTCGTCGGCCGACGCGGCCGCGGGAGGCCCGGCCTGAGTCGTCAGACCTCGAGCGCGCTCGCGTCGACGGCGGTGATGCGCGGGGGCACCGGTTGGTCGTGCTCGCCGGGCGCGGCGAGCACCTCGATGCCGGCGACGCCGGGATGCCCGAGGAGCCAGCCGCCGACCATCGACGCGCCGTCCAGCGCGCCGTCGAACACGGGCGCCTCCACGACGGTGCCGGTGAGGAAGAAGCGACCGTGGCCGTCGTTGAAGGCGGCGGCGCGCACGACGGCGCCGTGCTCGGGCACCTGCTCGCTCGGCGTCACCGAAGCGGGTTCCTCGAGCACCGTGATCGAGAGGAGGGAGCCGTCCGGCGCCTTCGCGGAGCCGATCGGGGAGCCTGCGACGGTGAAGTCGCCGGCGCTCGAGCGCTTGAGCTCGCCCTCGACGATCCATCGTCCGTAGCGCGGGTTCTCGAACTTCGCGGCGACGAGCGTGCCCGGTTCGAGGGCAGCGAGCTGCTCTTTCATGCCGCGCACGTCACGGCGCGGCGCCCGCCAGAGATCGCTCAGTTCAGCCACCCCGCGAGCCTACCCGCCGGGCCCGACGCCGCATCGCCCGGTCGGCCCGCAGCGGTCGACCGGTTGTGACGGGTCGGGCCGGATGCCTCGCGGCGGGCGCGCGGGACGGCTACGGTGACGCGCATGGTCGCCGCCAAGCCCTCCAACGTCGACGAGTACATCGCCGGGTTCCCGCCGGAGGTCGCCGGCCGACTGATCGCCGTGCGCGACGCGATCCACGACGTGCTCCCCGGTTCGCCCGAGAAGCTCCGCTACGGGATGCCCGCGATCGAGGTGCGGGGTCGGTACTGGATGCACTTCGCCGGGTGGAAGCACCACATCGGGCTCTACCCCGTGCCGCGTGCCGAGGGAGCGCTCGAGGAGGAGATCGCGCCCTGGCGCTCGAAGACCGACACCGTCGAGCTCCCGTACTCGAAGCCGCTGCCCCTCGAGCTCGTGCGCGACATCGCGGGGCTCATCCTCTCGCTCCACTCGTCGCCCTCGACCCATCCGGCGTCGCACCCGGGCGAGTAGCCGGCTCGTCCGCCGCTCAGTAGCGTCGGAGGATGGCCGCACCGACGAAGCTCGACCTCACGCGCGAGCACCGCGCCCTGTTCACGGCGCCGACGGCCGACTTCGTCGAGGTCGACGTGCCGGAGCTGACGCACCTCGCGCTCGCCGGGCACGGCGATCCCAACACGGCTCCCGCGTACGCCGAGGCGGTCGGCGCGCTCTACGCGGTCTCGTACTCGCTGAAGATGACGAGCAAGCGCTCCGGCGGCCCCGACTGGACGGTCGCGCCGCTCGAGGGGCTCTGGGATGCGGCGGACCCGAGCGTGTTCACCCGGGGACGCAAGACCGAGTGGGACTGGACGATGCTCATCCTGCAACCGGCGCACGTCGACGCGGCGGCGTTCGAGGCGGCCGTGGCCGCGGTCGCGACGAAGAAGCCCGAGCTCGCCGAACCGCTCGCACGCCTCGAACTGCGGCGCTGGACTGAGGGGCGCTCGCTCCAGATCCTGCACGTCGGCCCGTACGACGACGAAGCGCCGACGCTCGCGCGGCTGCACGACGAGGTCATGCCGGAGCGCGGTCTCGCGTTCGACGGCCTCCACCACGAGGTCTACCTCGGCGACCCGCGCCGCGCCGCTCCCGAGAAGCTGCGCACGATCCTGCGCCAGCCGGTGCGCCCGTCGGTCGAGTAGCGCTGGTCGAGTAACGAAGGTCTCGTCGGTCGAGTAGCGAAGGTCTCGTCGGTCGAGTAGCGAAGCGTATCGAGACCGCGTGAGGCGCCGTGCCGGGTCTCGATACGGCGCTGGCGCGCCGACTCGACCGACGGGGCTTCAGGCCGACTCGCGCCGGATGACCGTCGCCGCGAGCGAGGCCGACCCGCGGTCATCCGTCGCGGCGGGCAGGCCGAGCAGCTCGCGGGCCGCGCGCCGGCCGAAGGCCGCGGTGTCGATGCGCACCGTGGTCAGCGGGGGCTCGGCGAGTTCGGCGAACGGCGTCTCGTCGAAGCCGATGACCGCGAGCCGATCGGGCACCGCGAGGCCGAGTGCGCGGGCGGCCGCGAGCACGCGCATGGCCGCCTCGTCGTCGACGCCCGCGACGGCCGTGATCTCGGGATGCTCGGCGAGCAGTGCGGCGAGGGCGTCGCGGTCGTGGGCGGCGGCGGGGTGCCCGACCGCGACGGGGACGAGCGCCGGCAGGCCGGCCTCGGCCGCGGCGTCGCGCGCGTAGTCGAAGCGGAGGGCCCCGAGCCGGCTGAGGCGCTCGTCGCCGCGCAGCGCGAAGGCGATGCTCCGGTGCCCGGCGCCGACGAGGTGCCGCAGCTGCACCGCCGTGTGGGCCGCGAGTCCGTCGACCCAGCCGCCGTCGGCGAGCTCGGGCTCGTCGTCGAAGTAGACGCGGTCGAGGTCGAGCACCGCGCGCGGCGAGATGGCCGCGAGCACGGGGTCGGCGTCGTCCGGGGCGTCGCGGTAGCGCACGAGCAGCGTGTGCCCGTGCTCGGCGAGCTCGTCGGAGAGCCCGCCGATGAAGCCGGCGAGGGCGACGCCGTCGCGGGGGAGGCGGGCGACGTTGAGCACGACGATGCGGCTCGAGCCTTCGCGCAGCGCCCGCGCGAGGCCGTGCGGCACGTAGCCGAGCTCCGCGGCGGCCCGCCGCACGCGTTCGCGGGTGGCATCCGGGATGGTCTGACCCGGGGCGTCGTTGAGCACGAACGACACGGTCGACGCCGAGACGCCCGAGGCGCGCGCCACATCCTTCATCGTCACGCGCTTCGCAGCCATGCGCTTCTCCCCGATTCCCAGCCGACGCTCGGCAGCATCCAGACTAGACTCTCCTACTAATTCGATTTAGTGATCGAGCGACTCGAGCACCGGCGAGGATGCCGGGAGCCCCGGTCGCCCGGAAGGGAAGCACCATGCAGGCAGTCCACGTCACCGGCCCCGGCACCACCGCGATCGTCGAGGTCGACGAGCCCCAGGCCGGCCCGAACGACGTCCTCGTGCGCATCCGCGCCTGCGGCATCTGCGGCAGCGACCACACGTACACGATGTACGGCGGCATCCCGCCGCGGCAGGGCGCGACCCCGCTCGGGCACGAGCCCGCGGGCGAGATCGCGTTCGTCGGCGAGAACGTGATGGGCGCGAAGGTCGGCGACCACGTCGTGCTCGACACCATGCGCTTCACCGACGGCCTGCTCGGCTCGGGCGGGGCGCAGGGCGCGTTCTCGCCGATCGTGGCGATCTACGACGCGAAGCCCGGCGTGCAGTTCCGCGTCATCCCCGACCACATCCCCTTCGACGTCGCAGCGCTCAACGAGCCCATGGCCGTCGCCCTCCACGCCGTGAACCGGTCGCGCGCCGCCGCGGGCGAGCACGCCGTGGTGTTCGGCGCCGGCCCGATCGGCCTCGGCGCCCTGCTCGGGCTCAAGTCGAAGGGCGTCGCGAAGGTCGTCGTCGTCGACCTCCTGCCGAGCCGGCTCGAGAAGGCGCTCCAGGTCGGGGCCGACGCAGTCGTGAACTCCGGTGAGGAGGACGTCGCCGCGCGCCTGATCGAACTCTTCGGCGAGGCCCCCGCCGTCCTCGGCCAGCGCGGGGTGCGTCCCGACGTCGACGTGTTCATCGACGCGGCCGGCGCCCCCGTCATCCCGACGACGGTCTTCGGGCTCGCCAAGCAGGGCGCCCGCCTCGTCATCCCCGCCGTGCACAAGAAGCCCGTCGAGGTCGATTTCGGCACGCTGCTCACGACCGAGATCGAGATCATCATGTCGATGGGCTACCCGACCGAGATCTTCGAGGTCACCGACGACATCATCGCCAACTGGGAGAAGTACGCGCTCATCATCAGCGACCGCTTCCCGGCTGTCGACGTGCTCCACGCGCTCGAGGTCGCCGCGACCCCCGGCGCCGCCGACAAGGTCACGGTCGTCTTCGACTGACGTCCTGACGACCCGAATCAGGATGCCCCGTCGCCGTCGTCCTCCGTTGGTCGAGTAGCGAAGCAACCCCCTCCGCTGGTCGAGTAGCGAAGCAACCCCCTCCGTTGGTCGAGTAGCGAAGCGTATCGAGACCGGGTGACGTGTGCTCCGGGCTCCGGAAGGTCCGTTGCCGGGTCTCGATACGCTCCTTCGTCGCTACTCGACCAGCGGGAGACTGCGGCGGTCGAAGTCCGGGCGCACCTCGAAGCCGTCGCCGAGTTCAGCCTGGAGTTCCGTCGCGAGCGCGTACCCGCGGTCGTACCAGGCGTCGTCCGGCGCAGCCGAGTCGTCGACCCCGTGCCAGGCCGGGGCGACCGCCGTCTCCCAGTCGTCGCGCCAGGCGCGCAGCCGCGCCTCGAGGTCGGCGGACACCCCGAGATCGGCCCCGGTGAGCGTATACCGGTCGGCGAAGCTCTCCCAGAGCGGCTGGTCGTGCCCGGCATCCGGGAACAGGCGGATCACCCGACGTCCGTCGGGCAGCACGACCGGCCGCCCCTGCGTCGACTCCGCCATCAGGTAGCGGTCCTGCATCCGCGCCCGGCCGCGCCGCTCGACGGGCGTGCCGGGGGTCCCGTGGTAGTCCCAGCCCGAGAGCCAGACCAGCCCACGGCCGTCGGCCGAGTCATCCACGACGAGCGCGAGCGACCAGATCGCACCGTCGCGCCCGAAGACCGCGCCCGAATCGAGCACGTCCTCGAGCGAGGCATCCTCGAAGTCGATCTCGGTGAGGGCTCCGCCCGCCCCGCGGTAGACGTGCAGCCGGTACCGCGCGGACGACCGCTCCCACCGGGCATCCCGCCCGTCGACCTCGCTCGCGCGCATGGCGGCACGCTATCGCGCGCCCGTGGCGGTCGGCCTCCCAACTGCGCCACCTTCTCCGTGTCTGCGCCACCATTTCTGGCGCAACAGGTGAAGAGGTGGAGCGGCAGCGGCGGGTGCGGGAGGACGGCCCGGGGTGCGCGGCGGTTCAGGGTGGCCCGGCGGCCGGCCGGGGCGCGGGCGGGGCGCGCGGCGGCGTCGGTGCGAGGATGCCCGTATGGCGCGCACCCCGACCGCACTGCTGAGCCCCGCCGACCAGGCGCGGCGGCGCGGTCTGCGGCGCATGAAGTCCGTCGCCCTCGGGGCGCTCGTCGCGCTCGCCGTGGTCTTCGCCGTCGCGTTCGTGCTGCAGGAGCAGGTGCCGTGGCTCGCGTACGTGCGGGCGGCGGCCGAGGGCGGCATGGTCGGCGCGCTCGCCGACTGGTTCGCCGTGACCGCGCTCTTCCGGCATCCGCTCGGGCTGCCGATCCCGCACACCGCGATCATCCCGACCCGCAAGGACGAGATCGGCCGCACCCTCGGGGAGTTCGTCGAGACCAACTTCCTCTCGGAGGAGGTCGTGCGGGCCAAGCTAACGCAGACCTCGGTGGCGCGGCGTGCGGGGGAGTGGCTCGTGCAGCCGGCGAACGCCGCGCGGGTCGTCGACGAGGCCTCCACGATGGCATCGGGGGTGCTGCGCGCCCTCGGCGACGACGAGATGCAGGACGTGCTCGAGCGGCTCGCGCGCGAGCACCTCGTCGGTCCCGACTGGGCGCCCTCGCTCGGCGGTTGGCTCGAGCGTGTGGTGGATGCCCGCGCCCATGAGGGTGCCGTCGACCTCGCCGTCGACAGCGCCGCAGGGTGGCTGGCGGGCAACCGCACGGCGTTCGAGGGACTCGTGTCGCGGCGACTGCCGTCGTGGGTGCCGGGGGTCGCGCAGCGCCTCGTCGACGACACCGTCTACTCGGAGGCGGTCAAGTTCGTCGCGGCCGTGCAGGCCGACCCCGCGCATCCCGCGCGCCGGGCGATCGACGGGTACCTCGCCCGGCTCGCCGACCGGCTCCAGCACGACCCCGGCACCGGCGGACGGTTCGAGGACGCCAAGTCGGCCGTCTTCGACAGCCCGCGCGTGCGCGAGCTCGCCGGACAGGCGTGGGGCGCCGCGAAGACGGGGCTGCTCGCCGCGCTCGCCGACCCCGAATCCGCCCTGCGCCGACGGGCCCAGGATGCCGTGGCCGATCTCGGCGGACGGCTCGCGACCGACGAGGCCCTGCAGGCGCGCGCGGATGCCCGGATCGCCGACGCCGCCGGGCACCTCGTCGAGCGCTACCGGCACGACCTCGCCTCGATCATCGTCGACACCGTGGAGCGCTGGGATGCCGCGGAGACGACCGAGAAGATCGAGCTCATGGTCGGCCGCGACCTGCAGTACATCCGCTTGAACGGCACGGTCGTCGGCGCGCTCGCGGGGCTCGCGATCTTCGCGGTCGCCCAACTGCTGCCGACGCTCTAAGCGGACCCGCGTCACCGAGGCCTCGCGGCGCGGCGACGCCGCGAGTAGGTTCGGCGAGGATGCCGAAGGGGGCGAACGGATGCGACGCGTCACGTACTCGATGGGATGCTCGCTCGACGGCTACATCTCCGGGCCGGACGGCGGGTTCGACTGGGGCGCGCCGAGCGAGGAGGAGTTCGCCTTCTACCTCGACGAGCTCCGCGAAGCCGACGTGCACCTCCTGGGCCGGCGGCTCTACGAGACGATGGTCTACTGGGAGAGCGACGAGCACGCCGCCGAATGGACCGATCCGGAACGCGAGTGGGCGGTGCGTTGGCGCGAGATGCCGAAGACGGTGTTCTCGACCACCCTCGGCTCCGTCGTGGGCAACACGCGCCTGCTCGACGGCGGTCTCGTCGAGGAGATCGAGCGGCTGCGGGCCGAGCCCGGCGACGGCGACATCGCGATCGGCGGTGCCGGGCTCGCTCGGGCGGCCGCCGAGGCCGATCTCATCGACGTCTACCGCCCCCGCTTCTCCCCGGTGATCGTGGGCGGCGGGGTGCCCTACTTCCCGCAGATCGCGCGCCGGTTCGACCTCGAGCTCATCGCCACCCGCACCTTCGCCTCGGGCATGATCGCGTCGGACTACCGGGTCGTGCGCTGAGCGCCGACCGACTGCGTCGCGTCGCTCCCGCCCGCCGAGCAGAAGTCGCGGGGATGTCAGCGGCGTGTCGCTGTTGAGCGATCAGGACGTCGATCCGCTCGAGCGTTGCACCGGGAGGTGCTTCGCGGGTCAGGCGCGGGTGAACTCCATGACCCAGTTGCACTCCCAGGTCTCGCCGCCGTCGCGCGAGAACTCCTGCTGCCATCGCGCCGAAACCGGGGTGATGTCGGACCAGGTGAAGTGCGCCCTGATGGGCTCGCCTTCGTGGGTGTCGTCGCCGTAGAAGTCGCCGCGCCCGTCGGTGAACCGCCCGACGACAGGCGGAAAGAGCCGGCCCGTGCTGCTGTTCGCCCAGTAGATCGACCATTCGCCGCTCGCTTGGTCTTGGAACCGGATGCTCGCACCCGACCAGCCCTGCGTCGGGCAGTGCATCTCATCGACGTTGCCGACGCCGTCGAGCAGTGGACGCGCCCACGACGTCGCGGGGAACTCCTCCCACTCGTCGCTGCCCACGAACAGCTGCCGTAGCCGGCGGTTGGCGACGTTCCATTCGCCGGAGAGGAAGTCGAAATCGCTCATGGTGCGATCATCCAGCGAGCCACCGACAGCCGACCCCGTCACCGGGGCCTGCAACGCCGGCGCGCGACCCGTCGGCGCGACACGGGCCGGTTCTGGTGGAATCGGCCGTCTTCGCGTGGATCGGCACGTCGGCGTCGGGCCGTCAGGCGAGGGACTCCTCGGCTGCGGGCGCGGGATCCGGAGCGGCGGCGGGCGTGGATGCCGGGGCGGCGGGGGCCTGGACCGAGACCGGCGTCTGCGCGGCCGCGTGCATGGCCGCGAGGTAGCCGAAGACCGCGGCGGGGCCGATGGTCGAGCCGGGGCCCGGGTACGTGCGCCCCATGACGCTCGCCGTCGTGTTGCCGGCGGCGTAGAGCCCCTCGATCACCGCACCCTCGGTATCGAGCACGCGGGCGTGCTCGTCGGTGAGCAGGCCGCCCTTCGTGCCGAGGTCGCCGGGCACGATCATGGTGGCGCGGAACGGGCCGCGCTCCAGCGGGCCGAGGTTGGGGTTGGGCTTCACCCGCGGGTCGCCGTAGTAGTTGTCGTAGGCGGTGCGGCCGCGCCCGAAGTCGGCGTCGACGCCGGTCTTCGCGAAGCCGTTGAACCGCGCCACGGTCGCGCGGAACGTGTCGCGGTCGAGGCCGATCTTCCCGGCGAGCTCGTCGAGCGTCGGGGCATCCACGATGATCCCCTCGGTGCGCATCGCCTTGCCGCCGATGAGGCCGGCGGGGGCGAGGTAGCGCTGGGCGTGACGGCGCTCGGTGATGAGCCAGGAGTGATTCGCGGGCACGGTCCGGTCGCGTTCGAGCAGGTGGTGGCCGAAGTCGATGTAGCTCTCGGACTCGTTGAGGTAGCGCTGTCCGGTTTGGTCGACGACGATGCTGAAGGGGTCGCTGCGCTCGTTGAGGATGAACGACGCCTGCTTGCCGGGGATCGGCACCGATGCGCCCCACCACGCGTCGTCCATGAGGTCGAGGGCGCCGCCGGCCCCCGCACCCGCTTCGATCGCCGTGCCGAGGTCGCCCTCGGCGGCCGACGTGTGGCCGGGGATGCCGTGGTGGCGCTGCCGCCACTCGGTGCGGTGGGCGAACCCGCCGGCCCCGAGGATGACGCCGCGCCGCGCGCGGATCCGCTGCGACCCCGAGGGGCTCGACACGACGGCCCCGACGACGCGGCCCGAGGCATCCTGCACCAGCTCGGTGAGCGGCGAGGACAGCAGGATCTCGGTGCCCTGCTGCTTCACGATGAGCCCGAGGCTCAGCATGAGCCCGCCGCCCATGCCCATGAGCTTGCGGCCGGTGACGAGCCCGCCGAGGGTGCGGAACACGAACTGCGCGCCGCGCACGAAGCCCGACGGGGTGGACCAGGCGCGGGTGAGCAGCCACACGTCGTCGGTCTTCATCGGGATCGGCACGGCGTCCCTGATGCGGGAGGTGGCCTGCCAGTCGCCGAGCTTGTGCGCGTCGATCGGCTTGACCTCGATCGAACGGCCGATCTTGCCGCCGCGGCGGTCGGGGTAGTAGTCGGGGTAGTCCTTGCCGACGGTCCAGACGACGCCGAGTCGGCGCAGCAGTTCGAAGGTCGGGGTGACGCCGTCGACGAACGCCTCGCGGCGCTCCTGCGAGGAGGCCGGGCCGATGTCGGCGACGGGGCCGACGGATGCCTCGAGGTAGTCGAGCGCCTCCTGGCGGGAGTCCGCGATGCCGTGCTTGCGCATCGCGGGGTTGTTCGGCATCCAGAGGCCGCCGCCGGAGCGCATGGTGGTGCCGCCCCAGCGGTCGGTGCTCTCGACGACGAGCGTCTCGAGCCCCGCATCGGCGGCGGCGATGGCCGCGGTCAGGCCGGCCGCCCCCGACCCGGCGACGAGCACGTCGACTTCACGATCCCAATGGTCTGACATGGGTTCCTCCTCGAACCTCGAACCGGACAACGCTGTCCGGTCGTAACCTACTCCTGTGACCGTCGAGCGCAAGCCCAATCGCGGACCGAGCGCCGGCCCGGAGAACCGGCGGGCGCTCATCGCCGCCGCGCGCGCGGTCTTCGCGGAGGACGGCTACGACGCCCCCCTCAGCCGCATCGCCAAGCGCGCGGGCGTCGGCCAGGGATCCCTGTACCGGCACTTCCCCGACCGGCAGTCGATCGCGCTCGCCGTGTTCGACGAGAACCTCGCCGACCTCGAGGCCTTCATCGCGGACCCCGACCGCACGCTCGACGACCTCTTCGCGAAGCTCATCTCGCAGTCGATCGCGCACTCGTCGCTCATCGACTTCATGATGCGCGAGCGCGCCGACGATGCGGTGGTCGACCTCGGCGGCCGGCTCCGCACCATCGTCGAGCTCGCGGTCGAGCACGAACGTGCGGCCGGCCGCCTCGCCTCGGCCGCCTCGACCGATGACGTGCTGCTCGCCGTCTCGCTCATCGCGGCGCTCGTGTCGCGCACGCCGCCCGCCGATCGCCGCGCCGTCGCCGAGCGGGCGTGGGCGCTGCTGCACGCCGGGATGGGCGCGGCCCGGCCGGCGAACGGCTGATGCCGCGTCGCCCCGTCCGGTTCAGGATGCGTCGCGCGCGCGGCGCCGGCTCACCCAGCGGCCGTACTCGACCCACGGGTCGTCGACGCCGAGCCGGAGGTCGGCGATGTGCGCGAGCAGCGGCTCGCCGCGGGCGAACCACTCGCCCCCGCGGAGCCGGAGTTCGCCGAACTGGGCATGCCGGCGCTGCTCGAGCGTGCGGCCGCCCGGCTCGAAGGCGAGCACCTCGTCGTGGGGGAGCGCGGCGATGCGCCGGCGCGGGTTGCCGCTCGTGCCGATCTTGATCTCGTCGCGGAAGCCGAGGTAGTAGACGACCTCGAGGGTCGGGCGGGCGACGAACGCGTCGGGCTGCTCGCCGTGCCGCCACTCGCACTCCGCGCAGACCCAGCCGCTCGGGTAGCGCACCCCCACCCGGCAGCCGCACGCCGCGCACGGCGCGGGCAGCAGGTCGCGCGCGCCGACCTCGCCCTCGACGTGCTCGTGCACGGCGAGCTGGTGGGCGACGCAGAGCGGGAAGGGCGACTCGGACGGGACGGGCCTCGGGCAGGCGGCACCGGATGCCTCGGGCACGGCGCACTGCCGCCGCGAGGCATCCTCGTCGTCGCCGGTGCCCGCCATGCGCCGACCGTACCGCCGTCCGCCGACAGGGGCCCGCCGTCCCGTCCGC
The DNA here is from genome assembly GCF_009789225.1 of Agromyces seonyuensis. Classification (GTDB taxonomy): domain Bacteria; phylum Actinomycetota; class Actinomycetes; order Actinomycetales; family Microbacteriaceae; genus Agromyces; species Agromyces seonyuensis. Next base: position 29,628 of record NZ_WSTA01000003.1, on the reverse strand, counting down.
CGGAGTGGGCGGCACGCTCAGAGCTGCGGCACCACCGGGTCGCCGGGGTGCACCGAGGGCTCGTCGGGCGCCGAGAGCGTCAGCACCGCGAGTCCGACGTGCGGGTTCGCGGCGATCTCCTGCTCGAGACGTCGGAGCGTGTACGCGACATCGTCCTCGGGCGCATTGCCCGCGAGGTCGACTGCCGCGACGACCGAGACGGTCCCGGGACCGAGGTACTGGATGCGGAGCGAGGTGACGCGCTCGATCCCCTCGTTGGCGAGGAGGCCGGCCAGGACGGCATCCCGGGTGGGCAGGTCGACGGATTCGCCGAGGAGGAAGTCGCGATTGCGGGCGATGAGGATGATCGCGACGACGCCGAGCAGCACGCCGACGAGGATCGAGCCGATCGCGTCGGGCACGGGGGAACCGGTCGCCTGGTGCAGCCCGACCCCGGCGCCGGCGATGAGGAGGCCGATGAGCGCCGCGGCATCCTCGGCGAAGACGGCGCGCAGCGTCGGGTCGGAGTGGTGCAGCACCCGGGCGAGCGTCGAGACGCCGCGCGCCCGCGCACTCCGCCGCGTCTGCAGGTAGGCGCGGGTGAACGAGACGCCCTCGAGCACGAACGAGATCGCGAGCACGACGTACGCGATGACGTAGTCGCTCGCGGGCTCGGGATCGAGGAGCTCCGTGATGCCGTGGGTGATCGACACGGCGGCGCCGACGGCGAAGAGGCCGAATGCGGCGAACATCGACCAGATGTAGGCGTCCTTGCCGTAGCCGAGCGGGCGCCGGGCGTCGGCGGGCTTGCGCGAGCGGCGCTCCGCGACGAGCAGGAGCACCTCGTTGCCGGAGTCGGCCCACGAGTGCGCGGACTCCGCGACCATCGACGCCGAGCCGGTCAGCATCGCCGCGATCGTCTTGGCGATCGCGATGAGGACGTTGGCCACGAGCGCGACGAGCACCGTGAGCAGGCTCTCGGACGAGCCGCCTGCTGTCGTCGTGCGTTCGTCGGTCATCGCGCCCCCGCTCGGTTCCCCTCCGGGGAGTCTTCCACTCGACGGGCGCGCGGCGACACCCCGTCGCACCGGCCGACGGGCCTCAGGTGCCGTGCACGAGCCAGAGGGCGAGCGTCGCCGCGCCGACGACGAGCGGCGCGGCGAGCAGGCTGAGGCCGAGGTAGCGCCGCCAGCTCAACTCGACGCCGAGCGCGGTGAGCCGGCCGTGCCACAGCAGGATCGCGAGGGACGCCCACGGCGTCACGATCGCGCCGGCGTTGACGCCGATGAGCAGGGCGATGAGCCGGACGGGATCGTCGGCGAAGGGCTCGAGGGCGAGGTAGGCCGGGAGGTTGTCGATCGCGTTGGCCGCGAGGGCGCCCGTGCCGGCGACCCGCAGCAGGTCGCCGAGCCCGGTGCCGGTGCCGACGAGGTCGTCGAGCCAGCGGGTGAGCCCCGCCGCGTGGGCGGCGGCCATGGCGAGGAACAGGCCCGACGCGAACACGAGGATCGGCCAGGGCACGAGGTTCCACCGGAGCACGGCCGGCCGCCGGAAGGCGAACGCGACGACGAGGACGACCGCCGCCACGGCGGCCGGGATCCAGACCTCGATGCCGGAGACGAGCGCGGGCAGCAGCGCGCCGACCGTGACGGCCGCGATCAGGAAGAGGGTGCGGTCCTCGACGGGGCTCGGCGGGTCGGGCGTGTAGCGCTGGAGGATCTGGCGCGGGCGGGTCGCGAAGACGATGACCACGGTGACGAGGATCGCCGCGACGGCGGGCGCCCAGGTGAGCGCTGCGAACGCACCGGGTCCGGGATCGCCGAGCCGATGGGCGGCGAGCAGGTTCGTGAGGTTGGAGACCGGCAGGAGCAGCGAACCGGTGTTCGCGATCCAGACGGTCGTGAGGGCGAAGGGGATGGGCGAGATGCGCACGTGCTGAGCGAGCACGACGACGACCGGCGTGAGCAGCACCGCCGCGGTGTCGAGCGAGAGGAACACCGTCGCGGCGACGGCGAGCAGCACGACGAGCAGCCAGAGCGCGAGGCCGCGGCCCCGGCCGAGGATCGCCAGCCGCTCGGCGATGGCCTGGAAGAGACCGGCCTCGGCGGCGAGCTCGGCCACGACGGTGATCGCGAGGACGAACGCGAGGATCGGGCCGACGCGCTCGACGAGCTCGGCGACGTCCTCGACCCCGAGGATGCCCGCGGCGACGGCGACGCCGCCGAGCAGCAGGAGGGCCGCGCCCACGATCGCCGTCTTCACCGGGCGAGGGTATCCCGCCGGGAGGTCCGGACGAATTCCGGTGCTGCGGGAATAGTTGTCGCGGCAAGTGAGTTGGACCAGGCAGCAACGCACGTTGCGGGCAAGCGATCGGCGGCCGATTCGGGGCCGGCGATCCGACGAAAGGAACTCGGATGACCGACGTCACCATCTTCGGCAAGGGCAACATGGGCACGGCCATCGGCGCCGTCTTCGCGGAGGCCGGCGCCGACGTCGACTACCGCGGCAGCACCGACGCGGTGCAGCCCGTCACGGGCGAGATCGTCGTGCTCGCGGTGCCGCACCCCGCGGTCGAGGGCATCCTCGCGAACTACGGCGAGGCGTTCGCCGGCAAGACCGTCGTCGACATCACCAACCCGCTCGACTTCGAGACGTTCGACTCGCTCGTCGTGCCGGCCGACTCCTCGAAGGCCGCCGAGCTCGCCGCGGCGCTGCCCGAGTCGAACGTGCTCAAGGCGTTCAACACGAACTTCGCCGCGACCCTCGGCGCCAAGCAGGTCGGCGGCCAGCCGACGACCGTGCTCGTCGCGGGCGACGACGCCGAGGCCAAGGCGGCCCTCATCGCCCTCGTGCAGGGCGGCGGCCTCGCGGCGAAGGACGCGGGCTCGCTCAAGCGCGCCCGCGAGCTCGAGGCCGTCGGCTTCCTGCAGCTCACCCTCGCCGTCACCGAGCAGGTCGGCTGGACCGGCGGGTTCGCCGTCGCCGCCTGACGCGGCTCCTCGGCATCCATCCCTCGGGCGGGCGCGCGACCCGAACGCGCCCGCCCGCACGCTCGCACACCTCCTCGCCACTGTGCAAGGGGGTGACCGCGCCGCTGCGTCCGTGACACCATCGCTCCACCGACATCCTCGGAGGGGAGACGCCATGGCGGAGATCGTCCTGTTCCATCACGCGCTCGGCGCGACGGCGGGCATCCGCTCGCTCGCCGCGCAGTTCGAAGCTGCGGGCCATCGCGTGCACGTCCCCGATCTGTTCGAGGGGCGCACCTTCCCCTCGATCGAGGAGGGCGTCTCGTACGCCGGCGAGGTCGGATTCGGCGCGATCCTCGAGCGCGGCCGGGCCGCCGTCGAGGGCCTGCCCGACGAGCTCGCGTACGTCGGCTGCTCCCTCGGCGTGCTGCCGGCGCAGCTGCTCGCGCAGACGCGGCCGGGCGCGACCGGGGCGATCTTCCTGTACTCGTGCGTGCCGCCCGAGGAGTTCGGCGGCGAGTGGCCGGCCGACGTGCCCGTGCAGATCCACGGCATGGCGAACGACCCCTACTTCGCCGACGAGGGCGACCTCGACGCCGCACGCGAGCTCGTCTCCGCTGCACCGCGCGGCGAACTGTTCGTCTACGACGGCGACCAGCACTACTTCGCCGACCCGGAGCTCCCGTCCTATCGCCCGGTCGCCGCCGAGCAGGTCATGGCGAGGATGCTCGAGATGCTCCGGTCGATCCCCTGACGACCGAGCCGTTCGACACGGCGCGGGCTGCCCGAGCACGAGAAACGCCGCCGGGGGAGCGGATGACCCGCACCCCCGGCGGCGCCGGGATCACTCGATTCAGACGGCCGGGGCCGTCACGGTGAACGTGAGCGTCGACGTGTTGCCGGCGACGTCGTACACGACCAGGGTGTTCGCACCCAGGACCGCGCCGAAGACGCCCGGCTTGACGAAGTTCACGTCGGACCACGCGTTGTTCGAGAGGTCCTTGACCACGCCGTTGAGCTCGACCTTGTCGATCTTGCCCGCGTCGTAGAGCTTGAAGCTCACGAGCGAGTAGGAGCCGTCGGCTCCGACCGTCTCGGTCGCACCCGTCTTGACGGTCACGGTGGGAGCCGTGGTGTCGATGACGACGGTGTACTCCTTGGTGGCCGACACGTTGCCGGCCGTGTCCGAGGAGTTGTAGCGCACCTGGTAGGTGCCCTCGGGCAGCGTCACGGTCGCCGAGTGCGTCGCCGAGGCGGCGCCGTTGGCGGCGGTCTGCGTGCTCTTGACGAGCTTGCCGTTCTGGTAGATGTTCGCGACGACCCGCTCGAGGCCGATCTCGTCGGTCGCGTCCACCTGGACGGTGAGCTGCTTGAACGGACCCGCGGTCGTCGGCGCGACGAGCGTCGAGACCGGCTTGATCGAGTCGACGTGCACCGTCGCGGCGAACGCCGTCAGCGCCTCGCCGGCCTTGCCGCCGGCCGCGGCGGCCGAAGCCTGGAACGCGGCGATGGCGGCACGGGCCTGCTTCGGGTCGGAGACGAGCGACTTGCCGAGCTCGAACTGCGTGCGGGCGGTGGCGAGCGCCTCGCCCGACAGCTCGCCGGAGCGCTCCGCCTGGTCGAGGTACGCGCCGGCCAGGGCGAGGGATGCCTCGTGCGAGAACTCCTTCTGACCCTGCACGTTGACCTCGGCGAACGAGATCTCCTTCGCGGCGGCGATCTCGTCGGCGCTCAGGAACTCGCTCGGCACGAGGCCGAGCGCGTCGAAGCCGCGGCCGATCTCGTTGCCGTAGACGTAGCCGTTGTACCAGTACGTCGACCAGTAGCCGCCCGTGACGAGGCGGGTCGCGTCGTTCGGACCGCGGTCGAAGAACGCGATCTCGACCGGGTTGGCGCTGTCGGTGAAGTCGAACACCGAGAGGCCGCCCTGGTACCAGGCCTGCACCATGATGTCGCGGCCGGGCACCGGGATGAGCGAGCCGTTGTGGGCGACGCAGTTCTCCTGGGCCGTCTGCGGCGCGGGCATCTTGTAGTAGCTCGCGAACTGGAGCTTGCCGTCGACGATGTCGAAGATGGCGTTCGCGCCCCAGTTCAGCGGGTCGACGTCGCGGCAGCGAGCGGCCGAGCCGCCGCCCCACTCGTCGGTGAAGACGACCTTGGTGCCGTCGTTGTTGAACGTCGCGGAGTGCCAGTAGGCGAACCGCGGGTCGGTCACGGCGTCGAGGCGCTTCGGGTTCACCGGGTCGCTGATGTCGATCAGGATGCCGTTGCCCTCGCAGGCGCCGGCGGCGAGACCGATCTCGGGGTACGCGGTGATGTCGTGGCACGCGTCGGTGGCCGACGTGGTCTGCAGACCCTCGCCGTGGCTGCCGCCCGGCCAGAGACCGGCGACCGAACCCGTGGCGGAGTCGGCGAACAGGCGGGCCTCGTTCACGATCGCGGCCGCGGCCGGGTTCGCGCGCGGGACCTTGATGACCTCGACCTGGAAGCGCGCCGAGTCGAGCGGCGTGCCGTCGGGGCCGAGCTGCGACTCGAGCGTGTTGCCGGCCGGGTTGACGCAGCCGCCCTCGACCGTCGTGGTCGTGGTGCGGACGCCGCCCGTGCCGGAGACGTAGACGTACACGTTCTCCGTGTCGTCCGGGTCCTCGACCACGGTGTGCGTGTGCGAGCCGCGGCACGTCTGGACGGCAGCGACCTGCACGGGCGCGAGGATGTTCGAGATGTCGAACACGCGCACGCCGCGGAAGTACTGCGGGTCGGTCGCGCTCGTCGGTGCGACGGTGCCGCAGTCGAGGCGGCCCGGGGACGACTCGACCGACATGAACAGCAGGTTGCCGGCGACGGAGACGTCACCCTGCCCGCCGGGGCAGACGAAGGTGCCGGCGAGCGTCGGCGCTTCCTGCTCGGCGATGTCGTAGATCTGGAACCCGTAGTAGTTGCCGGCGATCGCGTAGTCGCCGGTGAAGGCGAGGTCCGAGTTCGTGGTGAACGGGGCGGTCTTCTGCTGCGCGGACAGGAGCGCGATGTTCTCGGCTGCCTGACCGGCGTCGTGCAGGCCGGCGGTGAGGCCGACGCGGGGATCGGCTTCCTCGTCGGCGGCCGCGGCGGGTGCCGCGGCGGTCATCAGGGAGACCGCGAGTGCGGCCGATCCGATGACGGCGAAAGCCCGCGCTTTCTGAGCGCGGGTCGTCGTTCTGGTTCTCATACGGAAGGTTGTGCCCTTCTTCTCGTTGCGGGACAGCGATTGCAGTGCCCGTGCCGCGCGCTCTGCGCGGTCCGCAACCAGGGGACATGGCCGGGGAACACGTGTCGCGCGCGGCACGTTGCCCTGAACCTATGGGTTGGCTAGGCAGTTCCGATAGGGTCTGTGTGAATTTCTGGTTACACGTGTCGCGACGCCGGGACTCGTGACGGACCATTGAGCCACCCCGAACGAGAGGCTCCACCCATGGCAACACCCGCGCGCCTCGTCGCAGCGAGCGCGGTCGCCGCGCTCGCGTTCGCCCTCGTCGGCTGCACCCCCGGGGTCGAGGAGGCGCTGCCGATGCCGACGACGCCGGTCGTGCAGCTCGGTGCGCCGGGGCAGCCGAACCGCACCCTCTCGCCCGAGGAGGTGGCGGCGCTCGACTCGCCGGAGAAGACCGAGGCCGACGTGACGTTCGTGCGGCACATGCTCGAGCACCACGCCCAGGCGATCGTCATGATCGGCTACGTCGAGGATCGCTCCGACGACGACGACATCCGACTGCTCGCCGAGCGCATGCGACTGTCCCAGGAGGCGGAGTCCGATCAGTTCGCCGCCTGGTTGCAGGACAACGGCGAGCTGCTGCGCGACCCCGACGCGGAGCACGCGCACACGGCGGCGGCGCCGATGCCCGGGATGCTCACCGATGCGGAGCTCGCCGAACTGGAGGCCGCCGAGGGCGACGGGTTCGACCGTCTATTCCTGACCTCCATGACCAAGCACCACGAGGGCGCGATCGTCATGGTGGAGGAGTTGCGCGCGGCCGGCGGCGGCAACGAGGTCGACATCGACACGATCGCGAAGCACATCGAGGCCGATCAGCAGATCGAGATCACGCGCATGCAGACCATGCTCGCCGAGCGCTCGTAGGCAGGCCGGACGCCGGTGCTCCGTGCGGTCGGGGCGGATCCGACCCGGATGCCGCGCCAGTGCCCGTACCGGCCCGAGACCCCCTCGACGAGGTTGCCGAGCGTTCCCTCGCCAGGCCGAGGGAGGCGGGCTCGATGTCCCACCTCCCCCGGTGCACTCCTACTTGTCGCTCATGGACTTCCAGCTGAGTGCGGTGACGATCACGACCGTCGCCGTCAGCACTTCAGCGGACGCCGTGAAGCAGTACAAGATGAACCCCGCAACGCCGATGGCACTCGCAGCCAAGGACCGAGGTCGCTTGGTGAGCGGGTTCGCACGGCGATCCTTCATGTCGACGATGCGAACGCCGACCACGATCGTCGAGCGGGTCCGGCCGGCGGGCATCTTCGCTCCGATGTAGCGGTTCGGATCGTCGTCACCGGGAGGCTCCTGCGGGGGCGCGGACTCGATCGAGGTGGGGGCGGTCTCAGACACGGGGTCGAAGATCGGAACTGCACCCGTTTCGGGATGCGGCTCGGCGGGGGCGTGGGACATTTCGCTCCTTCGGTCGTTCGAACACGGAATGGCACAGCGGCGAAACTCGCAGATCAGCCGCGATTCCACCAGCACCGTCTCGAACACGCAGTGCACCCCCTTCCCCGAGACCTGCTAAACGCCGAAGATACCTCGCCCTACGCCAGCCGCACAAGAGTGCATTGCTCCTCCAGCAAGCGAAATCCACGCGTTCAGGACTTGAATTCTGCACATTTGCCTCGACCCGGGGCACGTGGTCCTTGCGGAGTGCTTTGTTTTTGCGTACTTTGACCGTAATCCATTGACCCAGAGGTCTCCCAAGGCCTCTGAGGCAGCGATCCCGCTGGGGAGGGTCGCTCGACTCAGGGTCACCGATCGCCTTACGGAGGCGCACAAATTGCCCACTCACAAGAATGAAGTCGGCGCTTCGAGCAGCTTGCCCGGCGTAGACCGGAAGGATGTCACGAAGTCCGGCTGGGAAACCGGAACTGCCGAGACTCTGCCCAGTCGATACACGATCCAACTCGGCCCTCGCTTCTCCAAGATCGTCCAGGAGACGGCCGAAGCTCGCGGTGTCAGCGCGGTGGAAGTGTTCCGGAGAGCGCTCGCAATGATGGACGCGATCGACTCCGAACTCCAGAACGGCCACGATATCCACGCAGTTTCGAGCGAGGGCTTCGCGACCAAGCTGGTGTTCCTCTAGGCCGGTCCTGACGCATTTTGGAAGAGGCGGTGCTCCCGGCACCGCCTCTTCCAGCATTCGAGACCGGGCATCCTCGATCAGCCGCCAGGAAGTCGAGATCCTCCGTTCGTGCGCTGATCGACGGGTCGGGCTGGGCGCGCGACCGATCTGCTCTCAGGCCCATCGCACCGGGGCTTCCCGAGGCGCTGCGCGGCACCGCGATGCCCGCCGACAGGGCAGAACGCAGGCACGACTACGAGCGCGGGCTCGCCGCAGCCTTCACGGGTGCAGAACTGACCTCGCAGCACCGGGCGGCTCACGGCGCCCGGTCGAGCACCGGGTGCAGGTTGCGCGTCGTGAGCGCGAGCGCCGCGTCCGCCGACGCGGCGGCGAGGCAGTCCTCGAGCGCGGCACCCGCGAGGTGCGCATCAAGGAAACCGGCGACGAACGCGTCGCCCGCGCCGTTCGTGTCGACGACGTCGACCGGCACGGCGGCGACCCGGTGCCGGACGCCCGGCTCGTCGGCGGTCACCGCGACGGCTCCCTCGGCGCCGAGCGTGCACACCGCGATCCGGATGCCTCGCGCGACGAGCGAATCGAGCAGCGCGTCGGGACGGCCGCCGACGCCGTCGGCGTTGCAGAACGCGACGTCGGCCGCGGCGATGAACGGCTCGTGGAACGGGTTCTCCCCGTCGTAATCGTGGAGGTCGGTCCAGACCGGGATGCCGCGCTCCGCGGCAGCGGGCAGCAGCGACGCTCCGAGCCCCGAGAGGTCGAGCACGGCGACGCGCGCCGCCTCGAGCGCCTCGAGCACGCCGGCCGGCGGCTCGGCCGCGACGGGCGTCGGCGTCGCGAGGAAGAGCGAGACCCGTTCGCCCGCGGGCGTCATGAGGTTGCAGTGCTGCTCGGTCACGTCGGCCCCGGCGGCGAGCAGCGGCACCCGGGCGCCCTCGAGCGCGGCGGCGACCCGCCGACCGGGCTCGTCGTCGCCGAGCAGGGCGTGCAGGGCGACGCGGCGACCGAGGGCCGTGAGGCCGAGTGCCTTGCCCGCCGAGGTGCCGCCGACGGCGTCGAACCAACCGGTGGCGAACTGCATGTGCGGGCGCGGCTCGGGCAGCCGGTCGAGCTCGATCATGCGGTTCCACGTCGCGGGGCCGGCGATGAGGACCTCAGGAGCATCCATGCGAGAACTGTAAGCGCTTGCACGCCACGGCGTCGAGCGCGCTCGCCCGGCGACATAGGGTGATCCGGTGCACCACGAACAGAACCGCCGCCGCCGCGCCGCCGGCGCCGCGACCCAGATCGGCACCGAGGTGAGCATCAACCTCGGCTCCGCGCTGTCGGGCATCGTGACGCCGCTCGTCGGCGCGCCCGTCGTGGTGGTCGCCCGGCAGCTCGTGATGCTCGCCGCCGTGCTGCCCGTCTTCCGTCCGGCGCGGGAGCGTCTCACCTGGAAGCGCCTCGCGCCGGCGATCTGGCTGGGCGTCGTGCTCGCCGTCATGAACCTGACGTTCTACATCTCCGTCGCCCGACTCGGCCTCGGCGTCGCCGCGACGATCGAGTTCCTCGGCCCGCTCGCGCTCGCCCTGCTCACGAGCCGGCGCCTGCTCGACGTGATCTGCGCGGTCGCCGCGGGCGCTGGCGTCTTCCTGCTCACCGGCCTCGACGGCACGGCCGACGTCCTCGGCATCCTGCTCGCCCTCACCGCCGCGGGGGCCTGGGCCGCCTACATCGTGCTGACCCGAACCGTCGCCCACGGACTGCCGGGCCTCGAGGGCGTGACGATCGCGAGCATCGTGAGCCTCGTTCTGCTGCTGCCCTTCGCGATCGCGGGCTTCGACGCCGGCGCCTTCGACTGGGGCATCGTCGGACTGCTGCTGCTCATCGGCGTCCTCTCGTCGGCCGTGCCGTACTCGCTCGACACCTACATCCTGCGGCGCATCGACACCCGCCTCTACGCGATCATCACGAGCTTCGGCCCGGTCATCGCCGCGTTCTTCGGCGTGCTCGTGCTCGGCGAGCACCTCGCCTGGCTCGAGTGGATCGCCATCGTCGTCGTCTGCGCGGCCGCGGGCACGGCGATCGCCACGCAGCGCGACGTGCCCGTCGTCGAGTCCTCGGCCGCCGAGGCCGCTGCCGCCGACGCGATCGTGCACGAGTACGGCCTCGAGGCGGGCGCCGATGAAGGGGTGCCCGATGAGCGGGTGCCCGATGCGCCGGCGGAAGCGGATGCGGCCGGGGAGCCGGGCGCCGAGCCCGACGCGGGCGGCGGCCCCGGCTCGCGTCCCGACTCCGCCGACGGCCCGCGCTAACCCGCTGCGGCCGCCGCCAGGAACGCCGCGAGGTAGGCGCGCGAGTCGCCGTCGTCGATCGCCTCGTCGGGCAGATCGCGCGCTGTCGCGACCGGATCGTCGGGCACGTCGCCCGCGAGCGCCGCGTACATGAGCAGGTAGTCGCCGAAGGCGCCGTCGGTCGGGATGCCCGCGAGCGACGCGCGGATGACCTCGGGATCGTCCGGCAGCGCGCCGGGTGCCACGGGACTCATCGGGATGAGCTGGATGGCGAGGATCGCGGCGGGGTCGTCGCTGAACCAGGTGGCCCAGTCCCGTTTGCCGCCCCACGTCAGGGACACGACGGGATGGGCGTAGCCGTCGGCGAGGGAGGCCGGGTCGGGCGCGGTCCAGAGCGCCCGCGCCGACGCGGCCTCCGCGGCGAGCAGCCAATCGCCCCGCGCCTGCTGGCCCGCGTCGCCCGTGAGCCCGCCCCAGCGCGAGATCGCGTACCAGGCGTTCGCCGCCTCGGAGGTCGACTCCTGGTTGTTGCCGTCGGCGAAGGGCGAGAAGCCGGACGCCCACGAGTGGCCCCAGTAGGGGTCGAAGACGCGCGTCTCGGGGAAGGCCTCCCCGTCCGCGCCGGCGATGTCGGCGATGAGCGTGTCGACCATCGGGTCGTAGCGGTCCGCGAGCGCGGGGTCGCCCTCGACCGCGAGCGCCGCGGCGGCGATGAGGTAGCCCCAGTGGAAGTGGTGGTCGTTGAACTCCTCGGAGCCGAACGAGGACGGGAGTCCGACGACGCCGTGCAGTTCGGGGTCGTAGACGAAGCAGCGCTCCCGGCGCTCCGCGCACCCCTCGGGATCGAGCCACTCGTCGAGGCCGGCGACGAGGGGCTCGGCGAACCGCTCCGCGAGGTCGTCGCGGCCGAGTTCCCTCGCGAGCGCGGCCGACTGGCCGAGTCGGTGCAGGGCCTTCGCGCCGAAGTAGGTGTCGGCGGGGATGGGCTCGTCGGCGGTCCCGGCGTCGGCTTCGAGCAGGCCGACGATGCCCGCGCGGGTGGCGTCGTCGACGCCGGAGAGGTCGAGGCCCGCCGGCGTCGCGGTGCGCGGCACCGACAGCTCGAGGGTCGAAGCGGCGCAGAGTGCTGCCTCGCCGAAGATCGTCGCGTACATGCCGAGGACCTCGCCGCATCCGTCGACGGATGCCTCGTCGCCGAGCGGCGGCGCCACGAGCAGCGTCGGGGTGCCGTAGTCGAGCACGGTCGTCACCCGGTCCTCCTCGACCTCGGACGACACGTCGACGCCCGCGACGGGCTCGCCGAGGGCGTCGGCCAGCGCCTCGAACGAGGCATCCTCGGGCACGGCGACGAGCTGCGCGCTCGAACCGGCCGGCAGCTCGAGCGTCCCGCCGTCGAGGCTGTCCGCGGGCGCCGCGAGTCCGTACGCGGCACCGGAGGCGGTCGTCGTCGTCCAGCGGCCCTCGCCGGCCGCCTCCCAAGCGGAACCCTCCGGGTCGAGCACGAGCGAGGCATCCGCGGAACCCGCCGTCAGCGCGACGACCGGCAGCCCCTCGGCGAGCGTGACCCGCAGTGCGTCGTCGCCGTCGCCGCCCTCCACCGCCACCGTCACCGACACCGGGTCGGCGGCGACGACCACGGGGTCGAACGAGCCGCCGGCGGCCGGGCCGACGAGCACATCGGCGGCGAAGGGACCGATGATCGCGTTCGCGCTCGCCGTCACGTTCGGCAGGCCGACGGCGATTCCGGCGGCGTCGACCCGGGCCGCGAGCGGGAACGGATAGACCGATTGCGGCTCCTGCCCGAACACGAGCCCCGAGTACCAGCGGTTCGTGGGCGGCACGACCCCCTCGGCGACCCGCATGACCGGGGTCTCGGCGACGGACTCCTGGGGCAGCGCCGCAGCGAGCTCGGCCTCGCGGGCCGCTTCGGCGCCCTGGGCCGACGTGTCCGGCGAGCTGCCCGCCCCGTCGGTGCATGCCGCTGCGAGGGCGATCACGGCCGCCGCCGCGACGATCGCGCCCAGGATCCGCCGGATGCGGGAGGTCAGAATCCCACCTGGGTCAGCAGGTCGGCGATGGCGTCCTGCGCTCCGGCGAGGAAGCCGTCGTCGCGGAGCTGCACGGTCGCGCGCATCGGCGTGCCGGGCACGAGCAGCCCCGAGTCGTCGCCGCGCGCGACCTCGGGGCTCGCGACCGTGAGTGTGGCCTTCGCCTCGCCGGCGATCGTCTCGACGTCGATGGCCTCGACCGTGCCGTCGAGCGTGCGCCGGTCCGGCAGTTCGAGCGAGACCGTCGAACCCTCGCCGAGGCGGCCGTAGTCGCGGGCGGTGAGGGTGAACTCGGCGACCACCTCGCCGGTCTCGGCGCGATCGATCGTCGCGAGCACGCCGCCCGCCTGGGCGTAGCCGCCCTGCGGGATCATGATCTCCGACACGGTGCCGTCGACGCCCGCGACGATCGTGGCCGTGCCGTCGGCCGCCGCGGTCGGGTCGTTCACGACCTCCCACGCGAGGTCGCGCTGGAGCTGCTGGCTGCGCACCTCGAAGAGCGGATCGCCCTGCTTGACGGCGTCGCCCTCCTGCACGAGCTGCGTCACGACGAGGCCGCCGTAGTCGGTGCCGACGGGGAACTCCTGCGCGACGATCGTGGCGCTGTCGGAGACCGCCCGCGACTGGCGCTGGGAGAACAGCACGGTGCAGGCCGCGACGAGCAGGATGACGCCCAGGGCGCCGAAGAACAGGCGCAGCCGACCCGCCCAGCTCATGAACCGCCTCCGCTCGGCGCGGCCGCCCGATCGGCGAGCAGGTGCGGCGGCGAGGCGCGCCTCGGCATCGGGCCGATCGGCGAGCGGTGGACGCCCGTGCTCCGGCGGACCGTGATGGTCGGCGCCGGGATCGGCGCCGAGATGGACGCCGGTGCCGGGATCGCGGGCATCGCGAGGTCGGCGGGGCGTGCGACGACGGTGCGCGGCTCCGCGCTCGCCGCGGCGGAGCGCAGGACCGGTGCGGGCTGCAGGTCGGGCCGCTTGAGGCGGCGGGCCTCGCGCAGGCCCGTGAGGGCGAACGCCCCGAGGATGAGGGTGTTGGTCACGTTCCACGCCGTCGCGATGGTCAGCACCCCGTTCTCGACGTCGCGGTTGATCGCGACGACGCTCGTGAGCGCGAGGAACAGCAGGAAGAGCAGCTGGGGCACCATGAAGTCGAACGGGGAGCGCTTGGCCCCGGAACCGCCCGTCACGTGCCAGCCCACCTCCTTGCCCGAGATGACGTTGAGCAGGGCCTTCGTGTAGATCGGGAACGACACGGTCGCGAGCGTCAGGGTCTCCCACCGGAAGGAGCCGAGCGTGAACCAGGCGAGCACGACCTGCATGACGTAGAAGCCGCAGTAGTAGAGCAGCCAGGTGCCCGGCGTGATGGCGAGGTTCATCGGCCGCAGGTCGAAGTAGATCTCGAGCGGCGGCACGATGAGCAGCAGCAGCGGGCAGATGCCGGTGAGGTAGAACGTCGCCGTCACGAGGTACTGGAGCCGCTGGTCGCTCGTGAGACGCCGGCGCGGGCCGAGCGGGTTCGCCGTCAGCAGGATCTCGAAGCCGCCGGTCGCCCAGCGGAGCTGCTGCTTCGAGAACGCCTCGACGGTCTCGGGGGCGTCGCCGATCGCGAGCACCTGCGGGATGAACACCGATCGCCAGCCGCGCTCGTGCAGCCGGAGCGACGTCCAGACGTCCTCGGACTTCGAGTCGGTGCAGATCCCGCCGACCTCGTCGATCGCCCGGCGCCGGAACACGACGTTGGTGCCGACGCAGATCGCCGCGTTGAAGCGGTTCCGGCCCGGCTGGATGAACCGGTAGAACACCGCCTGCATGTAGGCCGCGCCGCGGGCCATGGTGGTGTCGAGGTTGCCGTAGGCCTGCGGCGTCTGCACGAACGCGACGCCGGGATCGATGAAGAACGGCATGGTCTCGACGAGGAACTCGGGATCCGGCACGAAGTCGGCGTCGAAGATCGCGAAGTACTCGCCTTTCGCGATCGAGAGCGCGTGGTTGACGTTGCCGGCCTTCGCGCCGCCGGAGGAGAGCCGGCGCACGTAGTGGGCGCCGAGCTCTTCGGCGAGGTCGCGCACCTCGTCGCTGCGGCCGTCGTCGAGCACCCAGGTGCGGTGCAGTCCGCGCATCGCGACGGCGGCCTCGACGGTCGCGCGGATCTTGACGAGCTCCTCGCCGTAGACGGTGATGAAGACGTCGACGAGCACGGCGCGGCCGTCGAGGCGGATCTCGGCCTCGCGGTCGTCGCGGTCCGGGCGCTGATCGAGCAGCCGCGCCTGGGCGCGGTGGAACGCGAAGTCGCGGGGGTCGTCGCCGCCCGCGAGGATCGTCCACATCGCGGAGAGCGCCTGGGCGACGAGCACCGTCTCGGCGACGATGACGAGCACGTAGGGGATGATGTCGCCGCGATTGCCGGGGTTCAGGAGGAACCCGGCGTAAGCGAGGATGCCGATCGTCGAGACGAGCACGAGCAGCACGAGGAAGGGCGAGCGCCCGGGCTTCGCCCGCTCCACCGGTTCGCCGTCGGGCCCGGTGACGACGCTCCGTCGCGGTTCGGTGCGCTCGAAGTCGGGCAGGGCTGCAGTCGCGGGCCGTCCGCGTCGCCCGCGGCGCGGCGGGGGCGGGGAGAACGGTGCGACGCCGGGCGGTGCGGGCCGCCACGGCGCGATCGTCGTCGTCGGCTCCTCGTCGAGATCGTCGAGGGGCGGGTTCGCCGGCAGGCCGGCGAGGTCGTGCGTCGGTTCGGTCGTGGTCATCTGCGTCGTCCCCTCGAGGCGGTGTGGACGACGCGTCGTAGCGCCGCTCGGAGGTTCGCGTCGACGTCGGCGCACTTCCACTCAAGGCGGCGGAAGTCGACGACGGGTGTCGGGCATGTGAACTGTTGCTGAGAGAGTCTCGGGAAATCTCTCACCTCCGCCTCACCCGACGAGCGGCGTCCGCCTCACCCCGGAACGGCCCGCGACCTACTCCCCGGAGGGGTGCGCGCCCGCCCGGTCGATGATCCACGCGAGCTCGAACGCGCGCTCCCGCCAGGCCGAATAGCGCCCGGAGACGCCGCCGTGGCCCGCGGCCATCTCGACCTTGAAGAGCGGGTCGGCGCCGACGTCGCGCAGCTTCGCGACCCACTTCGCGGGCTCGACGACCAGCACGCGCGTGTCGTGCAGGCTCGAGACCGCGAGGATCGGCGGGTAGCCGTGTGCGCGCACGTTCTCGTACGGCGTGTACGACTTCATGTAGTCGTAGACCTCGCGGTCGTGCAGCGGGTCGCCCCACTCATCCCATTCGATGACCGTGAGCGGCAGGTCGGGGTCGAGGATGCTCGTCAGCGCGTCCACGAACGGCACGCCCGCGAGGATGCCCGCGAACTGCTTCGGCGCGAGGTTCGCGACCGCGCCCATGAGCAGGCCGCCCGCGCTGCCGCCCTCGGCGACGAGCCGGTCGGGCGAGGTCCAGCCCTCGTCGGTCAGGTGGCGCGCGACGTCGACGAAGTCGGTGAAGCTGTGCTTCTTGTGCAGCTTCTTGCCGTGCTCGTACCAGAGCCGGCCGAGCTCGCCGCCGCCGCGGACGTGGGCGATGGCGAACACCATGCCGCGGTCGAGCAGGCTCAGGCGGGCGATCGAGAAGCCGGGGTCGATCGAGTGCTCGTACGAGCCGTAGCCGTAGAGCAGCATCGGCGCCGGCTCGCCGGGCTCGACGAGGTCGTGGCGGTAGACGATCGAGATCGGGATGCGGGTGCCGTCGGCCGCCTCGGCCCACTCGCGGCGCTGCGTGTAGTCGGTCGCGTCGTAGCGGCCGAGCACCGGCTGGCGCTTGCGCACGAGCCGCTCGCCGGAGGCGACGTCGTAGTCGATGACGGTCGACGGGGTGACGAAGCTCGTGAAGACGAGGCGGATGGTCGGCTGGTTCCACTCGGGGTTGCCCGCGAGGCCGACCGCGTAGAGCGGCTCGTCGAACCACAGCTCGTGCGGGACGTCGTCGACCTTCTCGGGCCCGCGGTGGATGTCGGCCGACGCGACCGGCGGCTGCGGGCTCGACGGCACCTTCGCGACCGCGATGCGGGGCAGTCCGTCGCGGCGGTACTCGACCGCGACGAAGTCGCGGAAGGCATCCACGCCCTCGAGCCGGATCGCCGGGTCGTGCGGCACGATGACGCGCCGCGCCCCCTGCGGGTCCTCGGCTGCGACGCTCACGATCTCGAAGTTCGGCGCATCCTGGTTGTGCGTGATGACGAGCCGGTCGTGCCCGCCCGCGACGACGTGCTCGACGTCGTACTCGACGCCGTCGACGCGCGGCCAGACGACCGCGAACTCGCCGGTGGGGTCGGATGCCTCGAGCAGCCGCGTCTCGCTCGTGACGTTGGAGCCGGCCTCGATGACGAGGTACTTGCGGCTGCGCGTGAGGCCGACGCCGAGCCAGAAGCGCTCGTCGGGCTCCTCGAACACGACGACGTCCTCCTCGGCCGCCGTGCCGACCGCGTGCCGGTGGATGCGATCCGGGCGCCAGGCGTCGTCGACGGTCGCGTAGAAGACGAAGTCGCCGGTCGCGTCGAACGTCGCGCCGCCGGCCGTGCCCTCGATCTCGTCGGTGAACGCGCGGTCCGTGCCGTCGATCGCCTTCAGCCGCAGGGTGTACCGCTCGTCGCCCTCCGTGTCGACGCCGTAGAGCAGCACGCCGCCGTCGGCCGAGACGTCGAACGTGCCGAGCGCGAAGAAGCCGCTGCCCGCCGCCTCGGCGTTCTCGTCGAGCAGCACCTGCTCGCCGGGCAGCGCCGAGCCGTCCTCGGGGATCGCGGGGGGCGTCCAATCATCGGGCCCCGCCGCCGGCACACGCGCGTGGATCGGGTACTGCGCCCCCTCGACCGTGCGGCCGTAGTACCACCAGTCGCCCTCGCGCGTCGGCACCGACAGGTCGGTCTCCTTCGTTCGGGCCTTGATCTCGCCGAAGATCTGCTCGCGCAGCACGCTGAGGTGCTCGGTCTTCGCCATCGCGTACGCATTCTCCGAGTGGAGGTGCGCGAGCACCTCCGGATCCTCGGCGTCGCGCAGCCATTCGTAGTCGTCGACGAACACGTCGCCGTGATGCACGCGCTCGGTGGGTCGCTTCTCAGGACGGGGCGGAGTCAGCACGTCCCCACGCTACGCGTCGGCGGCGTCGCCGACATCCCCGGCTTCGTGCGCGGCTGCGGCGGCGGGCGCCCTCCGACGGGCAGGATGTGCGCATGACGCGCCTCACGCGGATCGGCGGACCCACCGTGCTCGTGGAACTCGACGGTCGACGCATCCTCGTCGATCCGACCTTCGACCCGCCGGGGCGCGAGTACGCGTTCGCGCTCGGGACGAGATCCACGAAGCTCCTCGGCCCCGCCCTCGGCATCGACGAGCTCGGCCCGATCGACCTCGTGCTCGTGAGCCACGACCACCACGCCGACAACCTCGACGACGCGGGGCGCGGGATGCTCGGCAGTGCCGGGCACGTCGTCACCACGGCATCCGGGGCGAAGCGGTTGACGAGCGGCGCCGACGCCCTGCCGACGGGCCGGGTCACCGGGCTCCGCGCCTGGGAGTCGGTCGAGCTGCCCGGCGACGAGCAGCGCGGCCTGGAGCCCCTCGAGGTCACCGCGACTCCCTGCCGCCACGGACCGCCGCTGACGCGGCCGATCGTCGGCGACGTCGTGGGGTTCGCGCTCCGGCGCCCCGGCGCGGACGGGTTCGCCGTCTGGGTCACGGGCGACACCGTCTGGTACGGCGGCGTACGGGACGCGGCGGACCGCCTCGACGTCGACGTGGCGATCGTCAACGTCGGGGGCGTGCGCTTCGGCATCACCGGCCCGCTGCACTACACGATGACCGGAAGGCAGGCGGTGTCGCTCGTGCAACGCCTGGAGCCGCGGGTCGCGGCCTTCGCCCACTACGACGGGTGGTCGCACTTCCTCGACGGCCCCGACGGCCTGCGCACGGCCGTCGAGGCGGCGCCGTCCGAGCTGCAGGACCGGGTGCGCTGGCTGCCCGACGGGCGGTCCGTGGAGGTCTGATCGACGCGGGCGTCCGAGGAAGTCCGTTCGACGCGGGCGTCCGTGGGGAATTCCCTTCTCGGGCCGCGGGGGAGTACAGTCGCCGTTGCCGAACTGAGGTTTGCCTTACCGAAGTTCATTGCAAGGCCACGACGGCCGCCGACCCCCACGCCGATCCCTCAGGAGACCAGTGCTCGCCAACGCCCTCATCGGCCTCCGCGAAGGCCTCGAAGCCGCACTCGTCGTCGGCATCCTCGTCGCCTACCTGCGCAAGATCGGGCGCACCGACCTGCTCGGCCGGCTCTGGATCGGCATCGGGTTCGCGATCGCCGTCTCGTTCGGCATCGGCGCCCTGCTCACCTGGGGACCCTACGGGTTGAGCTTCCAGGCGCAGGAGATCCTCGGCGGCGTCCTCTCGATTCTCGCCGTCGTGCTCGTCACCTGGATGATCTTCTGGATGGGCGCCCACGGCGCGACCCTCTCCAAGGAACTGCGAGCGCAGGTCGACGTCGCCGCGGAGCGCTCGGGCTGGGCGATCGTCATCCTCGGCGTCGTCTCCGTCGGCCGCGAGGGCATCGAGACGGCGCTCTTCGTCTGGGCCAACCTCGCCGGTTCGACCGACCCGCTCGCCGGCTTCCTCGGCGCGATCGGCGGCATCCTCGTCGCCGTGCTCATCGCGTGGCTGCTGCAGCGCGGCCTCGTCCGCTTCCCGCTCGGCACCTTCTTCACCTGGACGGGTGCGATCCTCGTCATCGTCGCCGCCGGCGTGCTCGCCTACGGCGTCGGCGACCTCCAGGAGGCGTCCGTGCTGCCTGGCTGGGGCGTCCCCGCCTACAGCCTCGCGACCGTCATCCCGCCGACGAGCCTGCCGGGCGTCATCCTCGGCGGCATCTTCAACTTCACTCCGGAACCGACCTGGCTCCAGGTCATCGCCTGGGTCGGCTACGTCGTCGTCACCCTCACCGTCTACCTCGTCGTCGTGCGTCGCCGCCACCGGCCCGCCGCGAGCGTCCGCAACGCCACCACCGCCCCCCAGAACCAGGAGCGCACCGCATGAGCACCCGTCCCGTCAGCTTCCTCGCCGTCGCCGCCCTCGCGAGTCTCGCGCTCACCGGCTGCGTCGCCAACGACACGGGCGCCGAGGCGCTGACCGTCGACATCGTCGACGACGCGTGCGCGGTCTCGACCGACACGGCCGCGACGGGCGCTGTGACCTTCACGGCGACGAACAACGGCAGCGACGTCAACGAGTTCGAGATCCTCGCCGACGACAAGCTCCGCATCGTGGGCGAGAAGGAGAACATCACCCCCGGCCAGACCGTGAGCCTCGTCGCGAGCCTCGAGCCCGGCACGTACTACACGGCCTGCAAGTTCCAGCAGGTCGGCGCCCCGGTCGGCCTCGCCGAGTTCACCGTCACGGGCGAGGCGAGCGAGGTCTCGGCCGACCGCCAGGCGCTCGAGGACCAGGCCGTCGCCGAATACGTCGCCTACCTCCGTTCGCAGGTCGGCGAGCTCATCCCCGCTGTCCAGGCCCTCGTGGACGCGTACGTCGCCGGCGACGATGAGACGGCACGCACCCTCTTCGCCGACGCGCGCGTCTCCTACGAGCGCATCGAGCCCACCGCCGAGTCGTTCGGCGACCTCGACCCGAAGATCGACTACCGCGAGGTCGACGCCGTCGCCGAGGGCCTGGACTGGACCGGCTTCCACCGCATCGAGAAGGACCTCTGGGCGCCCGAGCCCGGCGACCTCAACTCCGACGGCACCGACGCGCTCGCCGACTGGGCGCCTTCGACGCCCGAGCAGCGGGCCGAGTACGGCGCG
The DNA here is from genome assembly GCF_009789225.1 of Agromyces seonyuensis. GTDB lineage: Bacteria > Actinomycetota > Actinomycetes > Actinomycetales > Microbacteriaceae > Agromyces > Agromyces seonyuensis. The sequence continues at coordinate 9,205 of NZ_WSTA01000003.1, read as the reverse complement.
CAGCTCGTCGACGACGTGGCGGCGCTGCGCGAGCTCGTCGACGCGGACGACTTCGCCGTCGGCCTCGGCGACATCTCCAACGGCGCGATCGGCCTCCTCGACGAGGTCGCCGCCGGCAAGATCACGGGCGAGGAGGACTGGTGGTCGGGCACCGACCTCACCGATTTCGCCGCCAACGTGCAGGGCGCCGGCGTCGCCTTCGGCGCCGTCCGCGAGCTCGCGGAACAGGATGCCGAGGGCGAGCAGCTCGCAGCCGAGATCGACGCGGCCTTCGACGAGCTCGAGAGCGGCCTCGCGACGTACGGCTCGATCGAAGACGGGTTCGTGAACTACCGCGAGCTGACGGATGCCGACAAGAAGGCGCTCTCGGACCAGGTCAACGCCCTCGCCGAGCCGCTCTCGCAGCTCACCTCGACGGTGCTCGGCGTCTGAGCCGGAATCCGGTCGGGCGAGGTAGCGTACCTCGACCCCGCCCGCTCCAACCGATCGGAACGATGGACGAGACCTCGACCCCGGAGACGCCCGCGCCGCACGACGGCGGTTCGGGCGGACCAGAGCGTCCCGGCATCACCCGGCGCGGCTTGTTCGGCCTCGTCGGCGTCGGCACCGCCGGGCTCGCGGTCGGTGCGGCGGCGGCGGTCGGGACCGCTGCGGCCGTCGACGCGGCGACCGCGGAGGGCGACGGCTCCGGCGGCGTGCACCCGTTCTACGGCGAGCATCAGGGCGGCATCGTCACCCCCGCGCAGGACCGGCTGCACTTCGCCGCCTTCGACGTCTCGAGCACCCTCGACCGGGACGGCCTCGTCGGACTGCTCCAGGATTGGAGCGCCGCGGCGGTCCTGCTGACGCAGGGCCTCGAGATCGGCGAGGGCGGTGCGGTCGGCGGCAGCGACTACGCGCCGCCGTCCGACACGGGCGAGGCGCTCGGCCTCCCGGCGGCCGGGCTCACCCTGACCTTCGGGTTCGGACCGACGCTGTTCACGGATGCCGACGGCGTCGACCGGTTCGGCATCGCCGACCGTCGGCCCGAGGCCCTCGCCGCGCTGCCCCGGTTCCAGGGCGACGCCCTCCAGCCGGCCTGGACCGGCGGCGACCTCGCGATCCAGGCCTGCGCAGACAACCCCCAGGTCGCCGTCCACGCGATCCGCAACCTCAGTCGCATCGCCTTCGGCCGCGCGAGCCTGCGCTGGTCGCAGCTCGGCTTCGGACGCACGTCTTCGACGACGCGCGCGCAGCAGACGCCCCGCAACCTGTTCGGCTTCAAGGACGGCACGGCCAACCTCAAGGCCGAGGACACTGCGCTCGTCGAGGAGCACGTGTGGACGGGCTCGGGCGACGGCCCCGCCTGGATGACCGGAGGCAGCTATCTCGTCACCCGCAAGATCCGCATGATCATCGAGAACTGGGACCGCGTGCAGCTCCAGGAGCAGGAGAGCCTCGTCGGCCGCACCAAGGGCGAGGGCGCCCCGCTCTCGGGCGGCACCGAGTTCACCGAGCCCGACTTCTCCGCGACCGGCGCGACGGGCGAGCCGCTCATGCCGACCGCGTCGCACGTGCGCCTGGCGCATCCGGACCAGAACGGTGGGGCGAGGATGCTGCGACGCGGCTACAACTTCGTCGACGGCAACGACGAGCTCGGTCGTCTCGACGCCGGGCTGTTCTTCATCTCGTACCAGCGCGACCCCGCCGACTTCATCGCGGTGCAGCGCTCGCTCGCGGCCGACGGCCTCAACGAATACCTGCGGCACGTCGGCTCGGCGGTCTTCGCCGTGCCGCCGGGCGCGCGCCCCGGTGGCTACGTCGGGTCGGGGCTGTTCGCCTGATCGGTCGCGGTCGCCGCCCTCAGCACCCGCCGCCGATCCGGCAGTCGAGGTTGATCACCTGGCCGATGTAGATCGCCGTGCCGACGTCGGAGACCTCCGGGTTCATCTTCAGCAGGCGCTGCTGCGCGATGTTGAAGCGCTGGGCGATGTCGAAGAAACTATCGCCCTCGACGACCTTGTAGCTCACGAGCTCGTGCGCGTCGTTCGCGACCGGGAACCCGGATGCTCCCGCGCGGGCGCCGCGATCCTCGGCCGGTCCGCCGTCGGTCGCGGCGGGGTCGTTCGGGTCGATCTCGGCGGGCGGGGCCGGCTCGGGGGAGGTCGCCTCCTCCGTCGGAGCGGGCGGCAGCGCCACCTCGACGGTCGGGACCGGGGGCGTGACGGTGACGGTCGCGAGGATGGTCTCGGGCGGCGGTGCCGTGGGCACGGGGACGAGCGCCGTCGTCGCGACGGCGGTGACCGGGACGGCGATGGTGATCGCGATGAGGCCGGTGAGGGCGGCGACGATCACGGTCTGTCGGGAAGGGCGCGACATAGCGACTCCAGCGGCGCGGGGGTTCGGGACCCGCGTTTTCGTCACATTATCCCCACTGCCGCGGGAGCGGGAGGGCCGTCGTCCTCGGGAAACGGAATGCGGCCCGGGGCATCCGATCGGATGCCCCGGGCCGCTCGCATCGTCGGGGCGTCAGCCCGCGACGGTGAAGGCCGCGTTCCCGGTGGTGGAGACGTTGCCGGCGAGGTCGGACGCGTTGAAGCGGACGACGTAGTCGCCGGCGGGCAGGCTCGCCGTCGCGGTGTGGGTCGCCGCGAGAGCGCCGCCGGCCGCGGTGAAGGTCGACTTGAACAGCTTGCCGTCGCGGTAGATGTTCGCCGTGACACGGTTGAGGCCGCGGTCGTCGGTCGCGTCCACGCGGAGCTGCACGCTCGTGCCCGCGACGGTCACGCCGACCGTCGGGGTCACGAGGCTCGCGACGGGCTTGACCTTGTCGGCGCCGGTGGGCGCCGCCTGCACGACGACGGCCGCGCTCGTGGCGGTGGTCGGGGCGTAGCCCGACGCGGTGCCGGTCACGCGGACCGAGAGGGACGCGCCGAGGTCGGCGGCGACCGCCGTGTACGCGGTCGAGACGGCGCCGGCGATCGGTTCGCCGTTGCGGAGCCACTGGGTCGAGAGTTCGACTCCCTCCGGGCCCCACGTGCCGGGGTTCGCGTTCAGGGTGCTGCCGACGACGGCGCTGCCCGTGATGACGGGCGTTCCCGCCGTGACGTCGCACTCCACCGGGGTCGGGGCGAAGTCGATCATCCACACGGTCTGCCCGGTCGTGCCCCAGCCGTCATCGAACGAGGCGGCGACGCCGTAGCTCGCGCCGTGGTTCGGCGAATAGCCCCAGGGGCGCAGGTCGTAGGACTCGCCGGAGTCGCCGGACTGGCTGAACGCCTTGCCCATCGACCACGAGCCGTGCTCGAAGTCCTGCAGCACGAGGTGGGGCTCGACGCCGCAGCCGGCGTCGGTGACGATCGGTGCCGGGACGTCGACGAGCTGGAAGACGGCGTCGGTGTCGACGTCGAAGTCGAGACCCCCGAGGTCGGCCGGTGCCGTCGTGTCGTCGATGCCGACCGGGTTCTTCCAGACGACCTCGCCCGCGCGGTCGAACACGACCACGCTCATCGCGGGGGTCCAGACCTGGACCTGGCGCAGCGTGACGTCGCCGTCGCCCCACGAGTCGTCGACCGTCGTGGTCGCCGTGCCGGTGCTGCCGCCCGAGCTGAAGACGCTGTGCGCCCGGCCCACCGCGTCGACGAAGTCGAACGAGACCCACTCGACGTCGAGGTCGGTCGCCCACTCGACGGCGAGCGTGTCGCCGACCTCGAGGACGTCGTCGGAGGAGCGGCTCACGTTCAGCAGCGACGGGACCTGCGAGAGGTCCGTGTCGGTGTCGACCGTGAACGCGACCGGGTCGAGCGCCGGGACCGCGGCCGCGAGGCCCTCAGGGTAGGCGTCGACGACGCGACCGTCGGCCTCGACGGTGAGGGAGCCGTACTCCGCGCCGGAGCCCCATGAGTAGGCCGCGCTGTCGAGGGCGACCGGTCCGGCGGCCCAGGTGCCGGGCTCGATCGTGGCGCTGACCGTGCCGGACGTCGCCGGCACGTACGGGCCGGGCACGTACGGCGCGGCGACGTAGTGGCGGTAGCCGAGGGCGTCCACGAGCGTGAGCGAGACGCTGTTGAGGGCGGTCTCGGAGGTCCAGCCGATCCGGACCGTGTCGCCGTCGACGACGACGGCGGAGGTCTCGAGCTCGAGCGAGGCGATGGCGGGCACGGCCGCGGTCGCGGCGGCGGCGACCGCCTCCGCAGGAGCGGTCGGATTGGGAACGGCGTTCGCCGTCGCGGTCGCCGTGACGGCGAGCGCGAGAGCGAGGGCGGCGGCGCTGCAGATCTGCGCCGGGCGTCGGAATTGCACGAGTCTCCTCGGTGTCGGGATCGGTCGGGGAGGCCGCAGCCGTCCCCCGTTGCGCGAAGGAGGCTATCCGCCCGATGACCCCCGAACGGGGTTATCCACAGCGCTGGGCGAATCGGGCCGCGAACGCGGGGCGGCGAGCCCAGCCCGGCGCGGAACCGGCGAGGTCGCCGGAGTGGCAGGATGCCTCCCGTGATGCACGTCCGGATCATCGTCCCGCCGGGCCGTCGCGCCGAGGTCGAGGAGGTCCTCGCCGACGCCGGCGACGCGGTGAGCGACGTCGTCCTGCTGCCCGATGCGGCCGTGCGTCCCGCCGGCGACCTGCTGCTGTGCGACATCGAGCGCGGCGCCCTCGACTCGGTGCTGCACGAGCTGCATGTGCGCGGCATCGACCGGGCGGGCTCGATCACGGTCGACCGGCTGGAGCTGTCGATGTCGGAGCGGGGCAAGCGCTTCCGAGAGGATCGGGCCGCGATCGCCTTCGGCGGGGACGACGACGCGCTCGTCTGGCAGGAGATCACCGCACGCACCGCCGACGAGACGCGGCTCTCGATCACCTATCTCGCGTTCATGGCGATCGCCGTGATGATCGCCTCCGTCGGCGTCGCGATCGACCAGCCCATCCTGCTCGTCGGCGCGATGATCGTCGGCCCGGACTTCGGCCCGATCGCGGGCACGGCGGTCGGCATCGTCCGGCGGCGGCTGCGGCCGGCGATGCGCTCGCTGCTCGCGCTCGGCATCGGATACGCGACGGGCATCCTCTTCGCCTGGGGGCTGACCGAACTGCTGCTCGCGCTGCGCATCTACGACCGGGATGCCCTCGACGCGGCGCATCCGCTCACGGCCTTCGTGTGGGCGCCCGACGAGCTCAGCGCGCTCATCGGATTCCTGGCGGGCATCGCCGGGATGCTCTCGCTCACGTCCGCGAAATCGGGCGCGCTCATCGGCGTGCTCGTCTCCGTCACGACGGTGCCGGCGGCGGGCGCGATCGCGATCGCATTCTCGGGGGTCGGGCTGACGGAGTTCACCGGGTCGGTGCTGCAGCTGCTGATCAACGTCGCGGCGATCCTGCTCGGCGCGAGCCTCACGCTCGGCTGGCAGTTCGCGGCCGAGCGGCGCCGCCGCCGACGCGCGGACGCCTGAATCGGCCCCAGCGGCGCTACCAGCGGTTGCGCACGTACTCGGCCCAGCCGAGGAGGTGGCCGACCGGCACGACCTCGCCGTCGTCGGCGACGACCGTGCCGCGGTAGTGGCCGAAGGCCTGGCGGGTGTCGTTCGCGACGAGGCCGAGGTTCATCGTCGACTCGCGCACGTGGAACGGCGTGAACTCGAGCGCGACGCGCTCGCCGCGGATGCTCCACGGGGCGCTCCAGTCGTCGGCCGAGCAGGTCCACTCGAGCGCCGTCGAGATCTTGTGCATGCGGCCGTCGAGCTGGAGCCCGTTCTCGGTCGACCCGGTGCCGTCGGTCCAGAGGCCGCCGAACTGCAGGCCGATGCGGCGGCCCTGCTCGACGCCGCTCGCCGCGCCCCACTTCCAGTCGATGCGGTACGGCCAGCGCCCGCGGCCGTGGTCGAGCACGGCCCAGCTGCGCCCCGCCGGCAGGGTGTGCACGTCGCCGTCGACGGCGATCGTGCCGCGCGCGGGCCGGGCGACGTCCTTCACCGTGTACTGGAAGCGGTCGGCCGACCACGGCACGACGACGGACAGGGACTCGTGCCGGTCGGGGAGTTCGGCGAGGACGTCGAGGCGCACGCGGTCGGTCTCGGCGACGAGCCGGTGGCCGCCGTCGATCTCCGCGAACTCGGCGCGCAGCCCCTTGACGCTCGCCTTCGCCGGACCCGCGCCGAACGACGCGGGCAGCTCGACGCCCCGGCCGAGGGGTGCGACGACCGTGCGGTCGAGTTCGAGCTTGGACGCCCGGTCGTACAGGTACACCGAGCAGAGGGCCGCGTAGTCGAGGTGGGAGACGGTGACCGCGACGATGTGGGTGGGGGTCGTGACCGCCCAGTACTCCCAGCGCTTGTTGCGCATCCGCCCGCGCCGACCGCGGCCGATGCCCGAGGTGTCGTGGAGGGGCGCGCGGGACCAGCCGACGGCGTCGGGATTCAGCCGGCCGTCGTCGCCGAGGAGCGCGACGGGCGCGGTCAGCTCGCGCTCGGAAGCGGGCCTTGGCGGCTCGGGCGGCACCGACGACGGCATGGAGGCTCCTCCCAGGAAGCCCTCAGCCTAGCGAGCGGGCTGCGGTTGCGACAGACCCTGTCCGGGGGTGGGCCTTTCGGCCCGCGTCGGATGGGCCTACCGTTGCCGCCGAGCGCGGGGCACCGGTCCCGCCGGCATTCGGGGGGATGCGATGGCCGAGGAGGAACGGACCGCGACGCTCGCGGAGTGGGAGGCGGCCGAGGTCGCGGCGGCGAACGCGGCGGGCGGCGTGCCCGTGGTCTTCATCCACGGACTGTGGCTGCTCTCGGAGAGCTGGCGCGCCTGGCGGGACCTGTTCGAGGACAGCGGGTACGCGACGCTCGCGCCGGGCTGGCCGGACGATCCGCCGACGGTCGCGGAGGCGCGCGAGCATCCCGAGGTCTTCGCCCGGAAGATGGTGCAGCAGGTCACCGATCACTACCTCGGTGCGATCGCGCTGCTCGATCGCGGCCCCGTCGTCATCGGACACTCGTTCGGCGGGCTCATCGCGCAGAAGATCGCCGGCACGGGCGCGGCCGCGGCGACCGTGTCGATCGACAACGCACCGTTCAAGGGTGTGCTGCCGCTGCCGGCATCCACGTTGAAGTCGTCGTCGCCCGTGCTCGGCAACCCGGCGAACGCCCGTCGGGGCGTGCAGCTCACGCTGGAGCAGTTCAAGTACGGCTGGGCGAATGCGCTGGATGACGCCGAGGCGGAGGAACTCTACGAGCGCTTCCACGTGCCCGCGGCGGGTGCGCCGCTCTTCCAGGCGGCGTTCGCGAACTTCAACCCGTTCGGCGGGGAGACGGAGGTCGATTCCAAGAACCCGGCGCGCGGCCCGCTGCTGCTCATCGGCGGCGCCGCCGACCACACCGTGCCGCCGGCGATCACGAACGCGTCCTACAAGATCCAGTCGAGGAACCCCGGGATCACCGAGGAGATCCTCATCCCCGATCGCGGGCACTCGCTGACGATCGACCACGGCTGGCGCGAGGTCGCCGACGAGGCGCTCGCGTTCGTGCAGCGCCACGCCCCCGCCGACGGGTGACGGCGGCGGTCGCGACGGGCGGCTCAGTACGCCGCGCGGGGCGGCGGGGCCGCGTGCGGCGTCGAGCGCTCCCCGGGGCGCGTGCCGAGCAGGAGCGAGGCGAGCTGGTCGGCGCTGTGCACGACGGCGATCGCGTCCGCGGCCTCGGCGGGGGAGCCGTAGCCCCACTCGACGAGGATCGTGGGCACGTCGTTCGCGGCGGCGCCGACGATGTCGTAGCCGCGGTCGCCGACCATCACGGTGTTCGACGTGTCGATGCCCGCCGCCTGGAGCCCGCCGAGCGCGTAGGCGACGATGTCGCTCTTCGCGGAGCGGGTCTCGTCGTCGCTCGCGCCCGCGATGACGGTGAAGCGGTCGGCGAGGCCGAGGTGGTCGAGGATGCGCCGGGCCATCGACTCGGGCTTGCTCGTCGCGAGGGCGAGCGGGACGCCGGCGTCGTCGAGCCGCGAGAGCAGGCCCTCGACGCCGGGGAAGACGGGGGCGTGCATCGCCGTCGGCTCGTAGTGCTCGCGGTAGAGCCGCAGGGCCTCCCACGCACGGGCTTCGTCGAGACCGGCGCGCTGGCGCAGGCTGTCGAGCAGCGGCGGGCCGACGTAGGCGCGGAGCGCCTCATCCGAGGGCACCGGCAGACCGAGCGCCTCGAACGTGTGGGCGAGCGATGCCGTGATGCTCGCGGCCGAGTCGACGAGCGTGCCGTCGAGGTCGAACAGCACGGCCGACCAGGTTCGGGTGAGGGGGATGAGCGGCGTTTCCACCCGGACAGCGTAGTGCGCCCCGCCTGAAAGCCGCAGAACGCTCCCGTTTCGACGGGCGCCACCCGTCCGGCGGCTCGCGCGCGAGCCCGGCTCAGAAGAGCGTCGGGACGCCCGAGTCGACGCCCTTCATGGCGTCGTAGTCGAGCACGACGCAGCGGATGCCGCGGTCCTCGGCGAGGGTGCGGGCCTGCGGCTTGATCTCCTGGGCGGCGAAGACGCCCGTCACGGGGGCGAGCAGCGGGTCGCGGTTCATGAGCTCGAGGTAGCGCGTGAGCTGTTCGACGCCGTCGATGTCGCCGCGGCGCTTGAGTTCGACGGCGACCGAGGCGCCCGAGGCATCCGTCGCGAGGATGTCGACCGGGCCGATCGCCGTCATGTACTCGCGGCGCACCAGACGGTGCCCCTCGCCGAGGAGCTCGATCTGCTCGGCGAGCAGCTTCTGCAGGTGGGCCTCGACGCCGTCCTTCTGGAGGCCGGGGTCGATGCCGAGCTCGTGGTTCGAGTCGTGCAGCACCTCGAAGATCGACACGATGAGCTTGTCCTCGGTCTTCTTGTGCGTGACCGTCCACACCTGCGCGACGCCCGCCTCGACCTGCTCCTCGCTCGGCGCCGACTCCTCGAGCGTGCAGGGCGGGCTCATCCAGTTGAGCGGCTTGTACGAGCCGCCGTCGCTGTGCACGAGGAGCGAGCCGTCGCCCTTCACCATGAGCAGCCGCGTCGCGAGCGGCAGGTGCGCGCTCAGCCGTCCGGCGTAGTCGACGGAGCAACGGGCGATGACGAGGCGCATCGTCCGAGTCTAATTCGGTCGGCCGTTCGAGGCGCGTCGGTCGAGTAGCGCGGAGTCCTGCGTCGGTCGAGTAGCGCGGAGTCCTGCGTCGGTCGAGTAGCGCGGAGTCCTGCGTCGGTCGAGTAGCGCGGAGTCCTGCGTCGGTCGAGTAGCGCGGA
>NZ_WSTA01000029.1 GCF_009789225.1 Agromyces seonyuensis | reverse complement strand
CGCCGCCTCGGCGGCACGGGAGCCGCCCGTGCCGCCGCGCTCGACGCCGACGCCGACGCCCGCGGCCTCGGCCTCGGCCGCCTGTGCAGGCAATGCCGGCACGAGCATCCGCACCGCCACGGCTGCTGCCAAGGCGAGCGCGGCGAGGCCCCAGAACGCCGGGCGCCACCCGACGGCCTGGGCGACGAAGCCCGCGAGCGGGGTGCCGATGACCGTACCCAGCATCGCGCCGCCGAGCACGACGGCGACCGCGCTGGGCAGGTCGCGCTCGGGCACGAGGTCGGCGGTCGCGGCGTTCGAGGTCGCCCAGAGCAGGCCGACCGACACGGCGCCGATCAGCCGCGCGACGACGATCGCCTCCCAGGACGGCGCCGCTGCGGCGAGCACGGTCGCGACGGCCAGGGCGACGAGCGCCCAGGCGATGACGGCGCGACGGTCGAAGCGGCGCACCAGGCGCACGGCGGGGAACGTGCCGACGACCACCACGAGCGCCCAGATCGAGACGAGCAGTCCGATCTCCGACTCGCTTCGGCCGAGACCGACGGCGAGCTGCGGCAGCATCGCCATGGGCAGCATCTCGGCGGTGACCATCACGAACGCGGCGGCGCCGAGCACGAGGAGCGCGGCCCACGGCAGGCGGTCGACATCGGGGGCGGCGGGCGCCTCGACGGCGCGTGCGGCGGAGTTCGGAGCGGGGCTGGTGTCATCCATACCTCGACGCTAAACTTTGACATTGATGTCAATGTCAAGCCTGAGGAGGACGGAATGCGGATCGGCGAAGTCGCAGAGCGCGCGGGGGTCTCGGCCCGACTCGTCCGGTACTACGAGCAGCAGGGGCTGATCGAGCCGATCCGCCTCGCCAACGGTTACCGCGAGTACGACGAGTCCCACGTCGAGCGGGTGCAGCGCATCGCCGGCCTCGTGCAGTCGGGCCTGACGACGAAACTCGTCAAGCAGGTCATGGGCCTCGAGGACACGATCGCGCGCGACGAGCCCGGCTGCCCCCGCTCGGTCGCCGATGCGCTCGCCGCCGAGCTCGTCGGACTCGAGGCGAAGATCGCGTGCCTCAGCCGCAGCCGCGACACCATCCGCGACTATCTCGCGCGAAGCGAGCACGCGGCGCTCCTGCTGGAGATCGGCGCCGAAGCATCCTGAGCCCTCGGCCGCGCCGATGCCTGGGCCGGGGCGGGAGCCCGAGTCAGGATGCCGCGGGGCGCACGAACGTGTGGCGGTACTCGCTCGGGCTGGTGCCGAGGATGCGGCGGAAGTGCAGCCGCAGGTTCGCACCTGTGCCGAGACCGACCTCCGAGGCGATCTGCTCGACGCCGAGCTCGGAGCGTTCGAGGAGTTCGCGGGCGCGGTCGACGCGGGCGCGGAGGATCCACTGCATCGGCGTGTAGCCCGTCTCGTCGCGGAAGCGGCGCGAGAACGTGCGCACCGAGACGTTCGCCTGCTTGGCGAGATCGGCGACCCCGATCGGCTCGGCGAGCCGGCCGAGCGCCCACGCGCGGGTCGCGGCGAACACTTCGCCGTGCGGCTCCGGCACCGCGTGCGGCACGTACTGGGCCTGGCCGCCGGAGCGGTAGGGCGGGGCGACGAGCCGCCGCGCGACGCGGTTCGACAGGCCGACGCCGTGGTCGCGCCGCACGAGGTGCAGGCAGAGGTCGAGCCCGGACGCCGCCCCCGCCGAGGTGAGGACCTGGCCCTCGTCGACGAAGAGCACGTCCTCGTCGACGTCGACCTCCGGGTACCGCTCGCGGAGGGCGTCCGTGTAGTGCCAGTGCGTCGTCGCCCGCTTGCCGTCGAGCACGCCGGCCGCGGCGAGCGCGAAGGCGCCCGTCGAGATGGAGACGAGCCGCGCGCCTCGCCCGGCGGCGGCCCGCAGTGCGGCGACGACGTCCGGCCGCGGCAGCTCCTGGTCGGGGCGGCGGTAGCCGGGCACGAAGATCGTGTCGGCCCACGCGAGCACCTCGAGGCCGTGATCGACGTGGTACGCAAGACCCTCGCCGCCGGAGACGAGGCCGGGCGCGGCGCCGCAGACGCGCAGTTCGTAGGGCATGGACGCCCGCTTCGCGAACACCTGCGAGGGGATGCCGACGTCGAGGGGCTTCGCGCCGTCGAGCACGAGCACGGCGACGCGGTGGTCGCGGGTGGTGCGCGCGTAACCGGCGCCGGTGGTTGCGAGGGTCATGGGGTTTCGGCGGATTCGTCGACGATCGGGGGTTCGGCAGGGCCCGCCCCGGCGGCATCCGCGAACGCCTGGCCGTTTCCACGCCGCTCGCAAGGATACCGTCTCGCTGAGGCATCCTCGCCCCGTCGCGACCCGCCCACCCCCAGCCGCACGATTCCGCTCGCGAACTCCGCGAGCGGAACGGACCGCGGCGGGCCGGGGCATCGCCCCGACCCGCCCTGTCGTCCTAGTTCCCCTTCACGTTCACCAGCTGGCGCAGCGTGTGCCGGATCTCGACCAGTGGGGCCGCGTCGGCCATCACCCGGTCGATCGGCTTGTACGCCTGCGGGATCTCGTCGATGAAGGCATCCGTGTCGCGGTACTCGATGCCCGCCATCGCCTCGCGGAGCTGCTCAAGGGTGAAGGTCTGGCGCGCCTTCGTCCGCGAGTACTCGCGCCCCGCGCCGTGCGGCGAGGAGTTCAGCGACATCCGGTCGCCCTTGCCGACGACGACGTAGGACGCCGTGCCCATCGAACCCGGAATCAGGCCCGGCCGGCCCTCGTCGGCCTGGATCGCGCCCTTGCGGGAGACCCACACGCGCTTGCCGAAGTGCTCCTCGGACTCGGTGAAGTTGTGGTGGCAGTTGATGCGCTCCTGCTCCACCACGGGCTCGCCGACCCACTCGGAGACCTGGCGCAGGACCCGGTCCATCATCTCCTCGCGGTTGAGCAGCGCGAAGTGCTGGGCCCACCGCAGCTCGGCGAGGTACCGCGCGAACTCCGGGGTGCCCTCGACGAGGTAGGCGAGGTCGCGGTCGGGCAACTCGATCCACCACTTCGCCATGAGCCGCTGGGCGACCCGGATGTGGTGCTGCGCGATCTTGTTGCCGACGCCGCGGCTGCCCGAGTGCAGGAACGCCCACACGCGGCCGAGCTCGTCGGTCGAGACCTCGATGAAGTGGTTGCCCGAGCCGAGCGAGCCGAGCTGCAGGCGCCAGTTCCCGGCGTACGAGTCGGGGTCGAAGGATGCCCGTGCCGCGAGGGCCTCGAGCTCCGCGACGCGCGGCGCGGCGGTCGCGACGATCTTGCGGTTCGCGCCGCCCGCCGACACGGGCACGGCCCGCTCGATCTGCTCGCGCAGCGTGCGCCGGTCGGACGGCAGCGCGTCGACCGCGAACTGCGTGCGCACGGCGATCATGCCGCAGCCGATGTCGACGCCGACGGCCGCCGGCATGATCGCCCCGAGCGTGGGGATGACCGAGCCGACGGTGGCGCCGAGGCCCAGGTGGGCGTCGGGCATGAGGGCGAGGTGCGGGTAGATGAACGGCATCCGCGAGGAGGTGAGAGCCTGCTCGACGGTGCGCTCGTCGATGCGGCTCGCCCAGGAGACGAGCCGTCCGGAGAGTTTCTCCATCGGTCCTTTCCAGTCTGTGCAGTGGTGATCGGTTCCGGAGCCCGAGGGCTCCCGATCGCGCGCAGATCGGAAGGACACCCCGGGCCTCGTGCGGCCGGGGTGACGAAGATCGCGGAGGTTCCGCGGGCGGCGTCAGCCGGCCGGAGCGAGCAGCAGTTCGTCGAGCGAACGGCCGTATGCCGTGGGCTCGACGAAGGAAGCGGGATTCATGCGCTGCAGTTGCACGGCCGTTCCTTCCTGCTGCCGGGGTTCGCCGCGCAGGTCGCGCAGCCTCACGAACCTAGCGGCCCGGGCGTGTCGCGGTCAACGGCTGACCCCACTTCTCGAGTGGGTAAGTGTCGTGGGTGCCGTCCCGTCCCCACCCGCGACACCTACCCACTCGGGGAAGAGGCCGCGACACCTACCCACTCGGGGAAGAGGCAAGTCCACTCGGGGAAGAGGCAAGGGCGGTCGACCAGTTGGATGAGGGGGGACCGGTGGGAGGGGTACCGACCGGACCTGTCTGGCCCGGGGGCCCCGACCTAGCGTGGAGGCATGAGCGATGAACTCCTGACTCTCAACAACGGCGTCACGATGCCCGTCATCGGGCTCGGTGTCTTCCAGAGCGCACCCGCGGAGACGGCAGCGGCCGTCGAGGCCGCGCTGCGCGTCGGCTACCGGCACATCGACACGGCCGCCGCCTACGGCAACGAGCGGCAGGTCGGCGAGGGGCTGCGCGCCTCCGGCGTCGACCGGCACGACGTGTTCCTCGAGACCAAGGTGTGGCCCTCCGACTACGGCTACGACGAGACCCTGCACGCCTTCGACAAGAGCGTCGGCAAGCTCGGCGTCGAGCAGCTCGACCTGCTGATCCTGCACCAGCCCGCCGTCTCCCTCTTCGAGCAGACCCTCGAGGCGTACCGGGCGCTCGAGACGCTCCTCGCCGACGGCAAGGTGCGCGCGATCGGCGTCAGCAACTTCACGCCGGCGCACCTCGACCGGCTCCTGCAGGTCGCGACCGTCGTGCCGGCCGTCAACCAGGTGGAGCTCCACCCGTACCACGCGCAGCACGACGTCCAGGAGGCGGACGCCGCGCGAGGCATCCTGACCCAGGCGTGGTCGCCCATCGGCGGCATCACCTTCTACCCGGGACCGTGGGGGGATGACCGTCGCAGCGTCATGGACGACGAGACGATCGTCGCGATCGCGGCGGCGCACGGCAAGAGCCCGGCGCAGGTCATGCTGCGGTGGGGCATCCAGCAGGGCCGTTCGGTCATCCCGAAGTCGGTGAACCCGACGCGCATCGCCGAGAACTTCGACGTCTTCGACTTCGCGCTCTCCGCCGAGGAGCTCGGCCGCATCGACGCGCTCGACACGGGTCGCCGCAGCGGGCCCGACCCGGACCGCGTCTTCACCGAGCAGATGCTCTTCCCGATCCCGGAGGACTGAGCGCGCCGGCATCCGACGGGCATCCTCGCCCGCAATCGGGACCATCGCCTTCGATCGAAAGGATCCACCATGCAGTACCGACCGCTCGGCCGCACCGGCGTGCAGGTCAGCCCGCTGTGCCTCGGCACGATGATGTTCGGCCCGTGGGGCAACGACGACGAGGCGGACGCGATCCGCGTCATCCACGCCGCCCTCGACGCCGGCATCAACTTCGTCGACACGGCCGACGTCTACTCGTCCGGCCGGTCCGAGGAGATCACCGGCAAGGCGCTCAAGGGCCGTCGCGACGACGTCGTGCTCGCCACGAAGTTCTTCATGCCGTTCGACGACGACCCGAACCACCGCGGCGGCTCCCGCCGCTGGATCATGCGGGCCGTCGAGAACAGTCTCCGCCGCCTCGGCACGGACTACCTCGACCTGTATCAGGTGCACCGGCCGACGCCGGACGTCGACATCGAGGAGACGCTCGGCGCGCTCAGCGACCTCGTCCATCAGGGCAAGGTTCGTTACCTCGGGTCCTCGTCGTTCGCGGGTTCGCAGATCGTCGAGGCCCAGTGGGCGTCGCGCGATCGCGGACTCGAGCGCTTCGTGACCGAGCAGCCGCCGTACTCGATCCTCGTTCGCGGCATCGAAGCGGACGTGCTGCCCACGGTGCAACGTCACGGCATGGGCGCGCTCACGTACAGCCCGCTCGGCGGCGGCTGGCTGTCGGGCCGTTGGCGCAAGGATGCCGCGGGCACCCCGACCTCGGCGGCGCGGCCCGGCGTGCGCTTCGACATGAGCCTGCCGGAGAACCAGCGCAAGCTCGACGTCGTCGAGGAGCTCGCGCTGCTCGCCGAGGCGAACGGGATGACGCTCATCGAGCTCTCGATCGCGTGGGTCATCCGCCACCAGGGCGTCACGGCCGCGATCGTCGGACCGCGCACGATGGAGCAGCTGGAGTCCTACCTGCCGGCGGCCGAGATCGAGCTCTCGGACGAGATCCTCGACCGCATCGACGAGCTCGTCGCTCCCGGTGTGACCATCCATCCCGGGGACCACAGTTACGGGGCGTTCGAGCTGCAGGCGGCGAACCGGCGGCGCTGAGTCCAACTCGACCCCGTGAGTGGGTAAGTATCGCGGGTGCGCCGGTCGGCGCACCCGCGATGCCTACCCACTCGGGGAGAAGGAGCACCTCGCCGAGAACGTCGACGTCGACGACCGGCCGAGCGCTAGAGTGGCGCGCAGTGACACGGGGTGCCGCGACCGACGCGGCTGAGATCACACCCGTCGAACCTGATCTAGTTCGGACTAGCGAAGGGATGTCGCGTTGCGCGATCGTCTGTCCATCGACCCTGCCCGTCGAGCCTCGGAGCTCCTCGACCTCGTGCGCGGCACCGTGCCGCTCACGCACTGCATCACCAACTCGGTGGTGACGAACTTCACCGCGAACGCCGTGCTCGCCGTCGGGGCGACGCCCGCGATGGTCGACCTCGTCGGCGAGGCCGGGATGTTCGCCGGCGTCGCGGGCGGCCTGCTCGTGAACCTCGGCACGCCGACGCCCGAGCAACGGGAGGCCGCCCGCGAGGCCGTCGCCGGCGCGAACGCCGCAGGCACCCCGTGGGTGCTCGACCCCGTCGCGATCGGCGCGCTGCCCATCCGCACGGCGCTCGCCCACGAGCTCGTCGCGCTGCGGCCGGCGGCCGTCCGCGGCAACGCCTCGGAGATGCTCGCCCTCGCGGGCACGGGCGGCGGCGGCCGCGGGGTCGACGCCGCCGACGAGACGGATGCCGCAGCCGGGCCCGCAGCCGAGCTCGCCCGCCGCTCGCGCGCGGTCGTCGCGGTCTCCGGGGCCGTCGACCTCATCACCGACGGCGAGCGCGTGGCTCGCGTCGCCAACGGCGACGCCCTGCTCACGAAGGTCACGGGCGGCGGCTGCGCGCTCGGCGCCGTGATGGCGGCGTTCCTCGCGGCCGACGCCGGCACCGCCGAGCCCGACGCGTTCCTCGCGATCGTGTGCGCCTCCCTCGTCTACGAGGTCGCGGCCGAGTTCGCGGCCGATGGCGCGGCGGGACCGGGGTCGTTCGGGGTGCGCTTCCTCGACGCCCTCGCGAGCGCCGACGGCGACGAGGTCGTGGCCCGCGCGCGGGTCGAGGTCGCCGCCTTCGACGGGGCCGCCGCGTGAGCGCCCGCTCCGCCCGAGTCGGCCGCCCGTCCCGCACTGCGCTCGATCTCGGCGTCTACCTCGTCACCGACGCGGGTCTCTGCGGCGAGCGCGGCGTCGCCCGGACCGTCCGGGCGGCGGTCGACGGCGGCGTCGGCGTCGTGCAACTGCGCGACAAGACGGCCTCCGACCTCGAGACCCTCCGCACGCTCGAGGCGCTCGCGGTCGCGATCGACGGGCGGGCGGCGCTCGTCGTCGACGACCGGCTCGACGCCGTGCTCGCGGCGCGGGCCGCGGGCATCCCGGTCGACGGGGTGCACCTCGGTCAGGGCGACGTGCCGGTGCTGCGGGCGCGCGAACGGCTCGGCACCGACGCGATCGTCGGCCTCACGGCGAACACGAGGGCGCACCTGGATGCCGTCGCGGCGCTGCCGACCGGCACCCTCGACTACCTCGGCGTCGGCGTCATCCGTCCGACCTCGACGAAGCCCGACCACCCGCCGGCGCTCGGCGTCGACGGCTTCGCGGCGATCCGCGCCGCGGCGACCCTGCCGTGCGTCGCGATCGGCGGCGTCGGGCTCGCCGACCTCGCGCCGCTCCGGGCCGTCGGGGCGGCCGGGGTCGCGGTCGTCTCCGCGATCTGCGCCGCCGAGGATGCCCGCGCGGCCGCCGCGGAACTGCGCTCGGCGTGGGAGGCGGCGGCATGAGCGCTCTGCCCCGGCTCGAGCGCCCCGGATACCTTCGCGTCGACGAACCGGCCGCCACCGGATCGGTTGCCGCCGATCGCATCCGCCGCCGCATCCCGAACATCCTGAGCATCGCCGGGAGCGACCCGTCCGGCGGGGCGGGCATCCAGGCCGACCTGAAGTCGATCGCCGCGAACGGCGGGTACGGCATGGCCGCGATCACGGCGTTGACGGCGCAGAACACCCGCGGCGTGCGAGCCGTGCACGTGCCGCCGGTCGCCTTCCTGACCGAGCAGCTCGATGCGATCGCCGACGACGCGCGCGTCGACGCCGTGAAGCTCGGGATGCTCGGCAGTGCCGAGGTCGTCGCGGCGGTCGGCGACTGGCTCGTGGGCACCCGCCCGGCCGTCGTCGTGCTCGACCCCGTGATGATCGCGACGAGCGGCGATCGGCTCCTCGACGCCGATGCGGAGCGGGCGCTGCGCGATCTGCTGCCGCTCGCCGATCTCGTCACGCCGAACCTCGCGGAACTCGCGGTGCTCGTGGGCGAGCCGGTCGCGGACGACTGGGCGGCCGCCCTCGCCCAGGGACGCGCACTCGCGGCCGCGACGGGCGTGCGCGTGCTCGTGAAGGGCGGCCATCTCGCCGGCCCCGAGACGCCCGACGCGCTGGTCGAAGCCGACGACACCACGGTCGGGTTCGACGGCGCGCGCATCGCGACGACGAACACCCACGGCACCGGCTGCTCGCTCTCCTCCGCGATCGCGACCCGCCGTGCGGTCACGGGCGACTGGTCGGTCGCCGTCGGCGAGGCGCGCGCGTGGCTGCGCGAGTCGATCGCGGCCGGTTCCGAGCTCGAGGTCGGCGGCGGCAACGGGCCGATCCACCACTTCGCGGGCGTTTGGGCGCGCGGCGGCACCACGACGCCGCCGACCCCGGCCGACCTCGCCGCCGAGTGGTGGGAGGAGACGGCGGGCATCCGGTCGGCGATCGACGACCTGCCGTTCGTGCGGCGGCTCGCGGACGGCTCGCTGCCCCGCGACGCCTTCCTCGACTACCTCGGCCAGGATGCCGTCTACCTCCGCGACTACGCGCGCGTGCTCGCCGCGGCCTCCCGGCTCGCGCCCGACGCCGACGCCCAGCGGTTCTGGGCGGGCTCGGCCGCCGGCGCGCTCGCGGAGGAGCTCGCCTCGCACGAGCGGCTGCTCGCCGGCGCGGCCGCGACCGCGCACCCCGAGCCGGATGCCACGACGACCGCGTACCTCGACCACCTGCTCGCAGCGGTCGCGCGCGGCGAGTACGGCGTCGTCGTCGCGGCGCTCCTGCCGTGCTTCCAGCTCTACGTCGACCTCGGGATGCGGCTCGCGGCCGGCGGGTTCGGCGCTGCCGCCCGGCGGCCCGAGCACCCGTACGCCCCGTGGCTCGCGTCCTACGCCGACCCCGGGTTCGCCGAGTCGACCCGCATCGCGACGGGCATCCTGGCGACGACGGCGGCGGCCGCGACGCCCGCGCTGCGCGAGCGGATGCGTCGCGCCTACCGGGTCTCCGCCGAGCACGAACTCGCGTTCTTCGGCGCGCCCCGCGGCGGTTCGGCTGCGGAGGCTGCCGCACCGCACGACGCCGACGGGGCGCGGAATCCGGCAACGGTCGTGGCCACGGCCACGGCCTGAGGCCCCCGCGAGTGGGTAGGTGTCGTGGGTGCCGGTCGTCTCGCACCCACGGCACCTACCCACTCGGCGATGCACGCGACCGGCCGGCGATCGGGCTGCACCGGGCTGCACCGGGCTGCGGACTGGGCTACGCCAGGAGGGCCGGCCCGAGCACCGCGTTCGCGGGCGGCTCCCCCGCGGCGAGACGGCGCACCTGCTCGACGATGACGTCGTCGATGCGGGCATCCATCGCCGCCGTGTCGCCGCCGAGGTGCGGCGTGATGAGCACGCCGGGCAGCTCCCAGAGCGGGTGCCCGGGCGGCAGCGGCTCGGGGTCGGTGACGTCGAGGGCGGCCCGCACGCGACCGGCGCGGACGGCCTCCACGAGCGCGTCCGTGTCGACGACGGGCCCGCGGGCGACGTTCACGAGCAGCGCACCCGGCTTCATGGCGGCGAGGAATCGGGCATCCACGAGCCCCGTCGTCTCGGGGCCGAGGGGCACCGCGACGACCACGATGTCGGCGCCGGGCAACGCGCCGAGCAGGTCGTCGGCGCCGAGCACCCCGGGCCGGGCCGTGCGCCCCGCGAGCACGAGCTCCACGTCGAAGGGCTCGAGCCGGCGCTGCACCTCCCGGCCGACGCCGCCGACGCCGACGAGCAGCACGCGGCGCCCGGCGAGCCCCGGTCGGCGCTCGTGCCGCCACGACCCGGCTGCCGCATCCCGCACGGCCGCCGGGATGCCCCGCTGGGCGGCGAGCACGAGCGCGAGCACGAGCTCGGCCGTGGAGGCCTCGTGCACGCCGACCGCGTTGCAGAACGTGATGCCGTCGGGCAGGTGCGCGGCGATCCCGTCGTAGCCGAGCGTCTGCGCCTGCACGAGCCGGATGCCCGACCCGGCGAGCCCGGCGACGGCCGACGCCGGCCCCAGGTAGGGCAGCACGAGCAGGTCGAACGCTTCCGGAGCACCCGCGAGCTGCGCGGGCGTGCGCACCTCGAGCACCGCGTCCGGCAACCGGGCCGCGAGCCGGGCCCGCAGCCCCTCGTCGGGCAGGGCGAGCCGGATCACTCGGCCCGCTCGGCGTCCACGAGGCGCTCCTCCGCGACCTGCGTGCCCGCGTACTCGCGGCGCACCCCGAAGGTGAGCGCGAGGGCCGCGACGGCGATGACCGCGAGGAAGAACATCAGGTATCGCCAATCGGTGAGGTCGACGAGCCCGCCGAGCGCCGCGGGGCCGATCGACGAGCCGATCGCGCACGCCACCGAGAAGATGCCGGTGTAGACGCCGATCATGCGCCGGCTCGGGGCGAGGTTCCAGAGCATCACCGTCGCGTTCACGACGAAGCCCGCGAAGCCGACGCTCGCGACGAGCACGGCGACGTAGGTGCCGACGACGGTGGGCACCGCGAAGCCGATGAGCGTGCCGATCGCGAAGACGCCCATGCCGATGCGCATGACGATTCGGCGACCGTAGCGGTCGGAGACGATCGCGACGGGCAGCGCCGCGACGAGGAACGCGACGCCCGCCGGGAGGGTGAACCCGCCGGCCTGCCCGCGGGTGAGTCCGAGCCCTTCGACGCCGTAGAGGGTGAGCATCGCCCGGATGCCGCTCCACGCGCACCAGGCGACGATGATCGCGATGATCATGACGAGTCGGCTGCGGTCGCGGTCGGTGAAGATGTCCTTGACGATCGCGCGGAAGCCGAGGCCCTCGGTGCCCTCGATGCGGTCCTCGTCGACGACGGCGCGGTACTCGGCCGACTTCGATTCGCGCAGGCCGAGCACGAGGAACGTCGCGCACGCGACCATGAGCAGCGCGGAGATCGCGAACGCCGCCTCGACGCTCTCGTCGACGACGAAGAGGCTGAGCAGCGCGGAGACGATGATCGTCAGGCTCGAGGCCATGCGCCCGATCGCGTTCGCCTTGCTGCGGTGCTGCGGCGCCTGGGTGTCGGCGATGAGCGATTCGGTCACCGGCTTGAACGCGTTCGCCGTGAGGGCGAAGAGCACGATGACGGCGATGAGCGCGGGGAAGTTCGGCGCGAACGGGATGAGCGTGAACAGGATGGCCGCGATCGGCACGCCGACGACGATGTAGGGCGTGCGGCGGCCCCACTTGCTGCGGGTGCGGTCGCTGAGGTGGCCCATGAACGGCTGCACGAAGATGCCGAGGATGTTGTCGAGGCCCATGATGAGGCCGATGAGCGCGGCGCTCGAGGTGTACTGGGCGAGGGTGACGGGCGTCTGCGCGTCGTGGAAGTTCCACACCGATTCCTGCGCGAAGACGCCGAGGGCGACAAGCATCGCGACGCGCAGTCGGAAGCGCGGGGTGGTCCCCGCGAGGATGCCCGAGGCAGGGGCGGCCGCCGGCGTCGCGCCGGTCTGCACTGCGGAGGCCGATTCGTTCGGCCGGTCGCGGGGGTCACGCTTCATTGCTTCGACTCCATCGTCTTGACTCCATTGTCGGGTGGATCGAGGGCGCCGCCGTCGATCGTGCGGAGAGACTAGCATTTGCTATAGCAAATGGAAACCGATGCGAATCGCGGCCCTCGCCCGACGCATCCACGCCGACGAAGGAGTCTCGTGAGCCCCCGCACCCTCGCCCCCGCCGACCTCGAGTTCCTGCGCGGCGTCGACAGTCCGACCATCGCGAACGCCCTCGAGCGCCTCGACCTCCGCGACCGCAGCGACGGCTACCTCGGCGGCGACGTCGCGTGCGCCTTCCCGGAGCTCGGCGTCATGGTCGGCACGGCCGTCACGGTCACCGTCGGCAACGCGCTCGGCCGACCGGCCGACCAGACCGGCTACTGGGAGCTCTGGGAGCGCCTCGACGCGACGCCCGGTCCCACCGTCATCGCGATGCAGGATGCATCCGGCACGCCGACCCGCGTCGCCTATGCCGGCGAGATCATGGCGACCCTCGCGCAGCGCCTCGGCGCGGTCGGCATCGTCACCGACGGGGCGCTCCGCGACCTCGACGAAGTGCGCGCGAAGGGTTTCCACTACTTCATGAAGCAGGCCGTCGTCTCGCACGCGAACTTCGAGCTCACCCGCGTCGGCGAGCCCGTGCGCCTCGACGGGCAGGACGTGCGGACCGGCGACGTGCTCCACGGCGACGTCAACGGCGTCGTCGTCGTGCCGTGGGAGGGCCTCGCCGCGCTCCCCGACGCCGTCGAGACGATCCGCCTGGGCGAGCGCCGCGACCTCGACTACCTCGCGAGCCCCGAGTTCACCCTCGACGGCTACAAGGAGCTCCGCTCCTACGGGAAGTAGGCGCTCCGACGGGAAGCAGGCGCTCGCTCAGAGATCGGGGATCGACGAGCGCGCGTGCCGGCGCATGATGCGCTCGGCGAGCTCCTCGTCGTGGGCCTCGAGCGCGTCGACGATCGCGTAGTGGTCGGCGATGCGCGCCGCGACCCAGGCGTCGTCGCGGGCGTCGCGGTCGAGCGTGCGGGTGCGCTGGTCCGTTCCGTAGATCGCGTAGCTCTCGATGAGCGTGCGCAGTGCGGGGTTCGCGGCGACGCGGGCGAGCTCGGCGTCGAAGCGCTCCGCGCGCGCGAACTGCTCGAGCGGGGTGAGGCGGTCGCGCGAGGCGACGAGCTCGTCGATGTAGCCGCGGAGCGTGGCGACCGCCTCGGGCGTGATCTTGCGCGCGGCGAAGCGCGCCTCGGCGCCGCGCAGCATGACCTCCACCTCGCGGAGCTCGTCGAGCGTCTCGGCCGGGTGGTCGACGATCTGGAGACCGCGGGCGCCGACGCGTTCCAGCAGCCCCTCGTGCTCGAGCTTGCGGATGGCCTCGCGCACGGGAGTCGGGCTCACGTCGAGGGCGGCGGCGAGGCCGCGCTCGGTGACGCGTTCGCCGGGCACCAGCCGTCCGTCGGCGATGCCGGCGCGCAGCGCGTGGTACGCCTGTTCGGCGAGCGATCCCGCCCGCTCGACCTGCGGCAGCCCGCGTTCCGGATCCACCCGTGCCTCCTCCGTCGCGCACCGGCTCCGGCGGGCATCCGATCGACGCCCACCCGCCGCGCGCGACACCGCGATGCTAACCCCGCCCCGGGCCCGAGCCGGTTGACGACACTTGCTATAGCAAATAGAGTGAGGCGATCCGAGCAAAGGTGCACGAATGACCGACTCCCTGACCGCCGAAGCGACCGGCCCCGCGCCGTCGCCGAAGCGCGACTCCATCCGCATCGTCTTCCCCATCGGCATGCTCGGCGGCGGCTTCCCCGAGGAGACCGTCGCCCGAGGCATCCGGCTGGGCGCCGACGCCATCGCCGTCGACGGCGGCTCGACCGACTCGGGGCCCTCGTACCTCGGCGCCGGGGTCGCGAAGACCCCGCGCGGCGCGGCGAAGCGCGACCTCAGGGTCATGCTCGTCGCCGCGCGCGCGGCGGGCATCCCCGTCGTCGTCACGAGCGCGGGCACGAGCGGCACCGACTCCGGCGTCGACTGGCTCGCCGGCATCGCGCAGGAGATCGCCGACGAGGAGTCGCTGACGTTCCGCCTCGCGACGATCCGCAGCGAACTCGCGCAGGAGCAGGTGCTCGGCGCCCTGGCCGCGGGCCGCATCCGCGCCCTCGAACCGGCGGGCCCGCTCGACGCGGCGACCGTCGAGCGCTGCTCGCACATCGTCGGACTCATGGGCCACGCGCCCATCGCCGACGCCCTCGACGCCGGCGCCGACCTCGTCATCGCCGGCCGCGCCTCCGACACCGCCTCGGTCGCCGCGCTCGCGCTGCGCCACGGCATCGCCCCCGGACCGGCCTGGCACGCCGCGAAGACCGTCGAATGCGGCAGCCAGTGCACGACCGACCCGCTCGGCGGCGGCGTCATGGTCGAGATCGACGACGACGGCTTCACGGTCGTCCCGCTCGACGACACCTCGGCCGCCACCCCGATGACGGTCGCCGCCCACATGCTCTACGAGAACGCCGACCCGTACCGCATGCGCGAGCCCGCGGGCATCCTCGACACGAGCGCGGCCGTCTACACGGCGCTCGACGAGCGCACGACCCGCGTCGAGGGCTCCCGCTTCGAGGCCGCCGAGCAGCCGACGATCAAGCTCGAGGGCAGCGCCTTCGCGGGCTACGAGACCATGTCGCTCGTCGGCGTGCGCGACCCCGAGATCCTCGCGCACCTGGATGCCTGGCTCGCACGGCTCGACGGCGAGCTGCGCCGTCGCGCCCACGCGTTCCTCGGCCTCGAGCCCGCCGACTACGACCTCGAGGTGCGCGCCTACGGCCACAACGCGGTGCTCGGCGACCTCGAGCCGGGCGGCTCCGTACCCCGCGAGGTCGGCGTGCTGCTGCGCGTGCGCGCCGCCGACCAGGCGACCGCGACCGCCCTCGCGAAGACCGCCAACCCCGTGCTGCTGCACCTGCCGCTCGCAGGCATGACGCACCTGCCGAGCTTCGCGTTCGCGACGTCGCCCGCCGAGTTCGAGCGCGGCGCCGTCTATGAGTTCGTGCTGCAGCACGCCATCGAGGTCGCCGACGAGCGCGACCTCTTCCGCACCGAGTTCCAGGAGGTGGCTCCCCGTGGCTGAGACCGTCGCACCGAGCAGCAGCAGCCGGACCCTCGCCGAGGTCGCCGACCTCGTGCGCGCGAAGAACGCCGGCCCGTTCTGGCTGACGCTCGACGTCTTCCTCCCGACCGACGAGGCGTTCGAGCGCGTGGCGGCATCGGCCGTCACCGACCCGGCGACGATCGCCGCGCTCTACCGCACGCCGGCCGAGGGCATCCGCGTCTTCCGCATGCCGGCGCTCAAGGCGATCAAGATCTCGCTGCCCCGCCCCGTCGTGCAGGGGTCGTTCGCCGACCGCGACATGCACTCGGGCCAGCAGCACGTCCCGCTCGCCGGCATCGTCGTCGGCTGAGCGACGAGGAACGAGGATGCCCCGGACCGCGCGGTCCGGGGCATCCTCGCGTTCCGGGCCCGTCGGCCGGCTCAGTCGGCGAGCGCAGCCGCGGCCTCCCGTTCCTCCGCGTCTCGGCCGGGCACGAGCTCGCGTTCCTCGAGGCGTCCCGGACCGGGACCAGCGCCGCGGTCCGGCGGCCGGGCTCCTGCGGTCCGGGGCGCCCTCGCCCCGGCCGTAGGCTGCCCGGGTGACCACCCCCGAAACACTCCTCGGTGTCGCCCTCGTCATGGGCGTTCACGGCGATCGCGTTCTGCGCCGGGCTCCCGCTCGACGCGCGAGTCCGACGGGAGACCGAACGTGCTCGTGAGCTGGACGGCCGTGCTCGGCGTGGCGCTCGTCGAACTGGGAATGGCGCTGACGCCGGGCCCCAACATGGCCTACCTCGCCTCGCGGTCGATCGGGCAGGGGGTGCGGGCGGGGCTGATCTCCCTCGCCGGGACGGGGGTCGGCTTCGTCGCCTACCTCGTCGCGGCCGCGTTCGGGCTGGCGGCGCTCTTCGCCGCCGTTCCCGTCGCCTTCCTCGTCGTCAAAATCGCCGGCGCGCTCTACCTCGGCTACCTCGCCTGGCAGCTGCTGCGGCCGGGCGGCCGTTCCGTGTTCGAGCAGACCGAGGTCGCTCCGATCCGTCCGCTCCGACTGTTCGGGATGGGGCTCGTCACCAACCTGCTCAACCCGAAGATCGCGCTGCTGTACGCCGCCGTGCTGCCGCAGTTCCTCGATCCGGCGCAGCCGATCCCCCCGCAGTTCCTCGTCCTCGGCGGCGTGCAGATCGTCGTCGGGCTCGCGGTCAACGGCCTGGTCGTGCTCGGGGCCGGACGACTCGCCCGGTTCCTGCGCGGTCGGCCCCGCGCGATGCGAGTGCAGCGCCGGGCCTCCGGCGCGGTGCTCGCCGGGTTCGCCGTCAAGCTCGCGTTCGAGCGGCAGCCGGCGGCCTGAACCGGAGACGCGGATGCCCCGGTCCGCCGGGCCCGGGCATCCGCGTTCGGCGCCTACTCGGCGAGCGCGGCCGCGGCCTCCCGTTCCTCCGCAGCCGCGGCGGCCGCCCGCACCGCCGTGCGGCCGGGCAGCAGGAACGTCAGTCCCATTGCGACGACGGTGAAGCCGACGGCCCACCAGAACGCGGCGTCGAAGGCGTCCGCGGCGTCGGCGGCATCCACGGCGCCGACGAGGTTCGCCTCGAGGATGACGGCGAGCAGCGCCGTGCCGAACGCGCCGCCGAGCTGCTGCGCGAGTCGTGTGACGATGCTCGCGTGGGGCACCTCGGCGTTGTCGAGGCCGACGTAGGCGACCGACATGACGGGGATCATGACCGCGCCGAGCCCCATGCCGCGCACGAGCAGCACGCCCATGAGCAGCCAGATCGACGTGTCCGCGTCGGCGAAGGCGAACGGCACGGTCGCCGCACCCATGACGGCGAAGCCGACGAGCGCGACCCACCGACCGCCCACCGAGTCCGTGAGCCGGCCGGCGAGCACTCGGGTGAGCAGCGTCCCGACGCCCTGCGGGATGAGCACGAGTCCGGCCTCGAGGGCGCTGAGCCCCTGGATGTTCTGGAAGTAGAGCGGGAGCAGCAGCATCGCGCCGTAGAGCGAGGCGCCCGCGAGCAGGAACAGCATCGACGAGGAGCCGACGGCGCGCTTGCCGAAGAGGCGCACGTCGACCAGGGCGCGGTTCGGGCGCGGCAGCGCCCACGCGACGAACGCGGCGACGAGCACGGCGCCCGCCGCGAGCGGCCCCCAGACGTCGATGCGGGCGAAGCCGCCCTCGTCGCCCGCGTTGGAGAGGCCGAAGAGCACGCCGACGAGGCCGGGCGAGAGGAGGAGGAGCCCGACCATATCGAGTTTCGCGCGACCGGCGGTCCGGTCGGCGGGCAGGAACTTCCACGCGAGGGCGAGGCCGACGAGGCAGAAGGGCACGTTGACCCAGAACAGCCAGCTCCAGTCGAGGTACTCGAGGATGACGCCGCCGATGGTCGGGCCGAGGATGGGGCCGAGCGCCATCGGCAGGCTGACGATCGCCATGAGCTTGCCGAGGCCCGCGCGGCCTCCGGCGCCGACCTGCTGCAGGGCGAGCATCGTCATGAGCGGCATCATGAGACCGCCGCCGAGGCCCTGCACGACGCGGAAGGCGATGAGGCTCGAAGCGTCCCAGGCGAGGGAGCAGGCGATGGAGGCGACGAGGAAGACCGTCAGGGCGAGCATCCAGAGGCGCTTGCCGCCGAGCCGCGCCTGCGCCCAGCCGACGATCGGGATCGCGACGCCGAGGGCGAGCAGGTAGCCGGTCGACACCCACTGCACGGTGCTGATGGGCACGCCGAGTTCGCGGGCGATGGTGTCGAGGGCGACGCTGACGATGGTCGAGTCGAAGATGACGGCGAGGCCGCCGACGATGAGCACGAACACGGTCACGAGGGTGCGACGGTCGAGTGCGGCGGCCGCGGGGGCCGGGGTGGCGGACATGGGTGCTCCAAGACGACGGTCGAGATACAGGCATGTATCTCGGACATCGGATGCTACGCCGCCGATGTAAGATACACAAATGGATCTTGCGAGCCGTTCGGATGAGACCCCGCCTGCGTCGCCCGACGCCGGGTCCGGAACCGGCTCCGGCACCCCCGAACGCCCCGCGCGCCGCCGCGGCCCCGAGCTCGAGGCGGCCCTCCTCGACGCGGCCTGGGCCGAGCTCTCCGAGTCCGGCTACGACGGCTTCACGTTCGAGCGGGTGGCCGAGCGGGCCGGCACCAGCCGCCCCGTGCTCTACCGGCGCTGGCCCGACAAGCCCGCACTCGTGAAGGCCGCGCTCGCCCGCGGCTTCTGGCGCGACGCCGTCGAGGTCCCCGACACGGGCACGCTCCGCGGCGACGTGCTCGAGGGCCTGCGTCGCGCCAACGCCGCGCGCGCCCCGATCATCCCGCTCATGAGCGTGCTCGTCGGCAGCTACTACCTCGACACCGGCACGACGTTCGCCGAGCTCCGTGCCGAGTTCGTGCGGGACCGCCGGCCGATGATGGAGACGTTCGTCGCCCGCGCGCTCGAGCGCGGCGAGCTGACCGCCCCGCCGCCCGCACGGGTCGTCGCGCTCCCGTTCGACCTCTACCGCCAGCACCTGCTGCTGAACTTCGCGCCGCTCGCCGAATCCGACATCCTCGGCATCGTCGACGAGCTGTTCCTGCCGCTCGTCGGCCTCGCCGACCTGCCGACCGCGTGAGCCGCGGCCGCCTCATTCGACGGGGGACCCCACCCGCGCGGCCGTGCTCTCGCGCTCGACGAGCACCGTCGGGGCGGGCGTCGGCACGACGGCCTCCTCGTCGCCGAGCACCGCGAGCGCCGTCGTGAGGGCGTTGCGGCCGAGCACCGCGAAGTCCTGCCGCACCGTCGTGAGCGGCGGGTCGAAGTAGGCCGTCTCGGCGAGGTCGTCGAACCCGACGACGCTGACATCGCCCGGCACGGCGATGCCGCGCTCCCGGAGTCCGTGCATGAGGCCGAGCGCCATGAGGTCGTTCGCGACGAAGACGGCGCTCGCCTGGGGATCGGCCGCGATCACGGCGGCGGCGGCGTGCCCGCTCGCGGGCGACCAGTCCCCGATGATCGGCTCCGAGGCCGGCAGCCCGCGATCGGCGATCGTCTGGAACCACCCGCGCAGCCGCTCGGCGGCGTCCATCGAGTCGGGCGGGCCCGCGACGTGCCGCACCCGCGTGTGCCCGAGGGCGATGAGGTGCTCGACGGCCGCCCGCGCGCCGCCGAACTGGTCGGACCCGACCCGGGCGGCGATGCCGCGGTCCTCCGAGGCGATCGCCACGAGCGGCACCCCCAGTTCGAGCCCGGCGAGTGCGTCCAGCGCGGCGCGCTGCTGCGCGATCACGACGACCGCCTCGACCGACTGCTGCACGAGCAGCTCCGCCGCCGCCCGCACCTCGGCCGGGTCGGCGCGCGCCATGCTGGCCTGGATGACCGCGTACCGGGCGTCGCGCGCGGCCTCGTTGAAGTGCAGCGCCGTCGACGCCGGAGCCTGGCCCGGCGCCCCCATGACGATGAGGCCGAGCATCCTCGAGCGACGGGTGACGAGCGCCCGGGCGGCCTGCGAGGGCACGTAGCGCAGCTGCGCGATGGCCTGCTCGACGCGCTGGCGCGTCGCCGGCCGCACGTTGGGCAGATTGTTGAGCACCCGCGACACCGTCTGGTGCGAGACCCCCGCGAGGCGCGCGACGTCGAAGATCGTCGCGCCGCGGGTCTTGTCCTCGGTCACTCGGTGCGGCTCCTGCCTCGCGCCGCCGGCGGCGCGATCGTCCTCAGTATTATCGGCGCCGCGTGGTCAGCACCCGCTGCAGGATGATGAACACCAGCAGGAGCGCGCCGATGAAGATCTTCGTCCACCACGACGAGAGGGTGCCCTCGAAGCTGATGATGGTCTGGATCAGGCCGAGCACGAGCACGCCGAGCACCGAGCCGAGCACGAAGCCGTAGCCGCCGGTCAGCAGCGTGCCGCCGATGACGACCGCGGCGATGGCGTCGAGCTCGGTGCCGATGGCCGTCAGCGGGTAGCCCGAGAGCGTGTAGAACGTGAAGAGCACGCCCGCCAGCCCCGAGCAGAAGCCCGAGACGACGTAGACGAGCACCTTCGTACGGGCCACCGGCAGGCCCATGAGCATGCCCGACTGCTCGCTGCCGCCGAGCGCGTAGACCGTGCGGCCGAAGCGCGTGCGGTGCAGCACCCAGACGGCGATCGCCACGACGACGACCGCGATGATGACGCTCGGGGTGATCGAGGCGCCGCCGCCGAGCGGGATGCGCGTGACCGCGAGCTGCACGAACGTCGGGTCGGTGATCGAGATCGACGACTGGCTGATGACGTAGCAGAGGCCGCGCGCGAGGAACATCGCCGCGAGCGTCGCGATGAAGGGCTGCACGTCGAACACGTGGATCATGAGCCCGACGAGCAGGCCGAGGACGCTCGTGAGCACGAGGATGAGCGGGATCACGACCTCGGGCCCCCAGCCCGCCTGCAGCAGGCTCGCGGCGATCATGCCGCTGAGCGCGACGACCGCGCCGACCGAGAGGTCGATGCCGCCCGTCAGGATGACGAACGTCATGCCGACCGCGAGCACGATGAGGTACGCGTTGTCGACGAAGAGGTTCAGCAGCACCTGCGCCGAGAAGAAGTTGGTGTACCGCACCCCGCCGACGATGAAGAGCAGCACGAACAGGGCGAGCGTGATGAGCACCGGCCCGTACTTCGGGCTGATGAGCACGCGCAGCGCGCTGCGCAGTCGAGCCGCGACGGCGGGCTTGCCGTCCTGACGGTCGGGTCCGCCGGGGGCGACGGACGTGGGCTCGAGTGTGGCGGTCATGACGCGGCCGCTCCCTTCCCGGCTCGGACGGCGAGGCTTCGTCGGAACGAGCCGAGCGCCTGGTTGGTTCTGGGCGACTGGAGGATGCAGACGATCGTCACGACGGCGGCCTTGAACACCATCGTCGCGATC
Organism: Agromyces seonyuensis; assembly: GCF_009789225.1. Classification (GTDB taxonomy): domain Bacteria; phylum Actinomycetota; class Actinomycetes; order Actinomycetales; family Microbacteriaceae; genus Agromyces; species Agromyces seonyuensis. The sequence continues at coordinate 16,856 of NZ_WSTA01000029.1, read as the reverse complement.
GGCGGGATGCCGACCGTGTAGACGGTCGTCACGAGGGTCTGGATGACGAGGGCGCCGACGAGCGTGCCGGCGAGCGAGTAGCGGCCGCCCGCGAGGGAGGTGCCGCCGATGACGACGGCGAGGATGGCGTCGAGCTCGATGAACAGGCCCGTGTTGTTCGCGTCGGCCGCGGCCGTGTTGGCGGTGAGGATGACGCCGGCGATCGCCGCGCAGAAGGCGCAGAACGTGTAGACGCCGAAGAGGAGGCCGCGGGCGCGCACGCCCGCCTGCCGGGAGGCTTCGGGGTTGATGCCGACCGACTCGATGAGCATGCCGAGCGCGGTGCGCCGAGTCAGCAGAGCCGCCGCCGCGAAGAGCACGGCCGCGATGATGACGGCCACCGGCAGACCCAGCCAGAACCCGGACCCGAGCATCTTGAACGGCGGGCTGTTGACCGTCAGGATCTGGCCCTCGGTGATGAGCATGGCGACGCCGCGGCCCGCGGTCATGAGGATGAGCGTCGCGATGATCGGCTGGATGCCGAGCACCGCCACGAGGAAGCCGTTCCACACGCCGAGCACGAGCGAGATGCCGATCGCGACGAGCACCGCGACGGCGACGGTCGCCGGGCTGCCCGGGTTCGGGGAGCCGAGGATGATCGCGCAGGCGACCGCGCCCGAGATCGCCGCGACCGCGCCGACCGAGAGGTCGATGCCGCGCGTGGCGATGACGAGCGTCATGCCCACGGCGATGATGAGCGTCGGCGCGCCGTTGCGCAGGATGTCGATGAGGCTGCCGAAGAGGTGGCCGTCCTTGATCGTGATCGAGAAGAAGCCCGGGAACGCGATGAGGTTGACCACGAAGAGCACGAACAGCATGACGATCGGCCAGAACAGCCGGCTCCCGACGATGCGGGCGAGGAGGGCGCTCAACGGAGGGCTCCTTCGGGGTCGGCGGGCGCGGGCCCGGCGGGGGGCGTCGGCGAGGCGGATGCCGCTTCGCCCGGGTTGTCCTCGTCGCCCGAGCCCTCGGCGATGAGTGCCATGAGCTCCTCGACGCCGAGGCCGTCGTTGACGAGGTCGGCGACCATGCGCCGGTCGCGCATGACGGCGACGCGGTGGCTGAGGCGCAGCACCTCTTCGAGCTCGGCGGAGATGAACAGCACGCTCATGCCGTTCTCGGCGAGGTTGACGACGAGCTTCTGGATCTCGGCTTTGGCGCCGATGTCGATGCCGCGGGTCGGCTCGTCGAGGATGAGCAGGCGGGGTGCGATCGCGAGCCAGCGCGCGAGCAGCACCTTCTGCTGGTTGCCGCCGGAGAGGTTGCGCACGAGCGCGTTCGGGTCGGCGGGTCGGATGTTGAGGGCCTGGATGTAGCTCTGGGCGAGCTCCTCCTGGCGCTTCTTCGGAATGGGGCGGAACCACCCGCGGTCGGCCTGGAGCGCGAGCACGATGTTGTCGCGCACGCTCAGGTCGCCGACGATGCCCTCGTCGCGGCGGTTCTCGGAGGAGTAGGCGATGCGGTGCGCGATCGCCTGGCGGGGCGTGCGGAGCTTGACGCCGTCGCCGCGCAGCTCGATCGAGCCCGAGTCGGGGCGGTCGATGCCGCCGATGAGGCGCGCGACCTCGGTGCGGCCGGAGCCGAGGAGGCCGGCGAGGCCCACCACTTCGCCCTCGGCGATCGGCAGGTCGACGGGCTGCACCTTGCCCTTTCGGCCGATGCCCTCGGCGTCGAGGAAACGAGCGGCACGGGCATCCTCGTCGCCCTCGACGACGGCGCGGGATCGCTTCTCGAGGTCGTCGAGGCTCGCGAGCTCCTTGCCGATCATCTTCTGGACCAGGTCGATGCGGAGGATCTCCTCCGTGCGGTACTCGCCGACGAGCCGGCCGTTGCGCAGCACCGTCAGCCGGTCGGCGATCTCGTAGACCTGGTCGAGGAAGTGGGAGACGAACAGGATCGCGACGCCCTGCTCCTTGAGCGAGCGGATGACGCGGAACAGCTCGGCGACCTCGTCGGCGTCGAGGCTCGACGTCGGCTCGTCGAGGATGAGCACCCGCGCGTTGATGTCCATCGCCCGGGCGATGGCGACGAGCTGCTGCACGGCGAGCGAGTGGTCGCCGAGGAGCGACGTCGGGTCGATCTCGAGGTTCAGGCCGGCGAGCAGCTCGGCCGCGCGTCGCCGGGTGGCCCGCCAGTCGATCGAGCCGAAGCGGCGGGGCTCGCGGCCCAGCATGATGTTCTCGGCGACCGAGAGGTTCGGCAGGAGGTTGACCTCCTGGTACACGGTGGAGATGCCGGCGGCCTGCGCCTGCGCCGGGCCCGAGAACGACACCTCCTCTGAACCCAGCACGATGGTGCCGCCATCGATGCCGTACACGCCCGTGAGGGCTTTGATGAGGGTCGACTTGCCGGCGCCGTTCTCGCCCATGAGCGAGTGGACCTCGCCGGCGAACATGCGGAAGTCGACGCCGTCGAGGGCTTTGACGCCCGGGAACTCGATCGAGATGCCGCGCATCTCGACGACGGGTGCGGTGTCGGTCATTCGTCTCTCCATCGAGTCCGTGGTTCGCTGATCGAGGGTGTTCCGCTGGTCGAGCAGCGACGCGTATCGAGACCTCGCGAGGTCTCGATACGCGGCTTCGCCGCTGCTCGACCAGCGGTCGGCGGATCAGTACTGCCGGTCGGGCAGGGCTTCGATCGCCTGCTCCTGGGTGAAGGTCGTCTCCTCCGTGATGATGCGGGGCTCGACGGTGCCGCCCTCGTTCAGGGTGGTGATGATGTCGACCAGCTGCTTGCCGAGCAGCGGCGAGCACTCGACGATGAAGTTGATCTTGCCATCGGCGAGGGCCTGCATGCCGTCGTGGACCGCGTCGACCGTGACGATCTTGATGTCCTGGCCGGGCACGAGGCCGGCGGCCTCGATCGCCTCGATCGCACCGAGGCCCATGTCGTCGTTGTGCGCGTACACGAGGTCGATGTCGGGGTTGGCCTTCAGCATCGCCTCCATGACCTGCTTGCCGCCGGCGCGGGTGAAGTCGCCGGTCTGGCTCGCGATGACCTGGAGGTTCTCGTTCTCCGAGATGACGTCGGCGAAGCCCTCGGCGCGGTCGATGGCCGGCGCGGCACCGGTCGTGCCCTCGAGCTGGACGATGTTCACGGGCTCGGTGGCGTCGGCGTACTCGTCGAGCACCCACTGGCCGGCCTTCTTGCCCTCTTCGATGAAGTCGGAGCCGAGGAAGGAGACGTAGAGCGAGGTGTCCTTGCTGTCGACCGCACGGTCGGTCAGCACGACGGGGATGCCCGCGGCCTTCGCCTCGTTGAGCACGGCGTCCCAGCCGGTCTCGACGACGGGCGAGAACGCGATGTAGTCGACGCCCTGCTGGATGTAGGAGCGGATCGCCTTGATCTGGTTCTCCTGCTTCTGCTGGGCGTCGGAGAACTTCAGCTCGATCCCGGCGTCTTCGAACGACGCCTGGATGTCCTTGGTGTTCGCGGTGCGCCAGCCGGACTCGGCGCCGACCTGCGCGAAGCCGACCACGAGCTCGTCGAGCGCCTTGGGGCCGCTCGATTCGCTGGCAGCGTCGCCGCCGGCGCAGCCCGCGAGCCCGAGGATCAGGGCCCCGGCGGCCGCGAGCGAGAGGAACTTCTTGTTCACGGTGAACCTCCTTGTTCAGTGCCGGCTGTGCTGCGTCTCTCGGTGCCGTCGCAGTGGGGGGCGTGGCGCGTCGTGCTGCTGCAGCTCGTCGCGTTCGGCCGGTGCCGGGCGCCCGTCGTTGGGCGCGTCGAGATGTTATCGCTCACAATCTGCGAATCACAAGCGCTTCGTTCCGCCCGGAATGTCACGGTTCTGCAACGGCGCCCCCTGAATGTGAGCGCTCATATTTGTGCCGCCTCGCCGAGTCCGGGCCCGAACTGCTCCAGCGCCCCGGATTCCCGCGGATCCGGGCGACCCCGGAGCGGCCGGTGGCGGGATGTTATCGCTCACAACCGCGCCGCTCAACGAGCGTGCGCCGAGTGGGCCGACGAGAGGTCCGACCTCGACGCGAACCGGTCGACGGCGAGCAGCGAGTGGCGGCCGGGCCGGGCGGCGCCGGTGGGGGCTTCGACGCGTCCGCGACGGGGTTCCGGATGTCCCCGGTCGGTGCGAGGCTGCCCCCGGACGCACGATCCTGCTCGCGAACGGAGACGACGATGACCTCGGCCAGCACCTATCTCAGCTTCAACGGCAACGCCCGTGAGGCGATGGCGTACTACCAGGAGGTGTTCGGCGGCGAGCTGACCGTCTCGACGTACTCCGAGTTCGGCATGAACGAGCGCCCGGAGGACGGCGACCTCGTCATGCACAGCCAGCTCACCGGGCCCGGCTTCGACCTCATGGGCTCCGACGCGACCGCCCAGTACCCGGCCAAGCCCTTCGGCGGCTTCGCCGTCGCGCTGTGGGGCGAACCGGCCGACGACGCGACGCTTCGCGGGTGGTGGGCGGCGCTCGCCGACGGCGGCACGATCGCCATGCCGCTCGAGAACGCGCCGTGGGGCGACGCGTTCGGGCAGCTCGACGACAAGTACGGAGTCACCTGGATGATCAACATCGGCACGGTCGCCACCTGAGGCACGCCACTCGGCGCACGTCGTAGGCTCACGGGGTGCGGCTCTGGTCTTTGCATCCCCGGTTCCTCGACCGCCAGGGCCTCACGGCGTGCTGGCGCGAGGCTCTGCTCGCCCAGGCCGTGCTCGCCGGGCGCACCGCGGGCTACCGCCGTCACCCCCAGCTCGAGCGATTCCGGGCGGGCGAGGCGCCGCTCGACCTCGTCGGGGCCTTCCTCGCGGGCGTCGCCGACGAAGCGACCGCGCGCGGCTACCGGTTCGACCGCACCCGCATCGACGTGCTGCGGGTCGGCCCGATCGCCCCGGCGATCGACGTCAGCGACGGCCAGCTCGACTACGAGTGGGGGCACCTGCTGCGCAAGCTCCGCACGCGCTCGCCCGAGCGCGCGCTCGACCTCGAGGACGCCTCGCCGGCTCCGCATCCGTTGTTCCGCGTCGTGCCGGGTCCCCTGGCGGCGTGGGAGCGGCCCTAGCCGCTCCGCTGGTCGAGCGTATCCAGACCCCGCAACCGCCGGGTCTCGATACGGCGCTGCGCGCCTACTCGACCAACGAAGGAGGCCCCACCGGTCTCGATACGGCGCTGCGCGCCGACTCGACCAACGAAGGGCGCCCCACCGGGTCTCGATACGGCGCTGCGCGCCGAGTCGACCAACGAAGGGCGCCCCACCGGTCTCGAGACGGCGCTGCGCGCCTACTCGACCAGCCGGATGCGCTCGGGGTGGGCGTAGACCGTGAAGCTCGTGCCGCGGCTGAAGCCGACGAGCGTGAGCCCCGACCGCTCGGCGAGCTGCTGCGCGAGCGAGGACGGCGCGCTCACCGCCGCGAGCACGGGGATGCCCGCGAGCCGCGCCTTCTGCACGAGCTCGAAGGAGGCGCGCCCCGACACCTGGAGCACGGTGCCCGACAGCGGCAGCCGCCCCTCGCGCAGCGCCCAGCCGACGACCTTGTCGACGGCGTTGTGCCGGCCGACGTCCTCGCGGAGGCACAGCAGTTCGCCCTCGGCGGTGAAGAGCCCCGCGGCATGCACGCCGCCCGTCGAGTCGAAGAGCCGCTGCTGCGCACGCAGGCGGTCGGGCAGGGATGCGAGCAGGCCCGCGTCGACGAGGGCCGCGTCGCCGTCGGCATCCAGCTCGAATCGGGCCTCCTTGGTGACGGCGTCGATCGAGGTCGTGCCGCAGACGCCGCACGCGCTCGTCGTCGTCGAGTGCCGCGCGTGGGCGTCCCGGGGCGGGATCGCCCCCGGCCCGAGCACGGCATCCACGACGTTGTAGGTGTTCTCGGCGCGTTCACCGGTCTCGGTGACCCCGGCGCAGTAGCGCAACGACGCGAGCTCGGGCGCCGCGGCGACGACGCCCTCGGAGACGAGGAACCCCGCGACGAGGTCGAAGTCGTCGCCCGGCGTGCGCATCGTGACCGACCACGATCGGCCCCCGATGCGGATCTCGAGAGGCTCCTCGACGGCGAGCACGTCCTCGCGCGTCGAGCGCGATGGACCGGGCGCGTCGGCGGGCTCGCTCCCCCAGCGCACGCGGGTGACGCGGCGGCGCAGCACGGCTCGGGACATGGGGACTCCTTCGTTCACCACATCATGCATCCGCTGCGCGCCGGCGCGCCCATCCGGACGGGTTCGGCTTCGATTGCAGCGCTACGCTGCCCGCATGGCGAAGCAGGCACCGGAGCACGGCATCGACGAGTCCCGCCTCGAGGTGGGGCGCCCGAAGGACTGGGCCGTCGGCGTGCCGGGGGTGCTGCACGCGATGCAGGTGTCGCTCGACCAGATGGGCGTCGCCCGCACGGCGCGCACGCTGCTGCGCGTCAATCAGAAGGACGGCTTCGACTGCCCCGGCTGCGCCTGGCCCGAGGAGGACAAGCGCCACGTCGCCGAGTTCTGCGAGAACGGCGCGAAAGCCGTCGCCGAGGAGGCCACGCTGCGCCGCGTCGGGCCCGCGTTCTTCGCCGAGCACTCCGTCGCCGAGCTCGCGGAGCAGGACGACTACTGGCTCGGCCAGCAGGGCCGTCTGGTGTTCCCGATGGTGCTCGAGCCGGGCGCGACGCACTACCGCGAGGCATCCTGGGACGAGGCCCTCGACCTCGTCGCCGAGGCCCTGCGCGGCCTCGACGATCCCGACGAGGCGATCTTCTACACGTCGGGCCGCACCTCCAACGAGGCCGCGTTCCTCTACCAGCTGCTCGTGCGCGGGCTCGGCACGAACAACCTGCCCGACTGCTCGAACATGTGCCACGAGTCCTCCGGCACGGCCCTGAACGAGACCATCGGCATCGGCAAGGGCACCGTCACGATCGAGGACCTGCACCGTGCCGACCTCGTCATCGTCGCCGGCCAGAACCCCGGTACCAACCATCCCCGGATGCTCTCGGCGCTCGAGAAGACGAAACGCAACGGCGGCACGGTCATCGCCGTCAATCCGCTGCCGGAGGCCGGGCTCAAGCGCTTCAAGAACCCGCAGCTCGTGCGCGGCGTCATCGGCGACGGCACGCCCATCGCCGACGAGTTCGTGCAGATCCGCCTCGGCGGCGACCAGGCCCTCTTCCAGGCGCTCGGCAAGCACCTGCTCGAGCAGCACGAGCGCTGGGGCCGCGTGCTCGACGAGGAGTTCATCGAGGTGCACACCTCCGGCTTCGCCGAGTACGCCCAGGCGATGCAGGATGCCTCGTGGGACGAGCTCGCCCTCGCCACCGGCCTGAGCGTCGAGCACCTCCACGAACTCGGCGAGTACGTGCGCGCCTCGAAGCGCACGATCGTGTGCTGGGCGATGGGCCTGACGCAGCACAAGCACTCGGTCGCGACCCTGCGCGACGTCGTGAACCTCCTGCTGCTGCGCGGCGACATCGGCCGGGAGGGCGCCGGCGTCTGCCCGGTGCGCGGCCACTCGAACGTGCAGGGCGACCGTACGATGGGCATCTTCGAGAAGATGCCGGAGCGCTTCCTGGCCGCGCTCGACGCGGAGTTCGCCTTCGAGGCGCCGCGGGGGCACGGGCACGACACCGTCAACGCGATCCGCGCGATGCGCGACGGCCGCGGTCGCGTGTTCATGGGGATGGGCGGCAACTTCGTCTCGGCGGCGCCCGACACCGCCGTCACCGAGGCCGCGCTGCGCAACTGCGACCTGACCGTGCAGGTGTCCACGAAGCTCAACCGCTCCCACGTCGTGACCGGCCGCCGCGCGGTCATCCTGCCGGTGCTCGGCCGCACGGACCGCGACCGGCGCGGCCGCGGGGAACCCGAGCAGCGCGTCACCGTCGAGGACTCGATGGGCGCCGTGCACGCCTCGCGCGGACGGCTCTTCCCGCCCTCGGAGGACCTGCCCTCGGAGGTCGCGGTCGTCACGCGCCTCGCCCGGCGGCTCTTCACGGGCCCGGATGCCGTGCCGAACGCGCCGCAGGCGGACTGGAACGCGCTCGAGGTCGACTACGCGGGCATCCGCGCCCACATCGAGGCGGTCGTGCCGGGCTTCGAGGACTTCGAGTCGCGCGTGGCCGGCGGCAAGACGCTCATGCTGCCGAACGGGCCGCGCGACGACCGCTCCTTCGCGACGGCGACCGGCAAGGCCCGGTTCACCGCGAACCCGCTCGAGTACCCGAGGATCCCGGAGGGCCGCCTGCTGCTGCAGACGCTGCGCTCGCACGACCAGTACAACACCACGATCTACGGCAAGGACGACCGCTACCGGGGCATCGCGCACGGTCGCCGCGTCGTGCTCGTGCATGCGGAGGATGCGACGGAGCTGGGCTTCGCCGAGGGCGAGCTCGTCGACCTCGTCTCCGAGTGGCCGGACGGGCTCGAGCGCCGCGCCGAGGCGTTCCGGGTGACGCACTACGACACCCCGCGCGGCAACGCCGCCGCGTACTACCCCGAGACGAACGTGCTCGTGCCGCTCGACTCCGTCGCCGACGGCTCGGGCACGCCGACCTCGAAGTCGATCGTCATCCGGCTGGAGCGCCGCGGGGGCGGGCCGACCGCGATCGAGCAGCCGACCGAGTAGCGGCGGCGACGCCCGAGCGTCCGGCGGGTCGGCCGGCCGTCAGTCGGATTCGATCGGCGCGATGGCCTCGAGCGCGTCGGCGATGCGCCGGAGCACCGCCGCCGCGGCGTCGGCCTCCACGTCGGTCAGGCCGTCGATGACGGAGACGACCGCGGCATCGCGAGCATGGTAGGCGTCGTCGACGTGCCGGATGCCGAGCTCGGTCGGCACGAGGTAATGCGCGCGCCGGTCCTTGGGATGCTGGACGCGCGCGAGGTAGCCCCGGTTCACGAGCCGCTCGAGCACGTTCGTCACGGTCGCGCTCGACGTCGCGAGCATGATGATGACGTCCTTCGGGCTGAGGTCTCGGCCGTCGCGATGCCCCTGCACGAGGTAGCGGAGCGCCGCGAGATCGACCGCCGAGAGCTCGGATCGCCGCACCGCGCGCTCGGCCTGGAGCCGCTCCGCCTGCCGCATGCGCAGCACGACGGCGGAGAGGCGCTGCCCGGACTCGGTCTGCGGCTGGTTCGCGTAGAGGTGCTCACCCTCATGGCGAACGACGGTCTTGGGCATGCGTACCTCCGAGCTGTTCCCTATCGGACCGGGTCGGTGATCGCGGCACGTGCCGCCGACGACGAGGAGAACTCCCCGAGTCGACCGCCCACGTGGTCCTGGGCGAGGAACGTCTCCGCCCCCGTCCGTTCGATCGTGCCGAGGAACACGCCCTGGGCGTTGCCGGCCCAGAATCCCTCGTCGACTTCGCTCCACGTACCGAGCTCGATCGCGGTCATTTCGTCCTCCGAAGATAGCAGACAGAAGTTGTAACACACGGAAGATTACACAGTTTCTGTACTTCTTCGATTCTGTGATTGACAGTGGATATGAAATGTGAAAACTTAGGCATCACCGACGCAAGGAGGATGACCGAGATGAACCGATCGACCGTTCCGACCCGCCGCACCGCCGCTTCGCCGGCCGACCAGACTGCCCGCCCGATGCCCGTCCGCCGCCGCGAGATCGGACTCGACCTCGTGCCGAAGCCCCGGCGATTCGGCTTCGGCGGCGTCGCCGACAGCCTCGCCGAGCGCCGCCACCTCCGGCGCATGCACCTCCAGCACGCCGCCTGACGACGGCCTGCGCTCCCCTCGCACCGCCTCTCCCCGCATCCCCGCACCACCCGACCGGAAGGACCCACCATGGGACGCCTCTGCTACGGCACCCTCGACGAACCGATCGAGATCCCGGACTGGACGCTCGCGCACATCAAGGTCGTCGCCACCACCAAGCTCCGCCGCGGCGAGACCTTCATGCTCACCGGCATCGACCGCTCGGCCGAGCGCCGTACGTCGCTCTGGATGAACCCGGCGATGCCGCTGCGCTTCACCTTCGACACCGTCGAACTCGAGACCCTCGACCGAGAGTTGCTGCAGTCGCTCGCCCGCGCCGCCGACTCCAACGCCGGACTCGTGGTGGACCTCGACGAGCCGAACGCGGCGATGCCTGCGACGCCCACGGCACCCGCACGCCCCGTGGCGCCGATCCGCGCGGCAAAGAGCCGCGCCAAGGTCGCCGCCTGAACTCGTCGCCCCGGTCGCGCGCGACGGGTTCGGCTGCCTCGGCCGAGTCGCGCACGACCGGTTCGGCCGCTAGGCCGAGTCGCGCACGACCAGTTCGGCGGGCAGCGTGACACGCGCGGCCACACGGCCGTCGATGACGTCGAGCAGCAGGCGCACCATCTCGTGCGCGACGCGGTCGAACGGCTGGCGCATCGTCGTCAGCCCCGGCTCGAGCCGGGATGCGATGGGCGCGTCGTCGAACCCGGCGACCGCGACGTCCTCCGGGACCCGACGGCCGGCCTCGCGCAGCACCTCGAGGGCGCCCGACGCCATGACGTCGTTCGACGCGAACACCGCATCGAGGTCGGGGGCTCGGCGCAGCAGTTCGCGCATGCCCCGCACGCCGCTCGCCCGCGAGTAGTCGCCCTCGACGACGAGCGTCGGATCGAAGTCCTCGCCGAGCTCGGCGCGATAGCCCTCGAGCCGACCGATGCCGCCGGAGGTGTCGGCGGGGCCGGTGATCGTCGCGATGCGGCGGCGACCCGAGTCGCGCAGGTGCGCGACCATCTGCCGAGCGCCGTCGACGTCGTCGACCGTGACGTAGCCGATCTTGCGCTCGTACCCGAGCGGGATGCCGCAGGCGATCACCGGCACGTCCGCCGCGACGAGGTCGGCGAGGAAGCCCTCGCGTCCGCGGTGCGACGAGACGAGCAGCGCGCCGTCGACGTGGCCGCCGGAGATGAACTCGGTCGCGCGGCGCTGCTCGGCGTCGGAGCCGGCCATGAGCAGCACGAGCGGGAGGTCGCGCTCGGCGAGCGCCTCGGCGGCGCCGCGCATGAGCACGGAGAAGTTCGGGTCCTCGAAGAGCCGGTCCTGCGACTCGGTGAGCAGGAACGCGATCGAGTTGGCACGAGAGGTCGCGAGGCTGCGCGCGTGCGGGTTCGGCCGGTAGCCGGTGCGCTTGATCGCCTGCTCGACGGCGACGCGGGCGTCGTCGCTCACCCAGTGCCCGCCGTTGAGCACGCGCGACACGGTGCCGCGCGACACCCCGGACTCGCGCGCCACGTCTTCGATCGTCGGGCGCCTGCGCCCGGACTCAGCCACGGTCCTCAGCCATTCGCCAAGTGTAGGCGCCGGAGCACAACGGAAACGTACGCCCCGCACGCAGCGGCGCCACGCCGTGGACGCTAGCCTGCCCGCATGCCGATGGGCCGGATCAAGCGCGGGTGGCTCGCGTTCATCAAGGGCGGGCTGAACCGCGCGACGGCGGCGAGCGCGCGCAGCGGCGTCGGCCCCTTCGCCCTCATCCGCACGACGGGCCGCAAGTCGGGCCGCACGTTCGAGACGCCGCTCGTGCTCGCACCGGTGGCCGGCGGGTTCGTCTGCGAACTCACCTACGGTGACGGCGTGAACTGGTACCGCAACCTGGTCGCCGCCGCCCGACGCGGCGACGACGGGCCGATCGGATTCGTCGAGCATCGCGGCCGCGAGCACCCGATCGATCGGATCGTGCCGGTCCCGCCCGAGGCGGGACTGGCGGCCTTCGGCGGCGTGCGCGCACTGATCCTCCGGGCTCTCCGACGACGGGAGTTCCGCTTCCTCCACGTCGTCGGCGGGCCCGATCCGCGCGCCGTCCGCGGGCTGCCGCCGCTCTGACCCGGGCTCGCACCGGGCCCGTGTTGCGGTCGGGTCACAACCTCGCCGATCGGCGCGGTGCGTCTCCGCGCCGCTGCTAGCGTCGCCCCCGTACGAGGGACGTCGAAGCACGAGGAGGACCGATGACGAACGCGGACGCGAACTCCCGCGCGGGCTACCGCGCGGCGCCCGGCACGGCCGTCTCGGTCGCCGATACGGGCAAGTCGTTCGTCGCGACGTGGCTGCTCTCGTGGCTCCTGGGCGCGCTCGGCATCGACCGCTTCTACCTCGGCAAGGTCGGCACGGGCATCCTGAAGCTCATCACCTTCGGCGGCCTCGGCATCTGGTGGCTCGTCGACCTGATCCTCGTGCTCACGGGTGCGCAGCGCGACAAGCAGGGCCGTCCGCTCTCCGGCTACGAGGAGCAGAAGCGCACGGCGTGGATCGTGACGCTCACCCTCGTCGCCGCCTCGCTCATCCTCGGCGGCATCACCAACGTCTTCAACGCGTTCTGGTACTGGAACTGATCCGGTCGTCGGCTCAACGCAGTTCGCCGTAGTACCGGCCCATGCCGGGCAGGTAGTCCGGTTCGAACACGATCGACGCGGGATCGCCGCCGGTCGCGGCCGCGACGAGCCGGTCGAGGTAGTACTCCCATCCGGGCCCGACGCTCGCGAGGTCGACCCCGAGGTCGTGGGCCGCGGCCTGTGCGAAGCGCAGGAGCGTGACGCCGTCGGCGCCGAGCAGTTCGACGCGCAGCCGCCACGAGTCGTCGCCGACGGCGGTCTCGAGGTCGAGCAGGTGCGGGGCCTCGCACGCGTGGATGCGGGTGTCGGCCCACGGCGCATCCGCGCCTTCGGCGGTCATCGCGAATCGCACGGACCCGCTGCCCGGGTCGCCCTCCCACGTTCCGATCCAGCGTTCGAGCCGCGCCGGCTCCACGAGGTTCGCCCAGACGAGCTCGATGGATGCCTCGATGCGGCGCTCGATCCGAAGCTCGACGCCGAACGGCCCGCCCTCCAGCCGTCCGCTCGGGCCGGGTGCACCTGCCCCGTTCGTTCCGTCCATTGCGATCCCCCTTCGCCGACGTGGCCGGATTCCGACGCTACCGCCCCCGGCCCGTGTTCCGTCCAGCGGGCGGGTCGCACTCGGCTGCGAACTTTTGTTGGACAATGGATCACGTGACTGCTCTCCCCGCCGCTTCCCCCGCTCCGGCGACCGGAACCTGGCGGGCGTGGCTCATCTGGTCGATCGGGGTGCTCGCGTACGTCGTCGCCATCGTCAACCGCACCTCGCTCTCGGCGGTCGGCGTCGACACCGCCGAGCGGTTCCACGCCGACGCGTCGACGCTGTCGATGTTCGCCGTCATCCAGCTCGCGGTCTACGGCATCATGCAGATCCCCGTCGGGCTCCTGCTCGACCGCTTCGGCGCGCGCCCCCTCATCGTCGTCGGCATGGTGCTCATGTCGGCCGGGCAGCTCGCCCTCGCCTTCGCCGACCACGTCGGCCTCGCCATCGTCGCGCGCATGCTCATCGGCGCCGGCGACGCCGCGATCTTCCCGAGCGCCCTCCGGCTCATCGCCCTCTGGTTCGACGAGAAACGCGCCCCGTTCCTCATCCAGCTCACGGGCATCCTCGGCCAGACGGGCCAGATCATCTCAGTGCTGCCGCTCGCCGCGCTCCTGCACGCGACGAGCTGGGAGGTCGCGTTCGGCTCGCTCTCCGCGGTCGCGGCCCTCTTCGCCGTGCTCTCCCTCGCGCTCATCCGCAACGAGCCCCCCGGCTCGACGGGCGGGCGCAAGGTGGTCTCCGCGCTCGAGCTCGGCCGCGGCTTCCGCGACTCGTGGGCGCACCCGGCGACCCGGCTCGGGTTCTGGACCCACTTCACCACCCCGTTCGCCGGCACCGCCTTCGTGCTGCTCTGGGGCTTCCCGTTCATGACGGAGGGCCTCGGCGTCTCGGGCCCGACCGCCTCCCTCGTGCTCACGGTCTACGTGCTCTTCGGCCTCGTGATGGGACCGATCATCGGCGCGATCTCCGGTCGGCATCCGATGCGGCGCACGCGCCTGCTCGCGCTGCCGATCATCGGGGTGCAGGTCGCGGCGTGGCTCGCAGTCATCCTCTGGCCCGGCGCCGCCCCCGAGTGGATGCTCTTCGTGCTCGCCTTCGCCCTCTCCGTCGGCGGTCCCGGCTCGATGGTCGCGTTCGACCACGCCCGCACCTACAACCCGAGCCACCGCCTGTCGACCGCGACCGGCATCGTGAACGTCGGCGGGTTCTTCGCCGCCCTCCTCGCGATCCTGCTCATCGGCATCGCGCTCGACCTGCAGGGCGCCGGCACCCCCGACACCTACACGCTCGCCGCGTTCAAGATCGCGTTCCTCACCCAGGTGCCGCTCTGGGCCCTCGGCTCGGCGTGCATCGTGATCGAACGCCGTCGTGCGCGCATCCATCTCGGCCTCGACGCCCCGCGCGAGCGGCGGCGGAAGCCCGGTCGCGCGCGCTGACGCGTCGAGCCCGCCGATCGGCCGGACGCTCGATCAGTCGAGCAGCGCGCGGAGTTCGCCCGAGGTGAGGCCGGCGCCCGCACCGCCCGGCGCATCCAGGAGCGACTCGGCGAGCTCGCCCTTGCGGGCTGCGAGCGCGAGCACCTTCTGCTCGATCGTGCCCGCGGCGACGAGCCGGTAGACCATCACCTGGCGCTCCTGCCCGATGCGGTGCGTGCGGTCGATCGCCTGCTCCTCGACCGCCGGGTTCCACCAGGGGTCGGCGAGGAAGACGTAGTCGGCCTCGGTGAGGTTGAGGCCGACGCCGCCGGCCTTGAGGGAGATGAGGAAGACGCCCGCCTCGCCGGCGCGGAACCGCGCGATCTCGGCGTCCCGCCGTTTCATGCTCGTCGAGCCGTCGAGCCGGGCGAAGGCCGCCCCGGCGCGTTCGAGCCGCGCCTGGATGCGATCGAGGAACGTCGTGAACTGGCTGAAGACGAGGGCGCGATGGCCCTCTTGGATCACGTCGTCGAGCTGCTCGAGCAGGGCGTCGAGCTTCGCCGAGGGCACCTGCTCATGGGCCGCGTCGATGAGGGCGGCGTCGAGCGCGAGCATGCGGAGCAGCGTGATCGAGCGGTAGAGGATGAACCGCTGGCGGGACTCGTCCTCGTCGAGCAGATCGAGCAGCTTCTGCCGCTCGCGCTGCAGGGTCGCGTCGTAGAGTCGCCGATGCGCGGGCGCGAGCTCGAGCTCGAGCGTCTGCTCCTGCTTGGGCGGGAGTTCCGGGGCGACGAGTTCCTTCGTGCGGCGCAGCAGGAGCGGGCGGACGCGGTCGCGGAGCTCCGCCAGCCGCGCGACGTTGCCGCGCTCGATGGGACGCCGCCAGTGCTCGGTGAACCAGCGCCGCGACGGGAACAGCCCGGGCGCGACGATCGCGAGGATCGACCAGAGGTCGCCGAGGTGGTTCTCGACGGGGGTGCCCGTGAGGGCCAGGCGCACCGGTGCGCGAACCCCCGCGACTGCCGCATGCGATTTCGTCGCCGGGTTCTTCACCGCCTGCGCCTCGTCGATGACGAGCGCCCGCCACCGCAGCGCGTGGAACGCCGGCGCGGCGAGCCGGAGCACCGAGTAGGTCGTCACGACGAGATCGGCGGATGCGGCGGCCGCCGCGAGCGAGTCGGCCCTCGCCCCGCGGGTGCTCGAGACGAGCGCGACCCGGAGACCGGGCGCGAACCGTTCCGCCTCGCGCACCCAGTTCGTCGCGACGGACGTCGGGGCGACGACGAGGAACGGCCGCGGGGCGGCATCCTGCCCCTCGGCCGACCGGTCGAGCTCGCGGAGGTGCAGGAGCAGCGCGAGCGTCTGCACGGTCTTGCCGAGGCCCATGTCGTCGGCGAGGATGCCCCCGAGCCCGCGCTCCGCGAGGAACGCGAGCCGCCGGAACCCGTCGAGCTGGTAGGGGCGGAGGTCGGCCCGGAGGTCGGCCGGCGGCGCGATCGGGGCGACCTCGGCGTCCTCGAGCGAGCGCACGAGCTGCCGCCAGGCGACCGCGGGCTCCGCGAACTCGGCGAGGTCCTCGAAGTCGCTCGTGAGCCGCGCGCGCTCGGCCGGCGGCAGGTTCGTCTCCGGTTCCCATTCGCGCAGCAGACCGGCCTCCTCGAGCAGCGCCTTCAAAGGGTCCAGCTCCGGCCGGTCGAGCTTGAGGTAGCTGTTGTCGACGAGCTTCAGGCGCTTCGCGCCCTTCGCGAGGGCGATGAAGAGGGCTTGGAAGGCGACGCGGCGGCCGCCGACCGTGACGAGCACGCCGAGGTCGAGCCAGTCGGTGCGCGGATCGTCGACGCGCGTGACGGCGAGCTCCGGCACCGCGACCTCCTCGCGGTACGGCGGCAGCGGGTCGGACACGGCGACCTCGACGCCGGCCAATGCTTCGAGGGCGGGCAGCACTTCGACCGCGAACGAGGCGGCATCGGCGTCGCCGAGCACGGCCGTCTCGGGCACGGGCAGTGCGGTGAGGGACGTGGCGGGCCACGGCGACTCCGGCTCCCACCCGGCGAGCGCGGCGTGCACGCGGTCGAGCAGCGCGGAACGGTGCGCGAGCGGCTCGTCGAACTCGTCCTCGGGGGCGCCGAGGCGCAGTTCCTGCCCATCCGCGCGCCGCCAGCGCCACTCGAGCGCGAGGCGGTCGCCGCTCAGCCGGTCGACCCGCAGCACGAGCGTCGCGGGCGGCGGCGGCGGGGGTGTGAACGAGCCGTCGGCGCTGAAGATCGGCACGTGCCGGAGCAGCGCGGGCAGGTGGGTTCCGACGAACTCGGCCGACTCCTCGGCCGGCACCGCGAGCTCCTCGGGGGCGGCGAGCACGGCGGCCTGCACCTCGCTCGGCGCGCGGTCGAACGGGGCGAGGCGCAGCACCCCGGCGTCGAAGTCGACGGCGGCGAGCCCGTGGTCGCCGATGCGGCGCACTCCGGCGACGTCGTACTGGACGCCGTCGAAGCGCAGCACCGGGCGCAGGTCGAGCGCGGGGCGCACCGGCTCGCCGGGGTGCGGTTGGAGCGCGTCGCCGGCCCCTGCCGCCGCGCCCGGCTCCGCGGCCGTCAGCGCCGGCCCCGTCGCCC
>NZ_WSTA01000028.1 GCF_009789225.1 Agromyces seonyuensis | reverse complement strand
GTCGAAGCGGTTCCTTGAACAGCTCCACTTCACAACCGGAGGTCTTCGCCTTTCAGCAGATCAAGGCCGTGTTCCGAAACAACGTCCCTGGACATCACACCTAGCTCGCCGTCTCGGGGGAGAGGTAGCCAGCGCGAACCGCGAAGACGACGAGCTGCGCGCGGTCGCGCGCGCCGACTTTCGCCATCGCGCGGTTGGCGTGCGTCTTGACGGTATAGGGGGAGACGAACAGCTGGGCGGCAATCTGCGCGTTGTCGAGCCCGGTCACGATCGCACGCACCACATCTCGCTCGCGGGCTGTCAGCGCCTCGAACCGATCGACCATCCCCGCATCCACCACCGGAGCGCGCTCTTCAGCGACGTTGTCGATCAGAACAGCGGCGGCGGCTGCCGAGAGGGCGCCACCGCCTTCGGCGACCTCGCGGATTCCCGTGGCCAGCTCGGCCGGCCCGACGCCCTTGCTCAGGAACCCGTTGGCACCCGCGCGCAGGGCCGCCAGCACGTTGTGATCCTCTTCGAAGGTCGTGAGCACGAGTATTCGGATCGCGTCCGGCGAGTGCCGTGCACGAATCCGCCGAGTGGTTTCAACCCCGTCAATGCCTGGCATTCGGAGATCCATGAGCACGACGTCGACGGCAGCGGGGTCGAGCCGCTGGATCGCTTCGATCCCGTCGGCGGCTTCCGCTACGACTTCGAGGTCGTCGGTGGCGTCGAGGATCGTTCGGAGGCCCGTGCGGATCATCTCCTGGTCGTCGACGAGCATGATCCTGATCATGCGGAGCCCCTTTCTGTCGTTCCCAGTTCTACGACCACGCGGAACCGGTCGCCGACCCGATCGGTCGCGAGCTTCCCGCCGGTCGCTTCGGCACGCTCGCGCATGCCGATGAGACCGTAGCCCGTGCCTCGACTCGAGGTGGCGGACGAGGCGGTGTTCTCGACCGTGATGATGATTCGTCCTCCAGCCGCTTCGACGCGCAGTTCAGCTGCGCCGTCACCGTGTCGTTGTGCATTCGTCAGTGCTTCCTGCACGATGCGGAACGCCGCCGCATCGACGCCGGGCTCGAGCGCGGCCGGGATCGGGTCGATCGCGGCAGCGACATCGAGTCCGATCACTGCGAACGAGGCGACGAGGTCTTGGATGCGGTCGTACCCGGGAGGCAGCGACTCGGTTTGCTCTCCATCGCCACGGCGCAGCACCCGCAGAATCGACTGCGTCTCCGCCAGTACCCGTTGGACGCCGCTCCGTGCCGCCCCGATCGCCGATCGGCTCGCGTCCGCCCCGGCAGGCAAACTCACCTCGGCTGCACCCAATTGCATGCTGACGACGGCGATCTCATGTCCGACGACGTCATGGAGGTCCCTGGCAATTCGGAGTCGCTCCTCGGCGATACGCCGGTGCACCTCGACGTCTCGCGCGGCGAGCGCGTCATTCGTACGACCGCGCAGCTCAGCCCAATAGTGGAGCTGCGCCCGCAGCCCTCCGCCGGCGGCGCCGGCAGCGAACACTGCGATACCGGCGACGGCTGCTGCAAGGTCCTCAGGATGCCACCCGCTGAACATGAGCTCGGAGAAGTATGCTGCGCCGCCGATGAGGGCGCCGGTGACCAGTCCGGGAAGGGCGCGGAAGGCGAGGCTGAATACTGCGAATACTGCGATGTTCCACAAGTAGATCGGATCGACTCCGAACATGGCGGCGACGATCGGGGCTACGCCGATGAGAGTCGCCCCTGCAGCCGGTGACCGGTATGCGAGTGCGAACCCGGCGCCAGACAGCAGGATCGTCGAAACCGAGCCGAGACCGCCCTCGCCTTCAAAGAACGGAACCGACAGGCCGACGGCGACCACGAGCCACACGAGTACTTGTGCGATGAGATCGAACAGTCCAGCACGTCGAAGCCAGAACGGCGTCATCCGATCATCGCGCCGTGACGCGGTGCCACTCGTCATGCTTGATCGACCTCCTGTGCCCATTCAGTATGCGGGCCGGACCGGCGATCGGCGTCCCCGGAACGAATGCCCGAGTGAATCGGCCCGGTACTCGTTCCGCCGCCGAAGCATGCCGCAGATGGATGACGTGCTGTCGCCGGTCATTGATGCGTTCGATGTCAGGGCCGGCCCTCAGCTCGGCTCTTCGCCCGTCTGTGGTGGCGTCGGAAGCTCGATTCCGCGATCGGCGGCGAGCGCCTGCAGCTTCTCGGCGGCATCCGTCTCGACGCACACGCAGGCGCGAAGTCCGTCCGACTCGTCGCGCAACAGGTAGTAGCTGCTGGAATCGGTCAGCAGCTGCCCCTCGTCATCCAGGAAGAGCCAGCGCACCCCGACCAACACGAGGTGGTCCGACAGCTCCTTCTCGTCTCGGAGCTCGTACTCGACGGCGGCGAGCCCGAGTTGCCGGTAGAGCGGGTACGACTGCCGCAATCCCTCAGCCATCTCCTCGCGCGAGCCCAGCACGCCCGAGAATCGATCGTCGGCGATCAGGCCCGGCGTGGACCACAACTCCGCCGCCGCCTCCGCATCCTGTTTCGTCAGCGTCGCCGCGTAGCGAACAAGAAAGGCACGGACCTCATCGCTGCGCACACCCATGAAACGAGCGTACGAAGCGAGAAACTCGATGCAACCCCCGGCGTCACGAGTGCGCAGTCCCGGCCCGCGTCGTGCCACGGGCAGGGTGAAGCGCACGGGTCAGGTGACGCACCTTCTCCGGGCACGGGTCGTTGCGCTGGGGGTCGCGAAGGCCGACGTCGATGCGAGTACCCGGGTCAGTCGTCTGAGACGACGACTTTGCCGATGGCGCGGCCGGATTCGACGATGCGGTGCGCGGCGAGGAGTTGATCCGGATCGATCGGGGACAGGCGCTGCGTGGCGGTCGAGCGGATGCGTCCTTCGTCGACCAGTTCGGCGACGCGGCTGAGGATGCGGTGCTGCTCGATCAGGTCCGCGGCGTTGTGCAGCGATCGGGCGAACATGAACTCCCAGTGCCACGACAGCGCTTTGCTCTTGAGCGAGACGACGTCGAGATGGTGCGGGTCGTCGATGGCGACGATCTGCCCGAAGGGCTTGGTGATCTCGACGTATGCGGCGACCGCTCCGGGCCGGGCGGACGCGGCGGTGAAGATCCAGTCGACGCCCTCGGGCGCGACGGCGAGTACGTTGGCTGCCAGGTCGTCGTGGTGGTCGACGACGTCGTCGGCGCCGAGCGAGGTCACCCATTCGGCCGTCTCCGTGCGGGATGCCGTGCCGATCACGCGGACGCCCGGCGCCAGGGCTTTGGCGAGTTGGATCATGATCGAGCCCACTCCGCCCGCCGCTCCGACGATCAACAGGGTGCCCTCGCTGGTACCGGTCAGTCGGAGCTTGTCGAAGAGCGCTTCGTACGCTGTGAGCGTCGTCAGCGGGAGCGCCGCTGCATCCGCCCATCCCAGGGACGCGGGCTTCCGGCCGACGATCCGCTCGTCGACCGCCTGGTACCGGGCGTTCGACCCGGGGCGATCCAGGGCTCCGGCGTAGTAGACGTGGTCGCCGACCTCGAACAGGGTCACCTCGTCGCCCGCGGCGACGACGACTCCTGCGCCGTCGTAGCCCAGTACGCGGAAGCCGCGGGGATCCGCGTGCGCCCGCTGTTTCACGTCGACGGGGTTCACGCTCACGGCGTGCACCTCGACGAGGAGGTCGTGGGGGCCGACGACCGGCATCGCGATCTCGCGCCGCACCAGTGCGTCGGCCTCGTCCGCCGGATGGTTCCGGTCGTAGCCGATCGCCGGCATTCGCGTCGGCAGTTCGTGTGCTTCGATTCGTGTCGTCATGTTCAGATGCTCCCTCCATGGCCGTGGTTACCCGCACGGGCTCCCGGTTCCCAATTGGTACCGCGTCGACCATCGCGTCGCGCCGCCCGGACCGGTACGGACGCGTCGCAAGCGCCGGGCACCGCCTCAGCGCCGGGCGGCCGAGCCCAGGTGACGGCGCAGTGCGGCAGCGGTGGACGCGATGTCGTCGAGCTGCTCGGGTTCGAACGCGTCGAGGAAGAGCTCGCGGACCGCGCGGAGATGTGGGACCGAGGCACGCCGGAAGGCCATCGAGCCTTCCGAGGTGAGGACGACCTCTGCGCCGCGGCTGTCGTCCGCGCACGGCTCGCGGCGGATCAGCCCGCGCTGCTCCATCCGGCCGAGGTGGTGCGAGACGCGGCTGCGTTGCCAGTCCATCCGCGCGGCCAGTTCCGATGAACGCAGTCGACGCCCCTCCGCCTCGCTGAGCGTGAGCATCACCTCGTAGTCGGCCGAGGAGACCCCCGACTCGGACTGCAATCGCGCTTCGAGCCGGGCGCGCAAGTCCGACGCCGTTTCGATGTACTCCCGCCACACCGCGAGTTCGGCTGCGGTGGGGAGTTCGCGACGATCGGCCTGCACCACGGGGACCTCCTGATTGATGTGTCAACACTATCGGCGATCGCCGAGCGCGGGCCGCGGTCGTCCCGTGGTGCGGGAATGTAATTGACACATCAATCGTTGAATCGATCGTGGGCGGAAGGCCTACGCGGATCACCTGGAGGAGCGGACATCATGGTCACCCCACTCGACCCGGCCGGGTTCGAACTCGGCCTGAACTCGTTCGGCGAGGTCGCGACCGACGCCGGCCGGATCCTCTCCGACGCCGAGACCGTCCGGTTGATCGTCGACGAGGCCCAACTGGCGGAAGCCGTCGGCCTGGACGTCTTCAGCGTCGGTGAGCACTACCGGGCGGGCATGGTCGACTCCGCGACACCGGTGCTGCTGGCGGCGGCCGCGCAGGCGACGTCGAGGATCGGACTCGGCACCTCCGTCACCGTGCTCTCCACGCAGGACCCCGTGCGGCTCTACCAGGAGTTCGCGACGGTGGATGCCATCTCGAACGGCCGCACCCGACTGGTGCTGGGTCGGGCGTCGGCGATCGAGTCGTTCCCGCTGTTCGGGTACGACATCGCCGACTACGAGGACATCTTCGAAGAGAAGCTCGACCTCTTCGCGCGGCTCATGCGTGAAGATCGGGTCACCTGGTCGGGCGAGTACCGTCCCGCGTTGGACGACATCGAACTGCACCCGCGGATGCCCGAGGGCGGCATCCCCGCCTGGATCGGCATCGGCGGCAGCCCGAACTCGGTGCTGCGCGCGGCGAAGCACGGGTTCCCGCTGATGATGGCGATCATCGGCGGCCGCCCCGAGCGATTCGCCGGGCACGCCGAGCTGTACCTGCGCGCCCTCGAACAGTTCGGCCACCCCGAACTGCCGATCGGCCAGCACTCGCTCGGCCTGATCGCCGAGACCGACGAAGCGGCGAAGCGCGAGCACTGGACGTACTGGGAACCGGTCGTCCGGCAGTTGAGCCAGGAGCGCGGCTTCTACGCCCCGACCACGGAGCGCTATGCGGCCGAAGTCGAGACCGGCGCGCTCTTCGTCGGCTCGCCCGAAACCGTCGCACGCAAAATCGCCGGCGTCGCCCGAGCGAACCACCTCAGCCGATTCGACCTGAAGTACGACGTGATGCACCTGCCGCGCGAGGTCCGCGAGCGCTCCATCCGCCTCTTCGGCGAGCAGGTCGCCCCGCGCGTCCGGGAGCTGCTCGCCGAAGCACCCGACGACTGGGCGCTCGACGGCCGGCCGCCGGCGCAGATCGTCGCGGGCGGCGCAGCCGTCCACGCCTGAACCACGCCACGAACCGATATCCCGCAAGGAGCGAACACCACCATGAGCGATCAGAGCTTCGACCAACTCGAGTTCGGCATCGACAGCTTCGGCGACCTGCCGCGCGACCGTCAGGGCAGCCTGCTCGGCCACGCGGCGGCGATCCGTGCCACCGTCGAGGAGGCCGTCCTGGCCGACCAGGTCGGCATCGACGTCATCGCCCTCGGCGAGCACCACCGACCCGAGTACGCGATCTCCAGCCCCGAGACCGTGCTGGCCGGACTGGCGACGGTCACGAACCGCATCCGTCTCGCGTCCGGCGTCACGGTGCTCTCCTCAGACGATCCGGTGCGGGTGTTCCAGCGCTTCGCCACGGTCGACGCCCTCTCGAACGGGCGCGCCGAGGTCATCCTCGGTCGCGGATCGTTCACCGAGTCGTTCCCGCTGTTCGGCTACGACCTGGCCGACTACGAGATCCTCTTCGACGAGAAGATCGAACTCTTCCATCGACTCCTCGACGAGCAGCCCGTCACGTGGGAGGGCACCACCCGCGCGCCCCTGCACGAGGCGGACGTGTTCCCCAAGACCGATTCCGGGCGCCTGAAGACGTGGGTCGGCGTCGGCGGTTCGCCCCAGTCCGTGATCCGGACCGCACAGTACGGATTCCGGCTCATGCTCGCCATCATCGGCGGTGCGCCGGACCGCTTCGCCCCCTATCTCGACCTCTACCGACGCGCCAGCGAGCAGTTCGGCACCACGGCGCACCCGGTCGGCATGCACTCGCCCGGCTTCATCGCCGCCACCGACGCCGAAGCGCGCGAGTCGTTCTACCCCGGCTACCGGGAGATGCGCGACCGCATCGGCAAGCTGCGCGGCTGGCCGCCCCTTCGCCGGGAGGAGTTCGAGCACGACGTCGAGTCCGGCTCCCTCTACGTCGGCTCGCCGGAGACCGTGGCTCGCAAGATGACCGCCGCCATCCGCGCCCTCGGCGTCGGTCGCTTCGACCTCATCTACTCGTCCGCCGGTGCGGTCGCCGCCTCCGCACGGCTGCGTTCCATCGAGCTCTACGGCACCGAGGTCATCCCGCTCGTGCGCGAGATGCTCGCCGAGCAGGCCGCCCCGGTGGCCGGAGCGGCGTTCCGGCGATGAACGCGCCCACTCGCACCATCGGCATCCTCGGGGCCGGCAAGGTCGGCACCGTTCTCGCGCGACTCGCCGTCGACGCCGGCTACCGCGTGCTCATCGCCGGTTCCGGCGACCCGCGGAAGATCGCGCTCACCATCGAGGTCCTCGTTCCGGGCGCGAGGGCCGTCACGGCGGCCGAGGCCTCGGCGCAGGCGGACGTCGTCATCCTGGCACTGCCCCTCAGCAAGCACCGCAACCTGCCCATCGAGCAGCTGCGGGGCAAACTGGTCATCGACACGATGAACCACTGGTGGGAGATCGACGGGCCCCGCGAACGCACACTCGCCCAGGGCACCACCTCGAGCGAATCCGTGCAGGCCTTCCTCGCCGATTCCCGGGTGGTCAAGGCGTTCAACCACATGGGCTACCACGATCTCGAGGAGGAAACCCGTCCCGTCGGCGCTTCTGGGCGGAAGGCGATCGCCGTGGCCGGCGACCGGGACGCCGACGTGCGCGCCGTCGCCGCGCTCGTCGACGACCTCGGCTTCGACCCCCTGCCGATCGGGTCCCTCCGGAACGGGCGTGCGCTCGAACCCGGCGGCCCCGCATTCGGCGCCGACGTCGACCGCGCCACCCTCGAGCGGCTCCTCCGTTCGGAGTTCGCGTTGCTGACCGACGACGGCGCCGAATAGCCGCCGTCGGCGGTGCGTTCCAGCCGGTGCTCGTCGATACCGAGCGGGAATGCGCGAACGCCCGTTTTCGTTGTGGGTGAAGTCGTTGTGAGCGGAAGGGGAATCCGATGAAGGTGCGTGCATCGATCGCGTCGTTGGCCAAGAAGCAGGGCGCGCAAGTGGTTCGGCGTCGCGGAAAGGTCTACGTGATCAACCCGTCGAACCCGCGTGACAAGGCCCGCCAGGGCTGAGCCCAGGAGTTCGCAGCGGTCGTCCGGAGCATTTCGGGCGGCCGCTTCGCGTTGCCGGCGTTCGTGCCGCCGAGGATCAACGCCGCCGCTCCGTCGGCCGCTGCAGCTCGTCGAGGTGCGCGTCGAGGACGATCGAGACGTTCCGGGGATCGAGCCCGGTCGGGTTCCAGAGTCCTTGGATCGCGAGGCCGTCGACCAGCGCGTGCAGGCGTGCCGCCTCGTCGTCGGCGTTGCGCGACTCCGCGAACCGACCGGCGTCCCGGAGCGTCTCGATCGCGAATCGGCAGGCTCGCGCGACGGCGGCGTGGAGCTCCGCAGCGGCGGGTTGGAGCCGTTCGTCGGTCAGGGCGAGCAGTGCGAGCTGCGTCTGCGCGAGGACCTCGAGGCGTCGCGTCGCGTCGAGCGGAAGGAGCTCCCGGAGGAGGTCGGCGGCCAGCGTCGCACCGGTGGAGCGAAGCGCTCGGACCCGCGCGGTCGCGCGCTCGCGGATGACGGTGAGGCAGTAGGCGCGGAGCTGGTTCTGGCTCGGGAACGCGCGACGGAGGGAGGCGGGCGCCAGTCCGGCCTGTGCTGCCACCTTCCGCACGGAGAGGCCGGCGAGTCCGTCGCGTTCGAGGACGGTCAAGGCGGCGTCGGCCACGAGCGCATTCCGCTCGACGGGGTCGATGCGGGCCACCGCGGTCAGCTCGCCGGCGTGGGCTGCTCGGCCGACGCCTTCTTCGGCCAGATCGTGTAGCTGAGCGCCCACACGAAGTCGATCCCGAACACCACCGCCAGGATGCGGAAGAACGGCAGCAGCGCATCGGTGCGGGAGGAGTCGCCGACCAGGAGGATCAGTCCGCCGAGGATTCCGGCAGCGATGGCCGCCGCCGCACCCGTGCGGAGGACGTCGCCCCAGCACTTCGCGGTGTACGCCCTTCCGTTCAGTCGCGCGGGTGCCGGCCCGTTCGCGAACCGGTGGGCGAAGCGAGCGTCGGCCCACGCCACCATCCGTTTCCCGTAGGCGATCGAGATGCCGATGTACAGCGCCGCGAGCCCGTGCTGCCATGAGGCGGTGCCGCCGCCGAGGAGGTCGACGGCGACCAGCACGAGGAGGACCCCGTCGATGACCGGAGCCAGCACGAGCAGCGCCGCACCGGTCCGCGGGGCACGGAAGAGGTACCGCGCGGCCAACCCGGCGACGATGGCGACCCAGAAGGCGATCTCGCACACCGCGATCGCGAGCAGGATCATGCGGGCTCCGAACTACTGAGTACAGGTGTACTCAATCATCGCGCGCCGAACCGCTGAACCGCAACGCGGCGGATGCCTCGCCCGACGGGACTTCGCCAGGGGGTGACCAGGGTGCGCACGGGTGCGGCCACGCGCCCGGCACTGGCGCTCGGAGACGCCGAGCGGCGAAGGATGGTCGTCGAACCGCCGGACGCGTTCCGGGCGGTCGCGTCTCGTTTCGTCGTCGGACAGGAGTGGAGATGGAAACCGTCGTTGTGCTCTCGATCGCCGGCATCGCCGTCGCGGTGTCCGGCGTGGTCGCCGCAGTGGTGATGCGCCGCCGCCGCCGAGCGGAGCCGGAAGTCCGGGACGACACCGTCCGCGTCGGACGGTCGGCAGACCGGGATCCCCGCGATGCTGCCCGGGAGGCCGCCGACAAGCACTCCTGGATGATCCCTGGCGGCTTCTGAGCGTTCAGGTCAGGCGTCCCCGCCGACGAACGAGCCTCCGCGCTCGCCGCGGCAGCACCTCGCGCAGCATCCGCCGGCCGTCGCCGAACGCCGCGCGAGCGGCCTTCGACCGGACCGACCTCAACCGGGTGCGAGCAGATCGGCGTACTGGCCGTTCTCGGCGATGAACGCCGCGACGACCGGGCAGCGGACCGTGACCCGCAGACCCCGGTCGCGGACGTCGTCGAGCGCATCGGCGATGAGGCCGCCGGCGATGCCGCGCCCGCGGAAGTCCGGCACGACGACCGTCGAGAGCAGGATGATCCGCCCCTCCGCGACGTCGTACTGCAAGGTCGCGATCCGTCGGCCCTCGACCGTCGCCGCGTAGACGCGCGCATCGTCGTCGCGCGTCACGCCGAGCTCGAGATCCGAGTCCTCCGAGGGGAGGTCGAGCGTCCCGTGTGCATCCATCGTGTGTCCTCCTCGTGCGCCTTCCGTGCGGTGCGACAGGGGGTCGGCGGCGGGTGGGACCAGCCGTGGTCTGCTTGGCGCTGCCCGTGGGCCGCCTGAAACCCAGTGCTCCCGCTCTTCTCTCACGACTCGGCCGAACCTGTCTGCAGCTTCGACCGGACGCAGCCCCGGAATGTGACGGAAGACGTCCCGATCGGATCGGTAGCCTCAGGGCGAGGCGACTCGCCAACCCACGGAGGTCCGTTCATGCGCGCGCTCATCCTCGTCGGCTCGGGTCGCTACGCCGATCCGTGGCATCCGCTCGCCCGCACGGGAGACCGGCTGGGCGAGGTCATCGCCGACGCCGGGTTCGAGGTGCGGGTTCGTGACGACGTCGACGACGCGCTCGCGGAGCTCGACGGCCTCGACCTGCTCGTCGTGAACGCGGCGGACCCGTGGCGGAACGGCGAGGCAGCCGTCGGCGCGCCCGAGCGCTCGATCGCGGGCCTGGACGCTGCACTCGAACGCGGCATGGGCGTGCTCGGCGTGCACGCGGCGATCTCGAGCCTGCGCGACTATCCGAGGTGGGCGGAGACGATCGGCGGCGTCTGGTTGCCCGAGCTCTCGATGCACCCGCCGATCGGGCAGGCGCACGTGCGGATCGTCGCCGATCATCCGGTCACGGACGACGTCGCCGACTTCGAGGTGTTCGACGAGCTTTACAGCCGGCTCCAGCGCATCGGCGACGCGAGCGTGCTCGCGGAGCACGAGCACGACGGGCGGCGGCATCCGTTGCTCTGGGCGCGCGAGATCGGCGGGTGCCGCGTCGTCTACGACGCGCTCGGGCACGACGAGCGCTCCTACGACGCGCCCGAGCACCGCCGCCTCGTGCGGAACGCGGCGCGCTGGGCCGTCCGGGACTGAGCGTCGTCCGTCCCGCGGCGATCGCTACATCCACTTCGAACGTTTGAAGATCCAGTAGAGGACGCCTGCGAAGGCCAGCATCAACCCGATCGCCATCGGGTACCCGAAGGACCAGTGCAGCTCGGGCATCTCGTCGAAGTTCATCCCGTACACGGCGGCGATCAGGGTCGGCGCGAAGAGGATCGCCGCCCAGCCGGAGATCTTCTTCATGTCCTCGTTCTGGCGCTGGGCGACGAGCGTCGAGTTGACGGCCAGGATCTGGGTCAGCGCGTCGCGCAGCTCGGCGGAGCGCCGGCCCGCCCGCTCGAGATGGTCGGCGACGTCCTGGAGGTAGGCGCGCAGCGCGTCGGGGACGTCGTACTTCCCGAGGCCGTTCCGGAGGGACTCGACCAGGTCGCCGAGCGAGGCCGTGGTCTGCTGCATGTCGACGGCCTCGCGACTCAGGAGGTAGATGCGCGTCGCCGCGGCGGGGTCGCCGCTGAAGACCTGCCGTTCGATCTGCTCGCGATCGATCCCGAGCCCGCGCAGGACCGGGGGATAGGTGTCGACGATGGCGTCCAGCAACCGGTAGAGCACCGCCTCGGGGCCGAGCCGGAGGAGCTCCCGGTCTGCCAGCAGCGTGCGTTCGCGCCGGTCGGGCGTCGCCGTGCGCTCCTCGAACTCGGAGCCCGGCGTGCCGTCGAGCCACCGCCGGTCCTGGCAGAGCACCGCGATCGAGCGGTCGCGCACGAGCACGTGGAACTCGGAGAACTCGACCTCCTCGGCCTCGTCGAGGTAGCGCGCGGCGCGCAGCACGACGAAGAGCACGTCGCCGTACCGCTCGAGCTTCGGCCGCTGACCGGCGTGGAGCAGGTCCTCGACGAGCAGCGGGTGGAGGTCCCACGCGGTCGCGAGTTCCGCGATGCTCTCCGGATCGGGGGTCGGGAAGACGGTCAGCGCCAGGTGGTCGCTTCCCTCGTCGGCGAACTCCTGCGCGCGAGCGACCGAGACGATCTCCGGCGCGGGGGCGGCGATCCCGTCGACGACGAATCGCGTGAAGTACGGCGTCGGCGCCGTCGCGATCGATCCCGGCACGCCCTTCCGACGCGGGGAGGCGGGCTCTCGCGAGGATGCCGGATCCTTCGATTCGCGGTGCATGCGCGCGTCCCCCTTCGTCGGACGTCGTGGCCGGGCCGCCGACGGCACCGGCGGTGCTCGTCCTGCCACGGCAACCCTAGGAGGTCGGCTCCGAAGGCGGCGCATCGAACCCGCCGGATGGGGGAGAGTGAGACCGACGAGAGGATCCGCACATGGATGTGAACACCGAGATCGCCCGACTCGAGGACGAGGCGCGCGGGCTGGAACTGCCCGCCTTCACCCACGAGGATGCCTGGCGCCTCGGCTCCCGCATCCGAGAGCTCGCGCTCGAGGCCGGCCTCGGCGTCGCGATCGACATCCGGCGAGCGAGCGGGGCGATCCTCTTCCGCACGGCGCTGCCCGGCGCGACGGCCGACCAGGAGAAGTGGGTCCGGGGCAAGAGCGCGGTGGTGTTCCGCTTCGAGGCCGCGTCGGCCCTCGTCGCCGCACGGATGCTCGCGATGGGCTTCCCGGAGGGATCCAACGCCTGGCTCGACCCGGCGGAGTACGCCCTGGCGGGCGGCGGCGTGCCCATCGTGGTCGCGGGCGCGGGCATCGTCGCGGCCGCGACGGTCTCCGGGGCGACTTCGGAGCAGGACCACCGGCTCGTCGTCGACGGGATCCGCGCCCTGCAGTCCTCCTGAGGTCCGTCCGGCGCGGCGACCTGGTCGGCCGCGGACGGGAGATATCGGACATTAGTCCGATAGGCTCGTCGACGTGGATGCGAGAACGGCCCGGACCCGGGCGCGCCTGCGAGCGTCGGTGCTCGCCCTGGCCGACCGGACCCCGCTCGCCGAGCTGACCGTCGCCGAAGTGTGCGCCGACGCCGACGTCGTGCGCGACACCTTCTACCGGCACGCCTCCGACGTTCAAGCGCTCCTCGCCGACGCGCTCGGCGCCGAGATCGATGCGCACATCGCCGAACTCGGCAGCCGGGCCGGTATGGAGGCCGCGGAACGAGCCCTGCTCGAGCACGTCGCCGAACGCGCCCGCGTGTACCGGGGGGCGATGCGACCGACGCTGGCGCCCGCCGTGCGTGCGACGCTCGAGGACGAGATCCGTCGGGGACTGCGCGAGTGGATCCGGCTCCACCCCGAGATCGACGCACCCGGCGCCGTGGACGACTTCGATCGCGAGATCGCCGTCGCCTACGCGGCCGGCGGCACCGTCGCCGCGATCGAGCTCTGGCTCCGCGTCGACGGCGAAGACGTGGCGAGTGCGACGAGGGCGATCCTCGCTGCCACGCCCGAATGGTGGCTGCGCTGATGCGGCCGAACGGAAGGAGAGCAGGATGAAGGCAGCGGTATTCCACGGAGCGGAGGACCTGCGAATCGAGGAGGCGCCGGAACCGACGCCGGGTCCGGGGATGGTGAAGCTCCGGAACGCCTACGCGGGGATCTGCGGATCCGACCTGCACGTGTACTACGCCCCGGAAGCCGCCGGACTCGATCTCGAGCACCCGCATCCGCTGACCGGTTCGACGCTCCCGCAGATCCTCGGCCACGAGTTCGCCGGCACGGTCGTCGAGCTCGGCGACGGCGTCGAGGGCGTCTCGGTCGGCGACCGCGCGGCCGTGCTCCCCGTCTACTCGTGCGGCGAGTGCCCCGCGTGTCGCAACGGCATGACGAACGCGTGCCAGAAGATCGGCTTCCACGGGCTCAGCTCCAACGGCGGCGGCATGGCCGAGTTCACGACCGTGCCGGCGAGCATGCTGCACCTGCTGCCCGAGGGCGTCGACCTCCGCCTCGGTGCGCTCGTCGAACCGATGTCGGTCGCCTGGCACGCCGTGACGCGGTCCGGCGTCGAGGCGGGCGGGACCGCCCTCATCGCGGGCGCCGGCCCGATCGGCATCGGCGTCTGGTTCGCGCTCAAGGCCCGCGGCATCGAGGACGTCCTGGTCTCCGAGCCGAGCGCGGAGCGTCGTGCGACGATCGCGGCGCTCGGCGCGCGGGTGGTCGACCCGGTCGCCGGCGACCTCGCCGGTGCGGTGGCGGACCTCACCGGTGGTCGAGGGGTCGACGTCGCCTTCGACGCGGCCGGTGCCGGGCCCGCCATCACGTCCGGCCTCGCCGCCCTCGTGCCGGGCGGCCGGCTCGTCGTCGTCGCGATCCACGAGCGGCCGATGGAGTTCCTCGCGACGCAGCTCGTCATGGCGGAGACCGAGATCGTCGGTGCACTGGCCTATCTGCCCGCCGACTTCGACGGCGTCATCGACGCGATGTCGCGCGGCGTCTACGACACGACCGGCTGGGTCGACGAGGTCGGGCTCGACGGTGTGGTCGGGGCGATCGAGAAGCTCCGCGGCGGTGCGGGCGCGAAGATCCTGGTGCGCGCAGGCGAGTGACCGATTCGGGGCGGATGCCGGTTGCGCCGAGCATCCGCCCCCACGGTTCGGACGCCGCGCGCCGCGCGATCAGCGCTCGGGCAGTACGTCCGCGAGGTGGGCCGCGAGGTGCGCGCCGATGTCGACGCCGTCGTGGTCGTAGAGCCACTGGTACTGCAGGCCGTCCCACAGGGCGACGAGCCAGATCGCCTCGGACTCCGGGTCGCGGTGCGAGGGCAGGTCGCCGTCGGCTTGCGCGGCGCGGAACAGCGCGGTGAACGAGGCGAGGGCCGTGCCGAAGCGCCGCACGAAGTAGTCGTGGGCCGTGTGCTCCGACGGCACCGCTTCGCACGAGAGCACCGCGTAGAGCTCGACGAGGCCGGGTTCGTGCTCCGAACTGTGCGCGGCACCGGCGGGCAGGGCTCGCAGGTCGTCGACGGCCCGCCCGGTGACGGGGTTCGTGATCATGGCGTCGACGCGGCGGTCGCGTTCGAGGAGGACCTCGCCGAGCAGCGCCTCCTTGGTGGGGAAGTGGTGCAGCAGCGCCGACTTCGACACGCCGACCCGTTCGGCGAGGTCGCGCAGGCTGGTGTCGCCGTAGCCTTCCTGGGCGAAGAGCGCGCTGGCGTCGGCGAGGATGCGCGCGCGGCGCTCCCGTCCGGTGCGGTAGCCGGCGGCGACCCCGGCTTCCGCCGGCACCAGCGGTTCGACGCCCGGCATCGCCGAGGCCGCTGCGCGCGGCTCGGGATCCTCGAGCGGGATCCAGCCGACCGGCAGGGCGAGGTCGTCCTGGCGCGCCGCGAGCGCCGACGGGATCGAGATCCGATCGGGCAGGTACTGCGAGAGCACCTGGAGGCCGTCCCAGGCCGCCGAGAGGCGCACCGCCTCGCCGACCGGATCCCGATCGGCCGACACGAGGTCGTGGTCGACCGCCTCGGCGAGGCCGTCGGCGGCGAACGAGACGATGCGTCGGTAGCGCTCGCGCATGTGGGCGTGGGCGGGGTGCGACGGGTTCGAGGCCTCGCCGGCGAGCGCGGCGAAGAGCGGCAGGTAGCCCGGGGTGCGGTCGTTGCGCTCGGCGAGCACCTCGAAGAGGAGGGCGCCCCCCTCGGCCTGCTCCACCTCGAGCGCGAGCGCGGCCTCGTTGCGGTCTTCGAACACGTCGACGACCGCCATCAGCAGTTCGTCCTTGGTGCGGAAGTGCTTGAGCAGCCCGGGATGCGAGAGGTCCGCGGCCGCGGCGATGTCGCGGAGCGAGGTCGCACGGTAGCCCTGGGCGATGAAGGTCTCGGCGGCGGCCCGCACGATGCGCTCGCGGGTCTGCGCGGTGCGGTCGGCGCGCGAGCCGGTTCGCGGCGTCGGCGCGTCATCCACCGTCGGCGTCGTTCCGCCCGCCGCAGCAGTCCTCATCGCCGTGCACCCCTCACCCTGACATTCTCGCATGGCTACCACCCAGTCGGCATTCAGTTACCAAGTGGTCGGATTGTATGTATCATCGTGACGTTCGCCTTCGGGTCGAACCCCCGACACCGTCGTGAAAGGAACGTCCGTGACAGAGTTGTCCGCCGCCGCAATCGCCGCCCAGGTCGGCACCACGAGCTTCAAAGCCCCCGGCACCACGCCCGCCAAGACGCCGCGCGGGTTCACCCCGACGCTCGCCGGTGTCAACTTCGGCGTGTACCTCGCCCTCCTCACGCCCGTCATGGTGTCGATGGCCTTCAAGGTTCAGCACATCTCGGCGTCCCCGGAGGAGGCCACGGGCAGCCTCGGCCTGATCCTCGGCGTCGGCGCCCTCTTCGCGCTCATCGCCAACCCGCTCGCCGGCCGGCTCTCCGACCGCACCACGTCCCGATTCGGCATGCGCCGGCCGTGGGTGCTCGGCGGTGCCCTCATCGGGCTCGCCGGCTTCGCTCTGATCGGCGTCGCGACCTCGGTCTGGGTCGTCCTGCTCGCCTGGTGCCTCGTGCAGGCGGCGATGAACGCGATGCTCGCCGCGGCGAACGCGACCCTGCCCGATCAGGTGCCCACGAAGGACCGTGGCAAGGTCTCCGGCATCGTCGGCATCACCACGCCCCTCGCGATCCTCGCCGGCACGACGCTCGTGAACTTCCTCTCGGCGGACTTCGCGCGCTTCTTCGTGCCCGGCGCCATCGCGGCCGTGCTCGCCGTGCTGTTCGTGCTCGTCGTCAAGGACCGTCGCCTCGAGGAGAAGCCGGCTCATCGCCTCACGATCGGCCAGTTCTTCGGCTCGTTCGTCTTCAACCCCGTCAAGCACCCCGACATGGGCTGGGTGTGGATCACGAAGTTCTTCATCATGTTCGGCTACGCCGGCATCGCGACGTTCCTGCCGTTCTTCCTCACCGAGAAGTTCGCGCTCGACGAGCAGGGTGCGATCGGCGTCATCCTCGCCGCCAACATCGCCGCGACCGTCACCATGATGATCTCGAGCCCCCTCGGCGGCTTCCTCTCCGACAAGCTCAAGAAGCGCCGCCTCTTCGTCACGCTCGCCGGCCTCGTCATGGTCGTCGGCCTCGTGCTGCTCGCCGTGGCGCCGAGCATCCCCATGGTGATCGTCGCCCAGGCGATCATCGGCTTCGGCGCCGGCTCGTTCTTCTCGGTTGACCTGGCCCTCGCCACCGAGGTCCTGCCGAACCCGGAGGACACTGCGAAGGACCTCGGCGTGCTCAACATGGCCAACGCCCTCCCGCAGTCGATCGCCCCCGCGATCGCGCCGTCGATCATCGCGCTCGGCGCCGCGACCCCGCTCGGCGGCTACACCGTCTGGTACCTCTTCGGCGCGCTCGTCGCCTTCGCCGGCGCCGTGCTCGTCTACCGCATCAAGGGCGTCAAGTAGGCCCTCGGCGTCCGCCGGCCCGCACCGGTCCGGCGGACGCCGCATCCCGTACCGCGCATTGCACGCTGCGCCCGAGACGAATCGAGAACCCCATGACCGACGCCACCCTCACCGCAGCCGACCGCCCCGGGGCGCCCGACGAGCGCCTCTGGCTCGACGCGAGCCTGCCCGTCGAGACGCGGGTCGAGCTGCTGCTCGCCGAGATGACCCTCGAGGAGAAGGCCGGGCTGTTCTTCCACACCATGATCGGCATCGGCGACCTCGAGTCGGGCAACCCGGCGTTCGGGCTGCCGTCGGCCGTCGACTTCGTCGAGCAGCGGCACCTGACCCACTTCAACCTGCTCGGCGCGGCGCCCACGGGGCGCGACATCGCCGAATGGCACAACGCGCTGCAGCGCCTCGCGGCATCCACCCGGCTCGGTATCCCGGTGACGCTCTCGACCGACCCGCGGCACTCGTTCAGCGACAACCCCGGCGCGGCGATCATGGCGGGCCCCTTCTCGCAGTGGCCCGAGACGATGGGCCTCGCGGCGATCCGCGACGAGGCGCTCGTCGAGCGCTTCGGCGACATCGCGCGCCAGGAGTACACCGCCGTCGGCCTGCGCGTCGCCCTGCACCCCCAGATCGACCTCGCGACCGAGCCCCGCTGGGCGCGCGGCACGGCGACCTTCGGCGAGGACGCCGAACTGACCGGCCGGCTCGGCGCCGCCTACATCCGCGGCTTCCAGGGCGAGTCGTTCGGGCCCGGGTCCGTCTCGACGATGACGAAGCACTTCCCGGGCGGCGGCCCGCAGTTCGACGGCGAGGACCCGCACTTCCCCTACGGGCGCGAGCAGGTCTACCCGGGCGGGCAGTTCGAGCTGCACCTGCAGCCGTTCGCGGAGGCCTTCGCGGCCGGCACGCGCCAGATCATGCCGTACTACGGGATGCCCGTCGGCACCGAGTACGAGGAGGTCGGCTTCGGCTTCAACAAGTCGATCATCACCGGGCTCCTGCGCGAGCGCTTCGGTTTCGACGGCCTCGTCTGCACCGACTGGGGGCTCATCACCGACGCCGAGATCTTCGGCGACCACCACGCCGCCCGCGCGTGGGGCGTCGAGCACCTGACGGAGGCCGAGCGCATGGCGAAGGTGCTCGACGCCGGCGCCGACCAGTTCGGCGGCGAGGCCTGCCCCGACCTGCTCGTGCGGCTCGTCGAGGACGGCGAGATCACCGAAGCCCGTCTGGATGTCTCGGCGCGGCGCATCCTCCGCGAGAAGTTCGAGCTCGGGCTGTTCGAGGCCCCCTACGTGGACGAGGACGCCGCGGACGAGATCGTCGGCCGCGCCGACTTCCGCGCCGCGGGCGACGCCGCGCAGCGCGCCTCGATCACCGTGCTCACCAACGCCGGGGTGCTGCCGCTCGCCGCGGGCGCGAAGCTCTACGTCGAGGGCATCGCCCCCGAGATCGCCGCCGCCTACGGCGAACTCGTCGAGACCCCCGCCGAGGCGGACGTCGCGGTGCTGCGCCTGCACGCGCCGTTCGAGCAGCGCGCAACGGCATTCGAGAACTTCTTCCACGCGGGATCGCTCGACTTCCCCGAGGAGACGCTCGCGCACGTGCGCGACGTCGCGGCCACCGTGCCGGCCGTCGTCGACGTGCTGCTCGACCGCCCGGCGATCCTCGAGCCGATCACCGAGGTCGCGGCCGCCGTCACGGCGAACTGGGGCGCGAGCGGCGCGGCCCTCCTCGACGTGCTCACCGGTGCGGCGACCCCGCAGGGACGCCTCCCGTTCGACGTGCCGCGCTCGATGGCCGCGGTCGAGGCCTCCCGCCCCGACGTGCCCTTCGACACGGCGGACCCGCTGTTCCGATTCGGGCACGGCCTGACGATCTGACGCACGGGCTGCCGGCCCGAGGCATCCGAGACGGCGGGCGGATCCGAAGGGATCCGCCCGCCGTCTCTCGTCGTTCAGCGAGCGGGCGGCGTCACGCGGCCCGCGACCCTCGATCGTGCCGGATGCGGGCGATCGCGGTCACGACGAGTACGGCGGCGGCGGCGATCAGCGCGGCGATCCCGGTCGTCGTCGAGGCCGGCTCGTCGGTCAGGCGGGCGACGCCGACCCAGACGAGCCCCCAGCTCAACGACAGCGCCGGGGCGATGCGGCCGCCGCCCCAGACCGCGAGGGCGATGCCGACCGCGGCCGCGACCGCCAGCACGAGCACCGCCCAGACCTCCGGGTCGAGTCCGAACCCGTCGAAGCCCGCGGCGACCAGGACGGCGGCCGTGTTCGCCGCCGTCGCGACGACGACCCAGCCCAGGTAGAGGCCGATCGAGCCGTCGGCGAGCACCGCTTCGATGCGGTGCTTCGGGGCCGAGCGGCGGAGGATGACGAAGAGACGGCAGAGCACGACGAGCAGCACGACGATGATCGGCAGGCTCAGGGCGAGCAGGTCGAGCTGCACGCTCGCGATCCAGACCGCGTTCAGTACGAGCGACGCGACGACCCACCAGCCGAGCCGACGCTGCCGCTCGTCGTCGCGCTGCGCCGGCAGCGACTGCCAGATCGCGTACCCGAGCATGCCGACGTAGATGGCGCTCCAGATGCGGAACGCACCGCTGCCCGGTGCGATGAGCGTCGAGTCGGCGCCGAGGTACCCGCCGGCGGCATCCTGGATCGGCGTGCCGACCACGACGCCGGAGCCGATGAACGCGGCGACGATCGCGAGCACGGAACTCACAAGCACGATCACCTGGCGGGCGAGATCGCGTCCGGCTGCGGATGAGGTGCGCGGAGCGGTGGAAGCGGCGGTCATGGTCTCGTCCCTTCGTCGACGGCGGTGTCCGTGGACTCAACGTCGCACGTCGCGGCGCGCACCGCAGCCGGGTTGACAAGCGATCGTTCGTGCGTCCAGTGCCGCCCGGCATGGGCGGACGACGCCGCGCGGCGGCGCCGTCCGCCCGATCGGTTGCCGACGCCCATCGGGATGCCGCGAGCTGCCGCGAGCTCGCCGAAGGCTTCCACCTTCCGGCCGACGCGGTGGCCTGGTTTCGGGACGCTTCTGTGCCGGATGCGCACCGTCGCGGAGACGCGACGGTTTCGTCGCCACGCGCATCGACAAGCTCGGCATGCCTGAGACATTCCGCAGTCGCCCTCACACCGCGGTGAAGAGCGCAGCGAGCCGATCCAGGGCGCCGGGCACGAGCGCGTAGTAGGCCCAGGTGCCGCGCTTGGAGCGGCTGAGAAACCCGGCTTCGGTGAGGATCTTGAGGTGGTGGGAGACGGTCGGCTGGCTGAGGCCGACCGGCTCGATCAGGTCGCAGACGCACGCCTCATGACCCTCGGACGAGGCGACGATCGAGAGCAGCCGGAGCCGGGCGGGGTCGGCGAGGGCCTTCATCGTGTGCGCGAGCGCGGCCGCTTCCTCGACCGGCAGCGGTTCGCGCACGAGCGGCGCGCAGCACGTCGAGGCGCTGATGTCGGTGATCTCGAGCATCGTCATGCATCGACAGTAGTCGATATTGACATCCATCGATAGATCCTGGATGCTCGCCCCATCGAAGTTCTTCACTACGGAGGTCATGGTGACGCTGTCGGATCCCACTCCGCGGGTACCGGTCTCGGATCGGCTCGCGACGCTGCCGGTCGTGATCATCGGTGCCGGTCCGATCGGTCTGGCCGCCGCCGCGAACTTCGCCGAGCGCGGCATCGACTTCACGATCCTCGAGGCCGGCCACGACGTCGCCGACAGCGTGCGATCCTGGGGTCACACGCGCCTGTTCTCCACGTGGAAGCACCTGGTCGATCCCGCCTCGGTGCGCCTGCTCCAGGCAGCCGACCCGGCTTGGTCGGTGCCCGCGCCCGAACGGGCCCCGTCCGGCGCCGAGCTGGTCGAGGCGTACCTGCTGCCCCTGTCGCGGCTGACCGTGATCGCCTCGCGCACCCGCATGCGCACCGAGGCGATCGCGGTCAGCCGCGTGGGGATGGACCGCACCCGCTCGGCGAACCGAGCCGTGACGCCGTTCCTCGTGCGCATCCGCACGGCCGACGGCATCGAGGAGCTCGAGGCGCGGGCCGTCATCGACGCGTCCGGCACCTACCGCACCCCGAACTCCCTGTCCTCCTCCGGTCTGTCGCTGCTCGGTCTCGAGGAGATCGCCGACCTCGTGCAGCCGGCTCTTCCGGACGTGCTCGGCCGCGATCGCGACCTCTTCGCCGGCAAGCACACGACGGTCGTCGGCGCCGGCCACTCGGCCGCGAACACCCTCCTCGGCCTCGTGCAGCTGGCGCGGGAGGTGCCCGGCACCCGGGTGACGTGGCTCATCCGCAACCGCTCGGCCGTGCGCGTCTCGTCGTCGCCCGATGATGAACTCGAGGGCCGTTCGGCGCTCGGCGGTCGCGTCGACGCCGCGGTGCGCCGCGGCGAGGTCGCCCTCGTCGACCGGTTCGAGATCCTCCGCGCCCGCCGCAGCGGTGCCGCCGCGGTCGAGCTCGTGGGGCAGCGCGGCGGCGAGCTCGTCACCCACGAGAGCGACCTCGTCGTGAACGCGACCGGGTTCCGCCCCGACCTCGACGTGCTCCGCGAGATCCGCCTGGACCTCGACGAGATCGTGCAAGCCCCCGACGGCTCGCCCCGCTGATCGACCCGAATCTGCATTCCTGCGGCACCGTCGAGCCGCACGGCTTCGCCGAGCTGGCGCATCCCGAGCCCGGCTTCTTCATCGTCGGTATGAAGTCGTACGGGCGCGCCCCGACGTTCCTGCTCGCGACCGGTTACGAGCAGGTGCGCTCGGTGAGCGCGTGGCTCGCCGGCGATCTGCAGGCGGCGGCGAACGTGGGGCTCGTACTGCCGGCGACCGGCGTGTGCTCGACGGACCTCGGCGACGCAGCCGACAGCTGTTGCGGCCCGGTGGCGGTGAGCGAGTCGGCGCCGGAGGCGAACGCATCGGCGGCGGCATCGAGCTGCGGCGGATGACCATCGCGATCCGGCCGTTGACGGCCGCGGACTGGCCCGCGGTGGCGGAAATCTTCCGGCACGGCATCGACGACGGCGAGGCGACCTTCGAGGTCGCCCCGCCGACGTGGGACGCGTTCGACGCCGGCAAGATCGATGCACCCCGGTTGGTCGCGGACGACGGCGATCGGGTGCTCGGCTGGGCGGCGGCTTCCCCCGTGTCCGGACGGCCGGCGTACCGCGGCGTGATCGAGCATTCGGTCTACGTCCACCGCGACGCTCGCGGCCGCGGGGTCGGCAAGCTCCTGCTCGAAGCCTTCGTCGCCGGCGCCGACGCGGCGGGGTACTGGACGATCCAGTCCTCGATCTTCCCGGAGAACACCGCGTCGCTTCGCCTGCACGAGCAGTGCGGATTCCGGCCGATCGGTCGACGGGAACGAATCGGCAAGTCGCTGCTCGGCCCGAATGCCGGAACGTGGCGGGACACGATCCTCATCGAACGACGCAGTCGGGTCAACGGCCTGGAATAGGTCGCGGCGGATAGACTTCGGTCTATGGATGCAGTGGTGGTGCCGCCGATCGCCGTGCTGGCCGACCCGACTCGGGCGCGCATCCTCCGCCTGATCCGGGATGCCGACGAGGGACGCGCGCAGGTCGGTCGCCTCGCCGAAGCGCTCGGGCTGCGCCAGCCCACAGTCAGCCACCACATGAAGGCATTGCTGGCCGACGGCTTCGTCGCCCGGCAGCCCGAGGGCCGGGTGGTCTGGTACTCGATCGCGCCGGACCGGTACGACCGCGTCGCCGCGCTGCTCGGCGGGCCGGCGGCGGAGGTGGAGCCCGACCTCGAGCGGATCACGGCCGACCTGTCGGTGCGCTTCCGGGGTGTCTTCGGCGCCGAGACCATCGCCGCCTACGTCGCCGAGAGCCGCGACCTGCTCGCCGAACGCGGTGCGCCGCTGCTGGCATCCCGCACGGCGGCGTTCGCGGCCGGCCGGCTCGAGTCGGTCGCGCGCACGGGCGGCGAACCGGCGGCAGTGCCCGGGGTGCTCTTCGTCTGCGTGCAGAACGCCGGCCGTTCGCAGTTGGCCGCGGCGATCCTGAAGCAGTTGGCCGGCGAGCGCGTCGTAGTGCGCACCGCCGGGTCCGAGCCCGGCACGGAGGTGCGCGGTGAGATCGTGCGCGCGCTCGACGAGATCGGAGTGGGCATCGGCGGCGAGTTCCCCAAACCCCTCACCGTCGACGCCGTGCGGGCAGCGGACGTCGTCGTCACGATGGGCTGCGGGGATGCCTGCCCGATCTATTCGGGCCGACGCTACCTGGACTGGGACCTCGAGGACCCCGTCGGCAAGCCGCCGTCGGCAGTGCGGGCGATCCGCGATGACATCGACCGCCGAGTCCGGGAGCTGATCGCCGAGCTCGGCATCTGAGGCCGGCTGGGGAGCCGTTCCGTCACCGCTCGCATAGATGGGGGCCTATGCTTTCCGGGGAGAGAGAGGAACCCGCTCATGAGCGAGAAGCCCACCGTCCTGTTCGTGTGCGTCCACAACGCCGGCCGTTCGCAGATGGCCGCCGGCTACCTGCAGGCACTCGCCGGCGATCGCGTGCAGGTGCTGTCCGCGGGATCCGAGCCGAAGGACCGGATCAACCCGGTCGCCGTCGCCGCGATGGCCGAGGACGGCATCGACATCGCCGGCAACGCCCCGAAGGTCCTCACCGTGGAAGCCGTCGCGGAGTCCGACGTCGTGATCACGATGGGCTGCGGTGACGCGTGTCCGATCTTCCCCGGCAAGCGTTACGAGGACTGGCAGCTCGACGACCCGGCCGGGCAGACCATCGACGCGGTTCGTCCGATCCGCGACGACATCAAGGCCCGCATCCTGACCCTGATCGGCGAACTCGTCCCGGAGGCGGGCGCCGCGACCCCGGCCGCGCTGGAATCTGGCCGCTAGGATTCGCGGCCCGGCAGGCGGCCGCGGGCGAAGGTGTGCGCCTCGTTGGCGAGCTCGTTCCAGTCCGAGGTGTCGTCGATCGACACCCAGTGCGCGCCGTCGGGGGCGTCGCCGGCAGCCGGTTTCGCGATGTCGCGGTCGATCAGGTCGACCGCGCGGGACTCCGGCAGCAGCACGACCAGTGCGGTGCCGTCGAGGTGGGCGAAGGCCCGTTCGCCGACGACGAGCGAACTGTCCCGGCGGTCGACGTCGAGGTCGGGGTCGGCCCGGAGCAGGTCGGCGAGGAGGTCGAATTGTTCGGCAGCGCTCATGGTCATCCATTCCCGGTTCGTGATGCGGAAGGCGGCGGGGCGGCACCGGTGATCGCGCTCGGTACGACCCCGGCGACGAGATCGTCGTCCCGCCAGCGGTACCAGGCGAACGTACTGCGGTACGCGCGGACTCGCACTCGTTGACCGGGCCGACGGGGCGGGTTACGTTGGCCGGGCTGTCATCGAGTCGAAACGGGGTGCGACATGGCCGATGCCGTGGTCGAGGGATTGATGCGCACGAACCTGCTGGAGGTGTTCGGCGAGCGGGATGCCGGGCGTCGTCGGGAGGCGATCGAGCGCACGTACACCGACGACGTCGTGTTCGTCGACCCGGAGGGGGAGACGGTCGGTCGGGCTGCGCTCGACGCGAAGGTCCGCGGCCTGCTCGACGGTGCTCCGGGGCTGGTGTTCCGGCCCGACGGCGAGCCCCGAGTCGTCCGGGAACTCGGATACCTCGCCTGGACCCTCGGTCCCGACGG
Source organism: Agromyces seonyuensis (assembly GCF_009789225.1). GTDB lineage: Bacteria > Actinomycetota > Actinomycetes > Actinomycetales > Microbacteriaceae > Agromyces > Agromyces seonyuensis. The sequence goes on along the minus strand of NZ_WSTA01000028.1, from coordinate 14,738 downwards.
CGGCGAACCGGTCGCCCGGGGCGTGGACCTCGGCTTCGTCCGAGACGGCAGGCTCGAGAAGGTGTACACGGTCCTGTTCGACTGATCGGGGCGTCGGCGAACCGCCGACCCGCTCGTCCGTCGTCTCCGACGGGCGATCGACGACCGGGGGCGGACCGCGTCGGTTCTAGCCGAGGATCTTCCCCGGGTTGAAGTTGCCGCCCGGGTCGGCCGCCGTGAAGAGCGAGCGCATGAGCGCGACGCCCTCGCTCGAGATGTCCTCCTCGAGCCACGGCGAGTGCTCGAGACCGACGCCGTGGTGGTGGGAGATCGTGCCGCCGTGGTCGATGAACGCCTGCTGGATCGCGCCCTTGACGACGTCGTACTCGCCGATGGGGTCGTCGCCGAAGACGAACGCGAACGTGAAGTAGAGGCACGCGCCCGAGTGGTACGAGTGCGAGAGATGGCACATGACCCACCCCTTCGTGCCGATCCGCTCGTAGGCGGCCTCGGCCGCGGCGACGACGCCGTCGTAGACGCCCGCGAGTTTCGACCACGGTGCGGCCGTCTCCGAGACGTCGCCGGCGGCGCCGTGATCGAGCAGGAAGTCGCGGAGGTAGGGCGTGTCGAACTTCTTCTGGTCGTAGAGCACGCCGGGGCCGGTGCCGACGCCCATGCCGCCGTGCTGCTTGACGATCGCGTCGACGAGGCGCTTCTGGCGCTTGACGTGCTCGGCGCCGCCTTCGAAGCCGATGAAGGAGAGGCAGATCCGTTCGAGGTCCCAGCCTTTCGACTTCATGATCGTCGGCAGCGCCGTGCCGCTCAGGAACTTCGAGAGGCCGTGGCTCTCCTTGCTCGTGGCGAGCGAGAAGCCCGTCTCGCGGGCATCCGAGACGCGAGTGACCGACAGTGCGGCGTCGCTCTCCGAGATCGCCCGCATGGCGGCGAGGCCGGCGGCCCAGTCCGGGAAGAAGTAGGCGTTGATGCGGCGCTGCTCGGGACGTCGGTGCACCTGCACGGTCGCCTCGGTGATGACGCCGAGCCGGCCCTCGCTGCCGACGATCATCTCGCGCACGCTCGGGCCCGTCGACGCGCTCGGGATCGCCGGGATGTCGACGACGCCGCCCGCGCGCACGACGCGCAGGCCCCGCACGATCTGGGCGATGTCGCCGTACTTGTCGGACTGCATGCCCGAGGAACGGGTCGCGATCCAGCCGCCGAGCGTCGAGTGCGTGAAGCTGTCGGGGAAGTGCCCGATGGTCCAGCCCCGTTCGTTCAGCTGCGCCTCGAGGTCGGGGCCGAGCGCGCCGGCCTGGATGCGGGCGAGGCCGGAGTCCTCGTCGAGGTCGAGCACGCGGCGCAGGCGGCCGACGTCGAGCGAGACGACGGGGCGGGTCTCGCCGGGCAGGGCCTCGAGGCTGCCGGCGATGTTGCTGCCGCCGCCGAATGGGATGAGCACGGCGTCGGCCTCGACGGCCGCGCGGACGACGGCGCCGACCTCGGCCTCGTCGGCGGGGTAGACGACGACGTCGGGCGTTCGTTCGATCGCGTTCGCGCGGATGCGGACGAGGTCGCGCAGGCTCTTGCCGTAGGCGTGGACGACGCGGTCGAGGTCGTCGGTCGCGACGTTGCCGTCGCCGACCGCGGCGCGCAGGGCGTCCAGCAATTCCGGCGTCGCGACGCTCGGCGCGACGTCGAGCCCGTCGAACGAGGGCGCCTCGGCCTTCGTCGCGGTGCCGAGGTCGAGCCCGACGGCCTGGAGCACGAACGGGGCGAAGGCCGGCTTGTCCTCGTGATGGAAGCCGACGCCCTCGACGCCCCAGCCCCACCACTTCATGTGGGGGACCTCGGCGGCGGGGCGGCCCGGGCCGCTCGTCGCGTCCGTGTTCGGCACGTCGGTCAGTGTCATGCGATCGCTCCGTGTTCTGTGTCGTTCCGGTGCACTTGTCCGGTGTGGGTGGCCTGCATGCCCGCGATCGTGGATCGGAGCCGCGCGGCGAAGTCGTTCGCGGACTCCCCGGCCCGCGGGGCCAGCGGGGCGCCGAAGACGACCGTGACGGGCAGGCGCCCGCGCTTGGGCCAGTTCGAGCCGCGGGGATGCGCGATGTCGGTGCCGACGAGGGCCACGGGCAGGCACACGGCGCCAGCGGCGAGGGCCAGGCGGGCGGCACCGGGTTTGAACGAGCGGATGCGGCCGTCCGGGGAGCGGGTGCCCTCGGGGAAGATCAGGAGCGGCACGTTGCGCTCGAGGAGCGCCCGGGCGGTCACGCCCCGCGGGTTGACGCCCGTGCGATCGACGGGGAACGCGTTGAAGAAGAGCGACGTGAGCCCGCGGCGCCACCAGACGTCGAAGAAGTAGTCGGCGGCGGCGCCGGCGGCGAGGTAGCGGGCGCTGCGCCGCGGGAGTGCGCCGATGATGAGCGGCGCGTCGAGGTGGCTCGCGTGGTTGGCGACGACGATGACCTGCGGCGGGAGGTCCCGCGCGTGGTGCTCGCCGATCACCTGGACGCGGACGAGGGACCAGACGGTCGGTTTCAGGATGCCGCGCTGGGCGATGAACCGCGAGGCGGCCCGCGCTTTCGACGTGAACCGACGCAGCAGGCGCTCGGTCCTCCGCGGGTCCCGGAACTCCGACACGTTGGGATCCGTCATACTCGGGCCTCCGATCGCGACCGGTTGATCGTCCTGGCGATGCGTCGCACCACGCTGCGCGGCAGCAGCCGCACCAGTGCGGCGATGACCTTGTAGCGGGCCGACGGGATCGACATCACTCTGCCCGCATCCACGTCGTGGAGGCAATGCTCGACCAGATCGTGCGGATCGAGCCAGAGACTCTCCGGGATCGAGCTCTTCCGGATGTCGGCGCGGTCGTGGAACTCGGTGTGCACCCAGCCGGGCATGAGCGCGGTGACGGTGACGCCGGTGCCGTGCAGTTCGTTCGCGAGGCTCTCGCTGAACACGGCGGCCCACGACTTGATCGCCGCGTACTGGCCCATCGGCAGGAGCCCGGCGACGCTCGCGACGTTGATGATGCTGCCCGAGCCGCGCTCCCGCATGCCGGGGACGGCGGCGGCGGCGAGCACGTAGAGTGCGCGGATCATGACTTCGATGGCGGCGTCGTGCTCGGCGACGTCCGGGTCGGCGAGTTTGGTGCGCAGCCCATGGCCGGCGTTGTTGACGAGCACGTCGATCGGTTCGTCCCGCGTGCGCAGCAGGTCGGCGATCCGGTCCGTCTCGGACCGCACACCGAGATCGGCGACCTCGATCTGCACCTTCCGACCGGTCACTTCGGCGATCCGTTTCGCCGATTCCGCCAATCGGTCCGGGTTTCGCGCCACGATGATGAGATCGAAACCGCGCCGGGCGAGTGCGGACGCGAACGCTGCGCCGATTCCCGAGGTGCCGCCGGTGACCAATGCGATGGGCATGGGGGCTATGGTAGCCAGAAAAACAGAACGGGCATTCTTTTTTCTTCGAGGACAGGAGACGCACGGGTGACGGCAGCTGGATCGACCTCCGAACGCTCCGAACCGGATGACCGGTTCGACGTGCGGGCCTTCGCGAGGGCCGCACGGGGCAGCCACCGCGACGAGCTCGACCTCGATGCCGTCGCCGGGGCGGGGTTGTCGGGGGAGGCACGGCGACTGCTCGGCGTGCTCGCGGAGCTCGAAGGCGCGACCCTGCATCGTCTGCGCAATCTGCTCGTCACGGCGACGCACAAGGACGCGCGGGTCACGGCGTTCCTGACGACCTGGGCCTACGAGCGCTTCTGGGTCGCGGACGCGTTCACCGCGGTCCGCGACGCGGCCGGCACCGATACCGCCCCCGCCGTTCCTGCCGAACGGGCGCGACGCTCCGCGAACCGCTTCGAGCGCCGCGGGCCGATCCGTCGCGCCGTGGCCGGGATGCTCGACGGCACCGAGCTCGTCGCGGCGCACCTGGCGACCGGGCTCGTCGACAGCTGGGTGCTCGAGGCCGCGTATCGCCGCCTCGCCGAGGCCGATCCGGTGCTCGAACCGCTCGCGGAGATCGCCCGCTCGGTGAACGCCGGGCACGAGCCCTTCTTCCGCGAGGAGACGCTGCGCCGACTCGGCCGCTCGCCGCGTGCCGTCCGGCTGACGCGCCGGGAGCTGCGGCGCATGGACTGGCCCGTCGGGGCGGCCGAGCTCGCCGCAGAGGACCGCCGATTCCTGCTCGCGACGGTCTTCGGCACGCCGGCCGGCCGCGCGGACGCCCGGCTCCTGGGAGCCCGTGCCGCCGCCCTGCCGGGCGTGGGGGATCAGGTCGGCGCCGCCGTCGAACGCAGGCTCCTCCCGTGAGCGGGCAAGGGGCGACGTCGCCCGCCGACCTCGGCGACGCCCACATCCTCATCACCGGCGCGACCGGCTTCGTCGGCCAGGCGGTGCTCGAGCGCATCCTCGCCGACCACCCCGGCACCCGCGTCTCGCTCCTCGTGCGGCCCAAGGGCAGCGTCCGCGGCAGCGATCGGCTCCGCACGCTGCTCCGCAAGCCCGTCTTCCGCACGTGGCGCGAGGCCGTCGGCGACGCGGGGGTCGAGGATGCCCTCGAACGGCGCATCCGGATCGTCGAAGGCGGCCTCGAGTCGGCCGTCGAACTGCCGGGCGACCTGGACGTCGTCATCCATTCGGCCTCCGCGGTCTCGTTCGACCCGCCGATCGACCACGCGTTCGCGACCAACGTCGGCGGCGCCGTCAACCTCTACGAGGCGCTCGTGGCGGCCGGCGGCGACCCCGTCGTCGTGCACGTCTCCACCTGCTACGTCGGTGGGCTCAGCAAGGGCCCGGCGCCCGAGGCGCGGCTCGAGCACGGCGTCGACTGGCGGCGCGAACTCGCCGCGGCCCGAGGCGCCCGCGACGGCGCCGAGCAGCGCTCCCGCGAGCCCGAGCGACTGCGCGCCTTCCTCGCCGACGCGCGCCGGACCCACGGCAAGCAGGGGCCGCAGGCCGTCGCCCAGGTGTGCGAGGAGGCCCGGGCCGCCTGGGTCGCCGCCGATCTCGTGGATGCCGGGCGCGTTCGCGCCGAGAGCCTCGGGTGGACCGACGTGTACACGCTCACGAAGGCGCTCGCCGAGCGTGCGGCGGAAGAGCTGTGGGGGGCGAGCGGGCACCGGCTCTCGGTCGTGCGGCCGGCGATCATCGAGAGCGCCCTCGCGCATCCCTACCCCGGCTGGATCGACGGCTTCAAGGTCGCCGACCCGCTCATCCTCGCCTACGGGCGCGGCCAGCTCCCCGAGTTCCCGGGCGTGCCCGACTCGGTGCTCGACCTGATCCCCGTCGACCACGTCGTCAACGCGATCCTCGCGGCGGCGGCCCGACCCGCCGAACCCGGCGAGCCGATCTATTACCAGGTCGCCTCGGGCGCCAGCAATCCGCTGCCCTTCCACCGGATGTTCGAGAATGTGCAGCGCTTCTTCACGGAGCATCCGATGCCCGCCGGGGAGGACGGACACATCCGGGTGCCGGAGTGGCGCTTCCCCGGCGGCCGCGCCGTCGAGCGCTCCCTCGAGCGCAAGACGCGCATGGTCGAGCGGCGCGAGCGGCTGCTCGAACGCTTCCCGACCACACCACGCCGGCGCGCCGCGTTGGCCCGGCTGCGGTCCGCGCGCAGCGACCTCGAGACGCTGCGGGACTTCACCCTGCTCTACCGGGCCTACGTGCAGGCCGAGATCGTCTTCGAGGACACGAACACGCGAGCCCTCCACGCCTCGATCCCCGAGGAACTGCGGGCCGACCGGGGCTTCGACGTCACGGCGATCGACTGGGAGGACTACCTCCAGCGCGTCCACATCCCGGCGATCACCGAACTGACTCGCGCGTTCTCCCGTCGCGGCGGCGCGACCGGGAGGGCCTCCGCGCTCGCGCTGCCCGAGCGCACCGACGTCGTGGCCGTCTTCGACCTCGAGGGCACCGTCGTCGACCTCAATCTCGTGGGCCAGTACCTGCGGGTGCGCGCCGCCGGGTTCGGCTGGACGGCCTGGCCCGTCGCCCTCGCGCGCGTCGTCGGCCGGCTGCCGGCGTACCTCCACGCCGAACGGCGCGACCGCAGCGAGTTCATCCGGCTCTTCCTGCGCAACTACGCGGGCATCACGAGGCGTCGTCTCGAACGGATCGTGGCGGGCGGGTACACCGAGACGGTGCGCCGCCGCACGGACCGCTCGGCGCTCGAGCGCATCCGGTCGCACCGCGAGGCCGGCCACCGCGTCGTGCTCGTCACCGGCTCCATCGGCCTGCTCGCGGAACCGCTCGTCGGACTCTTCGACGAGGTCGTGGCGAGCGAGATGCACGAACGCGACGGCACGCTCACCGGCTACCTCGAACGACCGCCGATCGTCGGCGAGGCGCGGGCGGCCTGGCTGCGCGCCTACGCGGAGCGCAACGGGCTCGACCTCGCGGGCTCCTACGGCTACGGCGACAGCCACTCCGACGTCGGGTGGCTCGAGCTCGTCGGGCATCCGCACGCCGTCAACCCCGACGCCGCGCTCGCGCGGGAGGCGGTCCGGCGGCGCTGGCCGGTGGACGAGTGGAAGCGCGGATCCGGTGCCGGGCAGGTCGCCCGGGCTGTCGGCAGCACCTCGATCAGGGAAGGATGACCCCGTGGCATTCGATATCGACCAGTACACGAACAACTCCGTCGGAGTGACCTGGACCGACCTCGACTTCAGCGTGTTCGAGACCGACCCGCTGCCGGAGTCGAGCCTGCGCACGCTCCGGTACATGTGCGACATCGAGTACCACACCGTCTGCTACCTGCGCGATCTGCTCACGACCCCGTCGCACAACGAGCCCGAGGTCGGCGCGTTCATGACGATGTGGAACCGCGAGGAGTTCTGGCACGGCGAAGCGCTTGCCGCCGTGCTCGCGGTGCACGGCGTGACGGTCGACTTCGACGAGCTCAAGGCCACGCGGCTGAAGCTCGGCTGGAAGGACCGGCTCGACCCGATCAAGCAGTCCGTCATGGGCGGCCTCGTCGGCAACGACTTCGTCGCCGTGCACATGGCCTGGGGCGCGGCGAACGAGTGGTCGGCGAACGCCGCGTACCAGCGGATGGCCGTGCTCGAGGGCAACCCGGTGCTCGGCGAGCTGCTGCGACGCATCGCCCGGCAGGAGACCCGGCACGTGGCGTTCTACGCGTCGCAGGCCCGCGACCGGCTGAAGTCGAGCGCGAAGGCCCGCAAGATCGCGCGGTTCGCGCTCAGCCGCTTCTGGGGTCCCGTGGGCTCGGGCGTCATGGACGACTCGGAGGTCACGCACGTCATGAACCACCTGTTCGCGGGCTCCGAGGGTCGCAAGCTCGTGCGTGACATCGACTCGCACATCGCGAACCTGCCCGGCATGACGGGGCTCACCATCGTCGAGGACTCGCTGGAGGCGCGCGGCATCGCCGCGTGACGCCCGGGCCGCCGCTCCGGCCGGTCGTGCGCTCAGTCGCGGATCGCCTCGGCGTCGGCCTCGACGGAACTCGGGCGGGAGGCCACGATCCCGCCGTACAGGGTGATGCCGAGGGTGGCGATGAGCCCGACGTAGACGGGCATCCACGTGCCGGTGCCGGCCACGATCCAGCCGACGACGAGCGGGCCGATGCACGCGACGCCGTAGCCGACGCCCTGCATCGCTCCGGAGAGGAACGTCGCGCCCTCCGGCGTCGACGCGCGCCGGTGCACGAGCGTGAGGCACAGCGGGAAGGTGCTCACGCCGATGCCGAGCGCGGCCGCGGCCGCCCAGGCGAAGGCCGCCGCGTCGATCGCGAGCAGCGCGTAGCCGACGGCGAGGAGGGCCACGCACGCGATGACGATCGCGCGGGGGTTGGGCAGTCGGAGCGCGAGCGCAGGCACGACGAAGCCGGCGGCGATGCCGAAGGCCGAGAAGAAGGAGAGCAGGGCGGCGCCGGATGCCTCGCCGAGGCCGGCGTCGAGGGCGATGCCGGGCAGCCACGTCACGATCGTGTAGGTGTGGAACGCGGTCATGGAGAACAGCAGCACGAGGCCGCGCACGGTCGGCGTGCGCCAGTAGCGGCGCCGCGTCGCGCGATCGAGCGGCGCTCGGGCCGCGGTCGCGCCGGGTGCGCGCCCGCCGCCGGCGGTGCTCCAGAGGATCGCGGCGACGGCCAGCGGGACCGCCCAGATCGCGAGCGCCCAGCGCCAGCCGAAGGGCACCGCGACGGCCACCGCCACGATCGGCGCGAGCACCTGCCCGACCTGCAGGAGCACGGAGTAGGTCGTGCTGAGCGCGCCGAGCCGGTTCGGGAACCACTGCTTGATGAGCGGGATCGTGAGCACGTTCGCCATGCCGATGCCCGCGAAGAGCAGCACGGTCGAGGCGATGAGGGCCTCCGTCGTGGGGGAGAGCGCCCGGAGCACGGTGCCCGCGGTCGAGCCGGCGAGGGCGACCACCATGGCCCATTCGAGGCCGATCCGGCGCGCGAGCGCGGGGGAGAGCAGCCCGAAGACGGCGAAGGAGGCGGTCACGATCGTGCCGACGACGCCGATCACCGTCTCGCCGAAGCGGAGCTCGGCGCCGATCCGCTCGGCGAGCGGGCTGAAGCCGGTGACGCCGGTGCGGAGGCTGAAGGCCGTCAAAGCGATCGCCGCGACGAGCAGGGTCGCCCGGCCGATCGACGTCCGGGCGGCGGTGTCCGAGACCATTTGCACTCCAGTTCATCGGATGATGGGATGAATGGATCGAGCATAGAGGAGGATCATGCCGCGCGAATCGCTCGTGGATGCCGTCGTCGCCTACCTGCGCACCGAGATCGGCTCCGGCGCGTGGCCGATCGGGTCGCGCATCCCGAGCGACGCCGAACTCATGGCCGCCGCGGATGCCGGTCGCAACACCGTGCGCGAGGCGATCCAGGCGCTCGTCCAGGCCGGGATGCTGGTGCGCAAGCCGAGCAAGGGCACCTACGTCACGGCCGCGACGCCGCTCTCCGACCTGCTGGAGTCGACCGGTCGCCGCGACGTGCTCGAGCTGCGGCTCGCCGTCGACGCGACGGCGGCCGCCCTCGCGGCGATCCGGCGCACCGACGAGGATGCCGACGGTCTCCGCCGCCTGCTCGCGGCACGTGCGGCCGCGTTCGAGGCTGCCGACCTCGACGAGCGGGCACGGGCGGACACGGCGCTGCACGCCGAGATCGTGCGGATCAGCGGCAACTCGTTCTTCGCCGACATCTACGACTCCTCGGCGGGCGTGCTGCACGAGACCGTGCTCGACGACGTCCGGGACGAGGCGTCCCACCGCCACGACGACCACGCCGACCTCGTGGCGGCGATCGTCGCCGGCCGCCGCGACGACGCGTCGGCCGCGGTCACGCGCATCCTGGCCCCGCTCGTCTTCGGCGAGGCCGCCCGGGCCGGCGCGATCGTCCCCGACTAGGACGACGCCCGCGCCGGCGACGACGCCGCGTCGAGCTCGGCGAACGCCCGATCGAGGATGTCGGCGAGCGACGCGCGCTCGTTGCGCTGCCACTGCGACCAGCACTGATCGAGCACCGCCACGGCGGCCGAGGCCAGCATGGCGGCGGCGAACTCATCGGTGCCGCGCTCGACGAGCGCCGCGGCGAGGTCGTCGATCTGCGGCACGCGGGCGCGGCGGAGGCGGGCGCCGAGCTCGGGGGCGGACTGGATGAGACGCAACCGCGCGCGCTGGCGCTCGGGGGCCGATTCGGCGAGGGAGATGGCCGGGGCGAGTGCGATGCGCAGCAACTCCCACTGGGACGCGACGCGGGGCGGCTCGACCGCGCGGAGCGCATCGCCGAACTGGCGGTCCTCGCCCAGCATGACCGAGACGATGACGTCGTCTTTGGAGCCCAGGTAGCGGAAGAAGGAGGCGCGGGAGATGCCGAGGGCGCGGGCGAGTTCGTCGGCGGTCATCGCGTCGTACCCGTGCTCGACGATGAGCTCGAATGCGGCGTCCGTGAGCTCCGCACGCAGCATCGCGTGGGTGCGCTCGCGCAGGTCGGTCTTCATGGGTGTATCCTATCTGATACGCAGTCTCAGCGCGTACACTCCGTCGCAATCATGATGAGAGGTCTCCATGCAAGCAGCCGACTCCAAACCCTTCGTCTCCCCCTACTCGACGGCGCAGCAGAACGCCGTCGTCGCCATCCTCGCGTTCGCCGGCATGGGCTCCTCGTTCATGCAGACGATCCTCATGCCCATCCAGAGCTCCCTGCCGGCGCTGCTCGGCGCGCCCGCCGAAGACACCGCCTGGGTCATCACCGTGACGCTGCTGACCGCCGCGATCGGCGTGCCGATCGCCGGGAAGCTCGGCGACATGTTCGGCAAGAAGAAGATCGCGCTGGTCCTCCTCGGCATCCTCGTCGTCGGCTCGGTCGTCTGCGCGTTCGCGAACGCGCTCCCGCTCATGATCGTCGGCCGCGCGCTGCAGGGCGCCGGGATGGGCGTCATCCCGCTCGGCATCTCGATGCTGCGCGATGTCGTCGACCCCAAGCGCCTCGGCACCTCCATCGCCCTCGTCAGCGCGACGCTCGGCGTCGGCGGCGCGATCGGCCTGCCGATCAGCGCGATCGTCACCGAGCACTTCGACTGGCACATGCTCTTCGTCGTCGCCACCGTCATCGCGTCGGTCTCGTTCGTGCTCATCGCCCTGTTCGTGCCGAAGACCGGCAACGGCACCGGCGGGCGCGTCGACATCCTCGGCGCCGTCGGCCTCGCGATCGGCCTCGTCGGCGTGCTGCTCGCGATCTCCCGCGGCAACACCTGGGGCTGGGGCTCCGCACCCACGCTGATCAGCGCCGGCATCGGCCTCGTCGCCTTCGCCCTCTGGGGCTGGTACGAGCTGCGCACCAAGAACCCCCTCGTCGACCTGCGGGTCAGCGCCCGCCCCGCCGTGCTCACGACGAACCTCGCCGCCGTCGCGATGGGCTTCGCCCTGTTCTCCTCGAGCATCGCCTTCCCGCAGCTGCTCGAATTGCCCGAAGCCGCCGGCGGACTCGGCTTCGACCTGCTCACCGCGAGCCTGCTGCTCATGCCCTCCGGCCTGGCGATGCTCGTCATGTCGCCCATCGCGGGCCGCATCGAGCGCGCCGTCGGCCCCAAGCCGCTGCTCGTCGCCGGCGCGAGCGTCATCGCCGCGGCCTACCTCGCGTGCGTCTTCCTGCCGATGCACGGCTGGACGATCGCGATCGTGAACACCGTCATCGGGCTCGGCATCGGCCTCGGCTACGCGGCGATGCCCGCCCTCATCATGGGCGCCGTGCCCCGCAGCGAGACCGGCGCCGCCAACGGCCTGAACACCCTCATGCGCTCCTTCGGCACGACCGTGGCAGCGGCGCTCGTCGGCGCGATCCTGGCCGGCGCGACCGGCGGCGACCTCGCCGGCTCGTTCCGCATCGTGTTCGTGCTCGGCCTCGCCGCCGCGGCGATCTGCGCCGTCATCGGCGCATTCATCCCCAAGCCCCGCCTCGACGACGAACTCCACGACGTCGTCGACGAGGAGGCCCCGGCCGCCGTCCCGACCGGCACGGTCCCGACCGGCACCGGGTCGTTCGAGGCGGCGTCACGACACTGACGTCGCCGGACGACGGCGGGCCCTGCGCGTGAGCGCGGGGCCCGTCGTCGTGCGGGCGCTCTTCCCAAAGCCGCCGTGGGCACGGCATGATCGGCAGCACTGCACCGTCCGGAACACCAGGCCAGGAGCGAATCGCGTCCGAGCGATCGCCCGGCCGCCGATCGCTCCGAAAGGACGTCCATGCCCTCCGTCGAGATCCCGCACGCACCGGGCCTGTCGCGCCGCACCCTGCTCAAAGGCGGCGTCGCCCTGGGAGCGACGCTCACGGTCGCGGGCACGCTGTCCCAGGATCGGCGTGCCGTCGCCGCGACCCCGAACCTGCGGGTCGGCGTCATCGGCGGCGGCATGGCCGGGCTCGAGACGGCCTGGCTGCTCGACGGCACGCACAACGTGACGCTGCTCGAACAGGACGCCGTGCTCGGCGGCCACGCCCAGACGGTGAGCGTCGAGGTCGGCGGTGCGACGCGGCAGGTCGACGTCGGGGCCCAGTACTTCTCGCAGCAGACCTACCCGAACTTCTGGAAGCTCGTCACCTCGACCCTCGGGGTGCCGGTGGTCAAGGCGAACATGTCGATCGCGCTCTGGAACCACGGCGCGACCGCGCTGGAGTTCTTCTCGCCCGAACCCTTCGGCAACCTCACCAATGCGCTGTCGATGCTCGCGTTCACGAACGCCGTCCAGGCCGACTGGGCCGGGCTCGACCGCCGCGGCACCGGGTCCTGGGACGTCACGCTGCGCGACTACCTCGACTCGCGGCTCATCGCGAAGTCCTCGAAGGACCGCTTCCTCTACCCGTTCCTCGCCGCGCTCAACGGGGCGTCCACCGAGGAGAACAAGGCGGTCGCCGCACGCGGCGGCGTCGCGTTCCTCGCCCGGCCGACGACGATCATCAACTACCAGCCGTACCCGTACCACAACGTGCGGGACGGCCTGCGAGCGGTCGCCGACGCGATGCTCTCGCAGCTCACGACGACGGAGGTGCGCACCGGCACCGAGATCGTCGGACTGGCCAAGGCCGGCGCCGAGTTCGTCGCGACGGATGCCTCGGGGCGGCAGTACCGGTTCGACCAGGTCGTGCTCGCGCTCCCGCCCGTCCCCGCCAAGCGCCTCGTCGCCGGGCTCGGCAGCGGCGGCGCCAACATCGCGACGATCTACGAGCGGCAGCCGTACTTCCGCGCGACCACGGCCGTGCACACCGAGCCGACCTACCAGCACCCGAACCCGTCGAAGTGGGCCTCCTACAACGCCCGCAACGACGGCGAGTACTGCGAGGCATCGATGTGGTACGGCGCGATCCAGGACCAGGTCGCAGGCCTGCCGATCTTCAAGTCGTGGACGACGCACCGCCGCGAGGCGCCCGGCGGCGTGCTCGCAACCGCCGAGTACTGGCATCCGAACATCACGCCCGCCTTCATCGGGGCGCAGCGCTCGCTCGACGCGTTGCAGGGCCGTGACGGCATCTGGTTCGCCGGCACGCACACGTACGACGTCGACTCGCAGGAGAGCGCCCTCGTCTCCGCGTGCCGGGTCGCCCAGCGCCTCGCGCCGGATTCGACGCGGCTGCGCGCACTCGCGCCGAAGATCAAGCAGGTCTGGTAGCTCGCGGGAACGCGTTGCATCGCCCCGCGCGGGTGCGTCAGGCTGGCGGGATGGGACCCAGCGCCGAACCCGATGACCGCCCCGTGGAGACCCGAGCCGACGCCCGAGCCGACGACGCGGCCGAGGGCGACGCGCTGCCGGGCGACGGCCGCGACGAGACGCTCGTCGAGCGGGCGGACCGCAACTGGGGCGACATCCTGCAGGAGCTGCGCGCCGTGCAGACCGGCACGCAGATCATCACCGGGTTCCTGCTCGCCGTCGCCTTCCAGCCGGTCTTCCAGGAGCTCGAGGCCTACGAGGTCGGGCTCTACCTCGTGCTCGTCGTGCTGGCCGGGTGCGCGACGGTGCTCGGGCTCGCGCCGATCATCATGCACCGGCAGGTCTTCGGCCGGCAGCGCAAGGCCGAGCTCGTCCGAGCGGCGAACCGGATGCTCGTCGCGCTGCTCGTCGTCGTCTCCTTCCTCGCCGCGGGCGTCGTGAGCCTCGTCTTCGACGTCGCGGTCAGCCGCACCGCCGGATTCGTCGCACTCGGGACGTCGATCCTCGTCCTGCTCGTGTTCTGGACGGTCGTTCCCCGGCTCGGACGCCGGCGGTCCCGAACGGGGGTTTGACCGGCGGGCGCGCCTTCAGCACACTGAGCGCACCCGAGTTCTCCAGGAGTGCCGTTGCAGTCGTTCCGCCGTCCCCTCGTCGCGCTCGTCGCGACCGTCGTCCTCGTCGTCGTGCAGGCCCTGCTCGATCCGACCGGGCTGCTCGCCCTCGTCGGCTTCTCGGGCGCCCAGCCGGTGTTCGATCGCGGGCTCTGGCCGCTCGCGCCGTACGTCGTCTACGTGCCCGTCCTGCTCGCCGTCGTGTGGTGGGCGGCGCTGCGCGCGGGCGATCGGTACTGGACCCTCGTGCCCGGCGTCGTGCTCGCGGTGCTGATCGCGCAGGCGGCGACGGCGCTCGCCATGACGGGCGACGTCGCGAACGCCGCCTGGTCGGCCGGCTACGTCACGATCAAGGCCGTGCCCGCGGCGCTCCTCGTCGCCGCCGCCGCCCGGATCTTCGGGGGGCGGAGCGAGCGCAGCCGCCGTGAACCCGGCGCTGTGCTGCTGCCGTCGCTCGCGCTCGCGGCGATCGCGCCGCTCGTGGCCGGGCATTGGTGGACCGCGGTGCCCTTCGCGCCCGGTGTGCCGGTCGCCCGTCCCGGGAGCGGCATCCTCTCGGTGCTCGTCGCGATGGCGCTCATCGCCGCCGCGACGGCCCTCTGTCTGCGCTGGATGCGCGCCCGGGTGCCCGGTGTGCTCGGCGGCTGGCTCGCCGCGCTCGTGGCCGGCGCCCTCGTCGGCACCGTGCAGGCGGTCGTCGCGTTCGTCGTCGACGGCATGCCGAGCGCCGACCTCTGGCCGTTCATGGCCTGGTACGTCGCCGTCGCCGACGGGCTCTCGTTCGGCGCGAGCCTCGGCTGGGTCGTCGGCCTCGCCGCGGTGGCGGCCGATCGGCTCCCGGCGCTGGCGGCGCGTCGCGCCCCGGCGATCGGCGTCGCGGCCTTCGGCGTGCTCGCGCTCGTCGTCGGGGTGGCCGCCCCCGTCGCGGCCGACGAGAGCGGAGGAGCGCAGGGCCGAACTCCTG
>NZ_WSTA01000027.1 GCF_009789225.1 Agromyces seonyuensis | reverse complement strand
TTCGCCATCCCCGTCGCCGTCGGCGATCCCGATGCGCCCACCGAGACCTACCGGGTGCGCATCCGGATCGCCGACGGCGACGACCTCGTGCGCAGCCCCGACGAGCCGGTCGACACCGAGTTCGCCGTCATCGTCGATCGCGCCGACCACGTGCTCACGCGCGTGCTCCCGCCGGAGAGCTTCCAGAGCGGCGAAGGCTGCACGATCGACGGCGAGTTCGTGCCGATGACCGACCCCCGGAGCGAACCGTGCCGCACGATCGAGGACTCGCCGGTCTCCCTCACGACGATCAACGACCCGTCCGAGGCCGGTGCGACGAACTCGGGCACGACGACGGGGACGCGCATCGGCGACTGGATCTTCTTCGACCTGCTCTTCCCCCCGGGGTTCGGCGGGACGACGACCTTCGTCGATCCGGTGTCCGAGGCCGAACTCCTCGGCGACGCCGGGTCGTTCCTCGAGCCGCTGCTCGAGTTCGCCGACGCGGCGCACTCGGCCGCTCCGACGATCGTCGACCTCGATCGCTGGGCCGTCGAGCATCCGGATGCAGTGGAGCCGCTGCTACAGGACGAGCTGACGGCCCAGCGTCGGGCATTCGAGATCCAGGCCTGGTACACGCAGTACGGCTCGTACCGCGCCGCCCCGGTGAGCACGGGCGAGCGGACCCTCGACGAGATCCGCGACGCGCTCGCCGCGGTCGATCTCCCGACGGAGAACGGCGGGCTCGCCGGCTTCGACGGCTGGCTCGCGCAGCCGACGCTGCCGCTGCTCGCGGTGGCGGAGCCGATGCCCGCTGCGCGCGTCTCCGTCGAGATCACGGCCTTCGGCGCCGCCCCTGCGGCCGACCCCGACCAGCCCGGACTGCTGCACGGGGTCCCCGATTCCCTCCTCGCCGGGGAACCGGGCTCGGCGCTGCCGTCGCTCGACCTCGATCTCGGCGGACGCAGCGTGTTCGCCAGTGGGCCGACGACGATCTGGCCGGGTTTCGAGGACGTCGGGACCGGCGCACTGCCGACGAACCCGCCGGCCTTCCGCAACCTGTACAGCTTGTCGCTGCCAGTGCCCACCATCGGCACCGCACGCGAGCCGCAGGCCTCGACCTCGACGGCCGGATGGTCGGACCAGCTCAGCGGCGGCATGCGCTCGGAGCTCCGCTTCGGAAAAGTCGAGTCCCTCGACACGACGCGGACGATCATGATGGGCGGCGTCGCGACGCAGACCTCCCTCACCTCGGTGTTCCTCGCCGAAACCGATCGGATCGACGTCACGGACCTCGGCAGTGCGCCGCTCGGTGCGTACGGCGCGGGCACGACCACGTGGGTGCGCGACTCGGACGGCGGGGCCGTGGAGCCGGCCGTGCTCCCCCGCACGCTCACCGGCAGCGGAGTCGCCGACTCCGGCACGCGGTTCGTCGGACCGATCGACGCGCTGCTCGGCTCCGGCGGCGGGCTCCGGCTCGATGGGGCGGACCGCGACGACGATCGGCCGCTCATCGACGCGGTCCGCGTCCGGGTGGATGCTCCGGGCGGGAACGCCGAGGCTGCCGGGCGCATCGCCGCCGTCGCCGCCGAACTCGAGGCCGCGGGCTTCGAGGTCGTCCCGGTCGCCGGGGCGCAGACCGCAGAGGTCGAGGTGTCCGTCGCCACAGGGCCGATGGTCAGGGAGACGCAGGCCGCGGGCCGGCCGCCGTTCGGCACCGTCGTGCAGCAGTGGACCGTCATCCCGGCGGCGAGCCGCGCCGCGGTCGACCCCGTCGCCGTCGTCGCGATCCGCGCCGCCGCCCTCGTCGCCACTGTGCTGCTCGCCATCGCGGAGCGGGCGGGGCTGTCCCGACGCCGACGCGAGTCGGAGGTGCTCGTCGCGCGCGGCTGGAGCCGCGGACGCGTGCGCCGCCGCCTCGTGCTGCGCGGGATCCCGGTCCTCCTCGTCCTGGTCGTCGGACTCGAGCTCGCGCTGCTGCGCCCCGCGTCGGCCGGCCCGGCCGCGTCCGTTGCGTCGGCCGCGCTGCTCGTCACGGGCGCGATCCTCGCCGCCGGCGTCATCCTCGCGACCCGCGCCCTCCCCGCGCCCGCCTCCGCTTCCCGCGAGTGGGCAGGTCTCGCGGGTGCGGACCGCCCGGCACCCGCCGCACCTACCCACTCGCAGGAGGAATCGGGCGACGGGCCGACCGAGCCGAGCGGGGACGGCGAATCCGGCACCGACGCGTCCGACGGAACCGACGCGTCCGACGGAACCGGCAGTGCCGCACCCGACGGCATCGATCGCTGGGAGGCCTACCGCCGCCCGGAGGCGAAGGGTTAGAGCGCGAGCAGGCGGTCGGTGTCGCCGACGACCTCGAGGCCAGCGCACGCCGCGGTTCCCTCGAGCAGCACCCGGCCGTCGCGGTCGACGTGGCGCAGCACGACGGTCGCATCGAGGGTCTCCTCGACGCGCTGGTGCATCTGCGTGCGCACCGGCGCGTGCAGGAGGCCGCCGCGGACGCGTCGGGCATCCAATTGCAGGATGCCGTCGGGCCCTTCGAGGCTCCACCGGATGCGGTCGTCGTCGATCTGCAGCGTTCGCTCGCGTGCGCGGTTCCACGTCGCCCAGCGGTAGAGGCGACCGCCGTGCCGGAACCCGACGATGAACCCGCGGAACGCCGTGCCGAGCCACGGGATGATCGCGACGGACGCGACGAGCGACGCGTCGGACCCGTCGCCGACGCCCGCGTCGACGTGGTTGCTCGCGAGCCAGACGTAACCGGACGGGAACGCCGAGCCCCAGTCCTTCTCGACGTACCCGCGGCCGCCGTCGAAGGAGACGGGCGCGCCCTCGACGTCGAGGGTGCCGGTGAGGCCGTGGCCGAACGAGACGACGCCGTGGAAGCACTCGAGGAAGGGCACCATGCCGTACCAGCCCATGATGCCGGGCTCGCCGAACGTCACGGGCCACGGTTCGAGCGGACCGGCGAAACCGACGCTCCCGCGCAACTGCGGCAGGTCGAGTTCCGCCCCGGCAGCGGAGAACCGGTTCGCGCCGACGCACACGTCGAAGCCGCGCTCGGCCGCGTCGAACTCCTCGATCGGGAACCGGTGGTACCAGGAGCGCCCGGTCAGCCCGTCGAGCACCTGCACGAAGGCCTCGTCGCGCTCGCCGCGGGCATCCGCGAGCCCTTTGAACACCCCCGGGATGACGGCCCAGCGCGCCGCGCGATCCTCGCTCACGAGCTTCACGTACCAGCCCTCGAAGAACCCGTGCCGGACTCCGCGCCCGTGGAACCCCTCCGGGTGGCGCACCCCGCGCAGCCACGCAGCCGGCGATCGCATGCTCGCAGGGTACTCCCCGCCCGTACTGCGGCCGGCGCCGCGCCCGGCGGGCCGCCAGACGCCTGAGCCGGATGCCTCCCGCCGCGCCCCCCGCTGCCTACACTCGCCGGCGGGAGCGGAACGGAAGGAACCGAGCATGGACCTCGAACCGTACGAACTCGCGATCCCCGACGCCGAGATCCGAGACCTCGCCGAGCGGCTGTCGCGCACCCGATGGCCGGCCGACCTCGTCGACGACTGGTCGCGCGGCACGCCCGTCGCCGAGGCGAAGGCCCTCGTCGACCGGTGGCTCGACGGCTTCGACTGGCGGGCGCAGGAGGCGCGGCTGAACGCCCTCCCGCAGTTCCTCGCGCACGTCGACGGGCAGCCGATCCACGGCTTCCACGTGCGCTCGCCGCGCGACGACGCGACGCCGCTGCTGCTCTGCCACGGCTATCCGAGCAACTGCGTCGAGTTCTCGCGGATCCTCGCGGACCTCGCCGATCCGATGGGCGGAGCGACGGGTGGGGCGACCGCGTTGCACGTCGTCGCGCCCTCGATCCCCGGTTACGGCCTCTCGACCCCGCTCGTCGGCACGGGCTGGGACATCCCCCGCGTCGCGCACGCCTTCGACGACGTCATGCTCGCGCTCGGCTACGACCGCTTCGCCGTCTTCGGCGAGGACGTGGGCGCCGGCGTCGCCGAGCAGCTCTGCCTGGATGCCGGCGAGCGCGTCGTCGGGATCCTCGGCGCCACCGACCCCGGGGCGATCGCGACCGAGTACACCCCGCCGACCGACCACCTCACCGACGAGGAGCATCGCCGCCACGACGCCGCGAAGGCGGCCCGCGCCGAGGACTTCGGCTATCTCGCACTGCAGACGACGCGGCCGCTCAGCGTCGCGTTCGGGCTCGCGGATTCACCCGTCATGCAGCTGACGTGGATGGCCGAGAAGTTCCACGAGTGGACGGATCCGGTCGGCGCACCGTCGGCCGAGGGCGTCGACGTCGACGACCTGCTCGCGCTCGTGAGCGTGTCGTGGTTCGGCGGCGCGGGCGACGGTGCCGCGAACCAGCTCTACGACACCGCGCACTCGGCGGCCGCGTGGGGCCGCCACCACGACCGGCCCCAGGGCATCACCGCCTTCGGGGACGAGCCGCTCATGCGGCGCATCCTGAACGGCGACGACCACCTGACAGGCTGGTACGAGCATCCGAAGGGCGGGCACTTCCCCGCGATGGAGCGCCCCGCCGAGCTCGTCGGCGACCTGCGCGCGTTCTTCGGCTCGCTGCAACCGGCGTGAGACGACGGCGCCCACCGGTCGAGTAGCGACGCAGGAGCGTATCGAGACCGCGCCACCGGGTCTCGAGACGCTGCGCTACTCGACCGACGACGGATCACCCGGTGTTCTGGAGTCCGGCCGCGACGCCGTTCACCGTGAGGAGCAGCAGTCGACGCGACTCGTCGGTCGGCACCTCGGGGTCGATCGTGCGGAGCCCGCTCAGGGCGCGCAGCTGCAGCAGCGACAGCGCGTCCACGTAGGGGTTGCGCACGCGCACCGTGCGCTGCAGCACCGGACGGCGCTCCAGCAGCTCGGTCGCGCCGTGGGCGCGCAGCACCTGCTCGCGGGTGAGCGCGAGCTCGCTGCGCACGAGGTCGGCGAGGTCGTCGCGGTCGCCCAGGGCGAGATAGCGCTCCGCGATGCGGGCATCCGTCTTCGCGAGCGACATCTCGATGTTGTCGACGAGCGCCCGGAACAGCGGCCACTCGGCGTACGCCTCGCGGAGCAGTTCCTCGTCGTCGATCGCGGCGAGCGCGGAGCCGACGCCGTACCAGGCGGCGAGATTGATGCGCGCCTGCGTCCAGCCGAACACCCACGGGATCGCCCGCAGATCCTCGAGGGACTCGAGCGAGAGGCCGCGGCGCGCGGGCCGGGATCCGAGCGCGAGCAGGCCGAGCTCCTCGACGGGCGTGACCTCGGCGAACCACGGCGCGAAGCCGGGCGCGTGCACGAGTTCGTGGAACTTCGCCCGGGAGACCCGGTCGAGTTCGACCGCGAGGTCCGCGAAGCGGGTGCGGCCGTCGCGGTTGACCGCCTCGTTCGACGGGCTGCCGGCCAGGAGCGCGGCCGTGCCCATCTGCTCGAAGTGGCGGGCCGCGATCGACGGGTCGCCGTAGCGGGCGAAGATGACCTCGCCCTGCTCGGTGATCTTCAGCCGGCCGTCGACCGTGCCCGGGGGCTGCGCGAGCACCGCCTCGTTGGCGGGGCCGCCGCCGCGGCCGAGCGAGCCGCCGCGGCCGTGGAAGAGCGTGAGCTCCAGGTCGTGGCGCTCCGCCCACTCCGCGAGGCGCGACTGCGCGGCATCCAGCGCGAGGATCGCCGACACGGGGCCGACGTCCTTCGACGAGTCGGAGTAGCCGAGCATGACCTCGAGCTTGCGGCCGGTCGCCTCGAGGCGGGCCTGCACCTCGGGCAGCGTCAGGTACTGCTCGAGGATCTCCGTCGACGCGTTGAGGTCGTCGAACGTCTCGAACAGCGGGATGACGTCGAGCGTCGGCGCGGAGCCGTGCTCGGCCCGGACGATCTCGTTCAACGCGTACACGTTCGCGAGGTCCTCGGGGGACTGCGTGAACGACACGATGTAGCGGCGCGACGCGTCGACGCCGTAGCGGCGCTGCAACCGGTCGATCGTGCGGAAGACCGAGAGCACCTCCTCGGTGAGCTCCGAGCGCTCACCGCCGGAACGGATCTCCTCCAGTGCTCCGCGGTGCACGGCCGAGTGCTGGCGCACCTCGAGTTCGGCGAGGTGGAACCCGAAGGTCTCGACCTGCCAGATGAGGTGCTGCAGCTCGCCGTACGCGCTGCGGCGGGCGCCGCCGGTCGCGAGCGAGTCCTGCACGACGCGCAGCTCCTCGAGCAGCTGCGACGGGTCGGTGTAGGCGAGTTCGTCGCCGAGCCGGGTCGACGCGATGCGCGCCGCGATGAGCAGCACGGCCCGGCGGTGGGGTTCGTGCGGGGCACGGGCGCCGATGCGCGTCGAGAGCCGGGCGGCGACGCCCTCCTGACGGTCGAGCAGTTCGAGCAGCCCCGCCGAGGCGGGCGCGTCGGCCTGGTCGAGGGTGAGGGAGCGGCCGATGCGGTCGGCGGCGCGCTCGAGGCCGAGCAGGATGTGCTCCGCGGCGATGTCCATCGCCTCGCCCGTGACGGCGGCCGTCACGTGGGGGTTGCCGTCGCGGTCGCCGCCGATCCATGTGCCGAAGCGCACGAACGCGGGCGCCTTCGGCGCGTCGAGCCCGGCGCGCTCGCCCTGCAGGCGGTCGTCGAGCAGACGGTAGACGTGCGGCACGACCTGGAAGAGCGTCTGGTCGAACACGCTCATCGCCGTGCGCACCTCGTCGAGCGGGGTGGGCCGGGTCGTCCGGACGGGCGCCGTGCGCCAGAGGACGTCGATCTCCTCCAGCATCCGGCGGTCGAGCTCGCTCGTCGAGAGCGCGCCGGGCTCGGCGATCTCCCGCTCGTCGAGCAGCTCCGCGAGACGGCGGATCGCCGAGGCGATCGCACGGCGGCGCGCCTCGGTCGGGTGCGCGGTCAGCACCGAGTGGAAGCGGAGGCCGGCGAGCCGCTCCGCCACGCCGTCGGCGCCGACCTCGTCGCCGAGGCGCGCGAGCGCGCCCGCGAACGTGTCGCGCGAGGCGTCCGTCGCCTCCCGGCCCTTGAGGACGCGCACCCGGTGGTGCTCCTCCGCGAGGTTCGCGAGGTGGAAGTACACGGTGAACGCGCGGGCCACCTGCCCGGCGCGCTCGTCCGAGAACCCCGCGATGAGTTCGCTCGCGTGCTCGAGCGCCTCGCCGTCGCCGTCGCGTGCGGCGATCGTCAGCCCGCGCAGGCGCTCGACGTCGTCGAGCAGCCCGTCGCCGCCCGCCTCCGTCAGCACCCGCCCGAGCAGACCGCCCAGGTGTCCTACGTCGCGGCGGAGCGCCGCATCCGGATCGTCGTCGCCCAGCGGCACCGAACCCATCAGTCCTCCTCGATACCCACCCACACCGGCTCGGGGACGAGCCGGATGCCGTATTCCGCCTGCACCCGCGCCTGCACGAACCGGGCGAGCTGCACGAGCTCCGCGGCGCTCGCGCCGCCCCGGTTGGTGAGGGCGAGGGTGTGCTTCGACGAGATCGCCGCACGCGAGCCCGGCAGGGCGAAGCCCCGACGGATGCCCGCATGCTCGATCAACCACGCCGCCGACACCTTCACGAGCACCGGCGAGCCCGCGTCTTCGCGGGATTCGACGGCGGTCATGGATGCCTGGTAGGCGCGGAACTCGTCGAGCGGAGTCGCGGTGGTGGAGCCGAGCGCGATGACCTCGGGCGCGGCGTCCGGTTCGAGGTACCAGCGGGGCGCGTCGGACGGCAGCGTCCGGGCGATGTGCTCGTCCACGATCGGATTGGTGAAGAAGGAACCGGCACTCGCGGTGTCGGGGTCGGCGGGGTCGAGGACCATGCCCTTGGAGCGCCGGAGCGCGAGCACCGTCTCGCGCACGGCGCTGATCGAGACGCGGTCGCCGAGCTGCACGCCGAGCGCGTTCGCGAGCTGCGCGTACGCGACGGGGGCGCCGAGCGCCTCGCCGAGCACGGCCTGCTCGCCGGCGGTGTCGTGCAGCTCGAGCTCGATCGACACGACGACGCCGCGGTGCCCGTGCTTGAGCACCGACGAGCGGTAGCCGAGCTCGAGCTCGGCGGCGGGCATCCGGACCGGCGCGAGCTCGCCCTCGGCGAGGAACTCGATCGCGGTGAGGACGCCCCCGAGCTCCTGCCCGTACGCGCCGATGTTCTGCACCGGCGCGGCGCCCGCGAGTCCCGGGATGCCCGAGAGCGCCTCGAGTCCCGACCAGCCGGCGGAGACGGTGTGCGCGACCAGGTCGTCCCACACCTCGCCCGCCTGCACGCGAAGCCGGACCGTGCCCGAGCGAGCGCCCGGCAGCTCCTCGATGCCCTTCGTCGCGACCCGGATGACCGTGCCCGGCACGGGCTCGTCGCCCACGAGCAGGTTGGAGCCGCCGCCGAGCACGAGCCAGCCGTCGGGGTCGTCCCACGCGGCCGACGCGAGGTCGACGAGGTCGCGCTGGGTTGTCGCCGTGACGAGGTGCTCAGCCGGCCCGCCCACCCCGAGGGTGGTGAGGTCGGCCAGGCGCACGTGCTCGGTCATGGATGCCTCAGGACAGCCGGACGCGCGCCTGCGCCTTGCCCAGCACGGTCGCGTTGTCGAACGTGACGGTCAGGTCGATGCGTGCGATGCCGGCCTCGGGCTCGAGCGCGCCGACCTTCGCGACGACGGAGACGACCGCGCCGAGCTCGGGGTCGACGACGACCGGGCGAGTGAAGCGCACCTGGTAGTCGAGCACGCGGCCGGGGTCGCCGGCCCAGTCCGACACCGGCTGCACCGCGAAGCCCATCGTGAGCATGCCGTGGGCGAGCACGCCCGGCAGGCCGACGGCCTTCGCGACCGAGTCGCGGTAGTGGATGGGGTTGAAGTCGCCCGAAGCGCCCGCGTAGCGCACGAGCGTGTCGCGGGTGATCGGGTACGTCGCCTCGGCGACGACGTCGCCGATCGTGAGGTCGTCGAGTGCGGGCATCAGTCGTCCCCTCGCACGACGAGGCTGGAGATCGCGGTGACGACGTGGTCGCCGTCGGCGTCGGTCACGGTCGTCTCGGCCGTGACCATCGAGTTGCCGCCGAGCGTCTTGACCGCGGTGACGGCGAGCTGCGCGAACAGCTCGTCGCCCGCGACGACGGGGCGGGTGTAGGTGAAGCGCTGGTCGCCGTGGACGACGCGGCTGAAGTCGATGCCGCCGTCCTCCTCGGCGAGGAGCTGGGCGAGCGTGTGCTCCTGGACGACGACCGGGAAGGTCGGCGGAGCCACGACGTCGGCGTAGCCCGCGGCGCGCGCGGCCTCGACGTCGAAGTGCAGCGGGTGCTCGGCGAGCACGGCGCGCGCGAACTCGCGCACCTTCTCGCGCCCCACGAGGTAACCGGGAACGGGCGGGAAGACCCGGCCGACGAGTTCGGGGTTCACAGACACGCCCGCCAGGTTACCCGCTGCGCGGCGCGGCCCTCGCGGCGACCGTCACACGCGGCCGTCGCCTCACGCCCCCTGGCCGCATCCTGCCCCCCTGCTCTTCCCTTCTCGTTCCTTTTCGCGAGTGGGTGGGTACCGCGGGTGCGGCCCGCCGCACACCCCCGACACCTACCCAGTCGGGGGGTGCGCGTCCGGCGTCCTCGGGCGGGGCGGGTTCCGGACGCCCGGACGCGGCACCGGAGAGCGGGTCGGAAAGCACGGCGAGTACTCGATGGCCCCGGCCCAACCCCGTCGACGCAGATTCCGGGCGATCCGTTCGACGAGTTCGCGCGGCCGCGCGAGATCCGCGGACGTCACCTCCGTGACGTGGAAGCCGAGCGACTCCAGTTCCGCCTCGCGCGTGCGATCGCGACGCCACTGCTGCTGATCGGTGCGGTGGTGGTCACCCTGGTATTCGAGGATCTCTCCGTACTCGTCGAACAGCTGATCGACTCTCGCGACGAAGTCCCCGGCACGATCGTGGATGTCCACATTGACCCGCGGTGCGGGCAGACCGGCCAGCACGACCAGCGCGCGGAGCACGGACTCGGGCGGGGACTCGGATGCGGGGTCGCGAAGCCCCAACGCGACCAGCAGCTTCCGACGGTGACGTCGGCCGGGATGACGAGCGAGCGCCTCGACGAGCTGCTCCTCAGGCACGCGATCCGCGACCGCGACGAGCTCCGGCACGGTCAGGACCTGCGCCAGATCGCACCAGGTCCGGCCCGCGGAGGTCACGGCGATCCCATCGAGCTCGACACGGTCGTGCGGATGGATGCGGAGTCGTCGGCTCGAGATGCCGATGCGGCGCGGCCCGCGCACGTCGGGAGGGACCGCGACGTCGATCTCGTCGCGAGCGGTCGGATCGACTCGCGTCGGCACCGGCAGCCCGTGCAGTACGGCCGCGGTCGCCCCGGCGATGACCGCGGCGCGTGGAGAGGCGAGGAGCGCGGCCCGCGCGAGCGTCGGCAGATCGGGGTCGATCGGAACGCGGACGCCTCGATACCGGGCATCGAGGTCGGCAGCGCGCAGTCGCCCCGCGGCGACGCCGGCGCGCAGGGCCGTCGGTGTGGTGAACGGCGCATCGCGCAGCGATGCGGGGAGCGGTCGTCGAGAGGTCATCCGCGCATCGTCGACGGGGCCGACCGGCACGGCCATCCGGATGCGCACGAATGTGCACGGGCCGGAAGATGCCCCGACTGGGCAGGAGCTCCGCACCGCCCTCCGAGTGGGTACGTATTGCGGGTCGGGACGGCACATCACCCGCGGTACCTACCCACTCGCGGGATCCGTGCCGGCCTCAGCACTCGGGGGACGGCGCGGGACGTTCTCGGGAACGGGGCGGGCCGCGGGCCGCGCACCCTGCTCCGAGTGGGTAGGAACTGCGGGTGCGGAGTGCGCCCGACCCGCGCTGCCTACCCACTCGCGATGGGGTGGAGGGAGGGGATCGGGGCCGCGCAGGGCGGCGTAGGGTCGAAGGCATGGATGCAAGTGCGGTGCGGTCGTTCGCGGCCATCGGGGACTCGTTCACCGAGGGCATGGGCGACGAGCTTCCCGACGGCACCCCGCGCGGCTGGGCCGACTTCGTCGCCATGGCGCTCGCCGCCCACGCGCGGGAGCCGATCGGGTACGCGAACCTCGCCATCCGCGGTCGCAAGCTCGGACCGATCCTCGACGAGCAGCTCGACGCGGCGATCGCCCTGCGACCGCAGCTGCTGTCGATGAACGGCGGCGGCAACGACATGATGCGGCCGAAGATCTCCATCCAGGAGACCAGCGGACGGCTCGAGGCCGCCGTCGACAAGGTGCTCGCGGCCGGACCGACGATGCTCATGCTGAGCGGCGCCAACCCGTCGCGCAACCTGCCGGGCGGCCGGCTCATGCGCAAGCGCGGCGACGCGCTCTCCGACGCGGTGGCGGTCTGGGCCGCTCGCAAGGACGGCGTGGTCTACGTCGACAACTGGCATGACGAATCCATCGAGGACCTCGCCTACTGGTCCCCCGACAAGCTGCACCTCAACGCGCTCGGCCACACGCGCGTCGCCTCGAACGTGCTGCACGGCCTCGGCGTCCCCGTGCCGGCATCCTGGGGCGTCGACGAGGTCGAGGATGCGATCGCCCACGGCAACCGCCCGGGCGCGATCACGTACTACCGCGAGTTCGTGCTGCCGTGGATCGGCCGACGGCTCACGGGCCGCTCCTCCGGCGACGGCCGCGTCGCCAAGCGCGCGACCCTCATGCTCATCGAGCCGCTCGCGCTCTGAGCCGACGCGCGAAGCTCAGACGGGGTCGGACTCGACCGGGTCGGACTCCACCGGATCGGACTCGACCGGGAACAGCCCCGCGTCGCGGTCGTCGAGCGCAGCCGCGACCGTGCGGAGGAGGACGACGAGCCAGGCGACGAACAGCGCCGCGACGATGAGCTCGGTCGCCGTGAGCGTCGTACGGCCGACCGGCCGGAACAGCAGCACGGCGAACGTGAGCAGCAACGCGAACGCCCAGCCGGTCGCGACGAGCGGCCGGCCGATCCCGGGCAGGAGCCACGGCAGGCCGACGAGCAGGGCCGCGACGAGCACGATCAGGGCGGCCGCGGCGAGGTCGTGCACGATGCCGCCGCGGTCGGCCGGCAGGAGGCCGAGCACGACGAGGCAGACGCCGACGAGGCCGACCGCGACCGCGACCGGCCGCGCGCCGCGACCGGCCGCAGCCCCCCGGCCGGACGCCCACCGTTCGAGTTCGCCGCCGATGAACCGGGAGAGTCCGGCCAGGACGAGTCCGCCGATGACGAGCGCGAGGTCGAACGCCCAGCCGGATACGTCCGCGGCGACGCCGAGCGGGAGGAGGTTGGCGCGCCACCGTGCCGGGTCGGCCGAGCTCAGCATGCTCGCCAAGGCGCCGCACGCGAGGAGCACGACGAGCAGGTTCGCGAGCTTCGCCGGATCCGTCGCTCTCGCCGAGAGGTACGGCAGGTAGGCGGCGACCGCAGCGACGCCGCCCGTGACGATCGCCGTGGGGACGGCGGAGACCGACGTCCCGACGAAGGCGAGCGAGACCACGTGGGCCGCCCCGAGGACCGCCAGGAAGACGATCGCGGCGTGCGTGAACGCGAGCGCGCCGAGGTCGATCGAACGCGCGGTGCGGCCTGCCGGCCGGCGCGACCCGAATCGCGCCGGCACCCGCGGGGAGAGTGCGCCGGCGACGAAGGCCGTCGCTGCGACGGCGGCCGCGACCACGCCCGCCGTGCTGCCGAGGGCGCCGAAGCCGATGAGCGGCACCGCCTGGCCGCCCGTGGAGAGGTAGCCCACGATGAAGCCCACGACGAACCCCATGCCGGCGGCGAGGATCCCACCGGCCTCGACCGCCGTCGCGGACGGCAGCACGCGCTGGAGCGTCGGCAGGAGCGGAGCGGTCTCGTCGTCGCCCGGCGTCGCTCCCGCGGCGCCCTGCACGCGATCTGCACCCACCGACCCGACCCCCGGTCTCCCGCGCCCCCGCGCGGATCGGGTCGAGTCTAGGACGGCGAGCCGGGCCGACGGCCCAAGACGTCGGCGACGAACCCGCGGACACGTCCGACGTAGCGGTCCGCGCGCTCCGCGGCGAGGCCGACCGGCCGGACCTCGGAGGGCGCGAGCGGCACGGGCAGGCCGATGTTCTCGTGGCATTTCAGATCGGCGCACAGGTACGTGCCGACGGTGTCGCCGCGCTCCCCGGCGTCGCCCGCGCGGCGCGCCGCGAACATCCGCACCTGGTCGGCCGGCTGCTGCGTGTGGCAGAACGCGCACATCGCGGCGCGGAATCGCGAGCCGGGCGGCGCGGCCGCCTTCAGGACGATGCCGACGGGCTCGCCGTCGAAATCGGCCACGAAATAACCGCGCTGGGCGAACTTCGCGTCGCGCCAGCCGAACGCGGTCACGCGGTCCCACTCGAGCACGAGGAACTCGAGGGGCGCCTCGATCTCGTCGAGTTCCCGCGCGGTCGCGTTGCCCAG
Source organism: Agromyces seonyuensis (assembly GCF_009789225.1). Lineage (GTDB taxonomy): Bacteria > Actinomycetota > Actinomycetes > Actinomycetales > Microbacteriaceae > Agromyces > Agromyces seonyuensis. The sequence goes on along the minus strand of NZ_WSTA01000027.1, from coordinate 29,763 downwards.
CACTTCGGGCAACGTCTCCTGGGTGATCGGCTGCATCCGTTCGAGTGTAGAAGAACCGACGGCGGGGATGCCCCGATCGGCGGACTTCCGCCCGCCCCGGGGCGCCGGGCCCGGCCCGCTCAGCCCCGGGCGTCCGCTGCGGACTCGCTCCGCGCCGGCGAGCCGTCCTCGGCGCCCGCGGCCCCGCGCCCGCGGATGAGGAAGCCGAACCCGAGCGCGACGAAGAACATGAGCACCCCGTAGACGGCGGCGGGCAGCTCAGCTCGATGCTGCCGAGCACGGTCTGCGCGATGACGATCGCGAGGGTCGCGTTGTGGATGCCGATCTCGAACGAGGACGCGATGGCCTGCGGCCGTCCGACGCGGAGCCATCTCGGCACGAGGTAGCCGATCGTGAGCGAGATGAGGCAGAACAGCACCGTGACGCCCGCGAGGCCGAGGGCGTGCTCGGCGAGGACGTCGAGGTTCGCGATGATCGCGCCGATGATGACGACGACGAGGATGACGACGGAGGCGATGCGGACGGGCTTGTCCATGCGGTCGGCGAAGCCGGGTTTCCACCAGCGCACGAGCATCCCGAGCACGACGGGGCCGAGCACGATCGCGAACACCTCGAGCGTCTTCGCGAACTGGAGGCCGAGGCCGTCGTCGCCGGGCAGGAACAACGCGATGGCGAAGTTCGTGATGAGGGGCAGGGTGAAGACGGCGAGCACCGAGTTCACGGCGGTGAGCGAGATGTTCAGGGCGACGTCGCCGCGGAAGAGGTGGCTGAACAGGTTCGCCGTCGTGCCGCCGGGGGAGGCGGCGAGCAGCACGAGCCCGACGGCGAGCACGGGCGGCAGCGAGAACGCGTAGACGAGCCCGAACGCGACGGCGGGGAGCACGACGAGCTGGCAGACGAGGGCGATGAGCACCGCCTTCGGCTGCGTGGCCACGCGCGCGAAATCGCGGGGGGTGAGTGAGAGGCCCAGGCCGAACATGATGATGCCGAGGGCGACGGGCAATCCGATGGAGGTCAACGCTGATCCCATGCCGGTGAGCCTAGGGGTTCGGCGTCGCCGCAGGGAATCCCCGGATCGGGGGACGGGACGGCTCGGACCCTGCGGCGGCGCCCGAAGGGCGGGTCGGCTCAGAACCGCGGGACGCCGGGCAGTCCGCGGCGCTCGGCGAGGCCGAGCCGTTCCCGCAGCGTGCCCTCGCCGTACTCGTCCGGCACGAGGCCGAGTCGAGCGAGCTCGGGGACGACCCCGAACGCGAACGCGTCGAGCTGCGCGGGCACCGAGGCGGGCGCGACGAGGAACCCGTCGACCGCGTCGGCGTCGGCCCAGTCGGCGAACTCGGCGGCGATGTCGGCGGCGGTGCCGACGATCATCGAGGCGGGCACCGAGACGGCGGCGACGAGGTGGCGCAGGGTGGGCGGGGCGTCGCCGCCCACGATGCGGCCCGTGCGCTGGGCGACGATCTCCAGCAGTTGCTCCCCCGTCGCGTCGAAGCGCGCCGCGGTCGCCCGGTCGACGATCGCGTCGGGATCGGCGGGCAGCCGCGCGCCCACGACGGTCTCGAGGTGGGCGATCGAGCGGGTGCCCGCGCCGCCCGCGGTCGCGACGAACGGATCGTCGTCGTCGACGGGCAGCAGCCTGCTGAGCTCGTCGGCGATGGCGCGGGCGTGGGCGCGGGTCTCGCCGATGACCGGCAGCACGCGGGCGACGAGCTTGACCTCGCGGTCGTCGCGACCGGCCTCGAAGGCGTAGCCGCGCACGAGCGCGCGGGTCTCGCGGGCGTCGTCGAACGAGCCCGCGCCGACGACGACGACGTCGCCCTGCGCCGCCGCGAACGGCAGCATCTCCGGAGCCGCGCACTCGTGCACGAGCACGGGATGCCCCTGCTGCGGTCGGACCGTCTCGAAGCGTGCGGCGAACTGCAGGTGCTCCCCCCGGACCTCGACGGCCCGGACGCCGTCGGCGCCGAGCAGGCCGGCGCCGACCGCGCTCGTATCCGGGGCGTCGACGGAGTCCCAGAGTTCGGTCACCGCGGCCGCGAACTCGAGCGCGCGAGCCTGCCGACCGGCTCGCGCTGCGCGCGGATCGAGCCCGTGCGCTGCGGCCTCCCGGGCACCGGGGTCGCACGCGAGGCCGAGCCCGGCGCGACCGCCGGAGAGCACGTCGAGCGAGGCCGCCGCACGGGCGATGGCGACAGGGTCGGCGACGGCGGCGTTGACGCTCGCCACGAGGCCGATGCGCTCGGTCGAGCCCGCGAGGAACGATGCCGCGGCGATCGGGTCGACGCGGTGGCGGACGGCGGGGTCGCGTCGGCCGCCCTCGGCCGCCCCGGGCGGGACGGCCCCGAAGAGGAGCAGGTCGATACGAGCGGCCTCGGCGGTCGCGGCGATCCGCCGCAGGGCGACGGCGTCGCGACTCGGATCGCGATGGGCTCCGCCGAGCCGCCAACCCGCCGGGTGCGCGCCGAGCGGGTGGACGTCGACGCCCAGGATGAGGTGCTCGCTCACCACGTCGAGACGTACTCCGAGCGGGCCGCCGCGGGCAGCACCGTCGAGCGCACGAGCGGCAGCCCGCGCTCGACGGCCTGCGCGATGCGCGCCTCGAGCCCGGGGTCGCTCACCTGGTAGTCGACGAAGTCGGTGTCGCGCGCGTAGACGCCGATGGGCAGCGTGAGGGCCTGGAAGAACGAGAAGAGCGGACGGAACTGGTGCTCGAGGATGAGCGCGTGCCGGTCGCTGCCGCCGGTGGCCGCGAGCAGCACCGGGGTGTCGATGAGGGCGTACTGGCCGACGAAGTCGAAGACGTGCTTGAACAGGCCGGTGAACGACGCCCGGAAGACGGGGCTCGCGACGATGAGGACGTCGGCCGACTCGATCGTGCGCAGAGCTTCCTCGGCTCGCGGGGTGAGCTCGGCGCGGCTCAGCACGCCCGCGAACTCGCGGCCGACGTCGGAGAGCTCGAGCAGCGTCGTCGCGACGACGGGCGCGCCCGGTTCCGCGAGGGCGGGTTCGGCGGCCAGCGCGGCGGCGAGCTCGGCCTGCAGGCGGGCGGCGAGCGCCGTCGTGCGGCTCGGGTTCGAGATGCTCCCCGAGACGGCGACGATCGAGATCGTGGATCCGTTTGCCTTCGTCATGCCTCGACGCTAGAGATCGGCTCCGGACCTGTCGAACAGGGGTCGACCCGAGGCGCAACCTCTCGACACGGGGCGTCACACGGCCCCGTCACGAGCCCGTCGCGAGCGCCCCTCGCACGGCCCCGCGGCGGGCCCCGGACTCAGTGCAGGGCGCCCTTCAGCACCACGAAGACGAGGCCGAAGCTCGCCGTGCCGAGGGCGCCGAGGATCCGGATCCAGAAGCCGCTGCCGCGGCGCAGGAACGCGATGTAGCCGAGCAGCAGCAGCACGATGATGCCCGCCCAGAGCGCCAGGTTGTTGGCCAACTCGTCGGGCACGAGGCGCGTCACCCCGATGACGAGGAACACGCACGGCACGAGCGCGGAGCTCAGCATCCCGAACGAGTGGCGCAGGGACGCCTCGAACGCCGGGCGGACGCGGGACTGCTGCCCTTCGGCGCCGCCGATCCGGGAGAGGGTTCCCGCGTAGACGTGCGATCCCCAGAACACCAGCACCGTGACGGCGACGGCGACGAGCACCTGCAACGAGGTCTCGCCGTGCGCGGACGAGACCGCGATGAGGCCGCTGACGAGGATCGTGCCGTACACGGCGGCCTCCGTCGCGAACCCCTGCTGGAACCGTCGATGCAGGTCGAGCAGGGTCCGGTCGGCCGGGTGGTCTTCGTCCATGCGGCGATCCTGGCACGCGTGCCGGGCATCGAGCCGGAGCCGGAGCGGGCCGTCCCGAGCGGGCCCTTCCGAGCGGCCCCGTACCGGCCCCTCGGCTCAGTCCGCGGACGCCCGGGGCGCCACGCCGCGCGGCGACGCCTGCGCCGCCCCCGCGAGGCCGATGCCCGCGCACACGAGCACGGCGACGAGGATGCCCGTGGTCGGGCCCGCGGCGCCGATGACCTGCCCCGCCAGGATCGTGCCGCCCGCGTTGCCGACGGCGAAGGCCGAGATGACCCACGCGTTCGCCTCGTTGCCGTGGTGCTCCTCGACGAGGGCGGGCGTGAGGGCGAACACCTGCGCGAGCAGCACGGGCAGCGTCAGGCCGGCGAGCGCCGCGAACACGAGCCAGAGCCCCACTGGCGCGAGGGCGATCGCCGTCGGCAGGTAGCCCGCGGCGAGCACGAGCCCGAGCCGGCGGACGAGTCGCTCGGGCGGGGCGCGGAAGGGGAATCGCGCCGCGAGGAGGGCGCCCACGAGCGCTCCGAGCCCGTTGAGCGCGATCGCCCACGAACTGAGCGCGGGCTCCCCCGCTGCTTCGGCGAACGCGCTCGCCGTGATCGTCAGCGCCCCGACCGAGACGGCCATCGTGACGACGAGCACGAGCAGCCGCCGGAACGGCGGGCTGCCGAGCGGGGAGCCGTGCGCGTCGCCGACGGGCGGCAGGATCGGCTCCGCGCGTCGGATGCGGGGGTGGATCGCGAACGCGACCGCTCCGACGAGACCGACCGCCGCCATCGCGAGCACGTTGCCGTCGGCGCCGAAGACGAGGATGCCGCCGGCCGTCAGCAGCGGGCCGACGACGAAGGCGATCTCCTGCACGGCCGCGTCGACGGCGTACGCCGAGGTGCGCTCGCGGGGATCGGGGAAGAACGCGGGCCAGAGGCTCCGCAGCACCGACTCGAGCGGCGGCGTCGCGAGGCCCGCGACGAGGCCGGCGACGAGCGTCGCGACCGGACTGACCGACACGGCGAGCGCGGCCCCCGCGAAGCCCAGGGTGGCGGCCGCCGCCGCGCCCACGAGCACGGGGCGTCGGCGGCCGGTGCGGTCCACGATTCGCGCGAGCACCGGCTGCCCGACCATCCCGCCGACGATGTAGACCGCCGTCAGCGTCGAGGCGAAGCCGTAGCCGCCGCCCGCGTCGAGGACGAGCCGCACGAACGCGAGGGCCGCCATCGACGACGGCAGGCGCCCGACGAAGGACGTGGCGAGGAGGTAGGGAACGCCGCGGACGGCGAGGACGTTGCGCATCGTCATCCATTCGACCACGTGCGGGGGCGGGTGACCGTCGAACGGACGGCGGGACGTCGTGCATCCTCGTCCGTTCGACCACGGGCCGGGCGTCCAGGAGCGGGAGTGTGCGGCATCCCGAGCCGGTGCGCAAGGGGGTTGCCGGGTTCGCGGCGGCCCGGAATCGTGGTTGGTCCGATACCGACGGAAGGGAGCAACCGAATGCTCACGCTGACCGAGAACGCCCAGCACGCGGTGAAGGAGCTCGTCGAGCGCAGCAACGGCGCCGAGGGCGCCGGACTGCGGATCGACGCCGAGGCGCCCGGGTCCGACCGACTCGGGGTGGCCGTCGTCCCGGCCCCCGAGCTGCGGGACGCCACGATCTCGGAGGGCGGTGCGAACGTCTACCTCGGGATGACGGCCGCGACGTTCCTCGACGACAAGGTGCTCGACGCCCATGAGCAGGACGGGCGGGTCGAGTTCGAAGTGCTGCCGCAGGTCTGATCCGGCCTGCGCTTCCCCCGCGACCCCGGTGCGCACGCGCGACCGGGGTCGCGGTGCGTCCGGGCGAAGCACGGGGCCCGGCGCGACCGCGCGACGGCGTCAGAGGGCGAGCGGGTCGAAGCCGGTCGGCGCGGCGCCGCCGGCCCGCGGGATCGCCTCGACGCGGACCGTGACGAGCTTCGAGTCGGGACCGACGACCTCCGCGAGACGCTCCAGCCCGTACTGCGCGTACTTCGCGCGGTACGCGGCGGCGACCGCGGTGGGGTCGGCGTCGAAGGCCTGGAAGCAGCGCACCTCGCGCACGAACGACTCGCCGACGCGCAGCCGCCCGTCGCCGAACGTCCGGGAGGGGCGGTACCACCCGCCTTCGGCATCGTGGGAGGTGCGCACGTAGAGGTCGGCGCCGACCCGCACCACCCAGCCCGTGATCGGCGGGTGCAGTTCGTGGTGCTCGTCGTAGGTCGCGAGCTCCACCTCGTCGGCGGTCGCGATCTCCTCGATCTCCCACTCGTTCCAACCGGTCATCCGTTGCCTCCCCGCTCCGGCGCCTGGCGATCGCACAGTGTCCCCCGGTGCGGCCGCTCCGGCACAGTCAAGCACGAGCACGCCGGAGCGGTCGTGGATCAGCTGCGGTCTCCGCCGAACCGGGCACCGATCGCGGCGGCCGTGGCGGCGAAGAGGGCCGCCGCGCCCAGTACGGCCGCGCTCCGCGCCCCGCGTCGACGACCGGCCTCCTCCGCGGCCGCAGCGCGCTCGTCCTCGGGCGCGCGCACGGGACGGCGGGCGGCTTCCGCGTCGAGCCGGAGCCGCCTCCCGGCTTCGACATCGGCGAGTTCGCGGAGCGCGAGCTTGCGGATCGCCGCGTCGTCGCGCACGGGCGCGGCGAGCCGGTCCTCGGCCGTCATCCCCGACTCGAGCTCGCGGACCCGCTCGACCTCGGCGTTGAGTTCGGCCCCGAGCAGGAGGGCGAGGTTCACGATGTAGACCCAGAGCAGGAAGACGATGACGCCGGCGAACGCGCCGTAGGTGCGGTCGTAGTTCGCGAAGTTGCCGACGTAGAAGCCGAAGCCGAGCGTCGCGATGCCGAGCACGATCACGGCGAGCAGTACGCCGGGGAGCACCCAGCGGAAGCCCGCGGCCTTGCGGTTCGGGCTCGCCCAGTAGAGCAGGCCGATGCCGAGCAGCAGCGCCAGCAGCAGCACCGGCCACTTGAGGAACTCCCACACGGTCTGCAGGGTGCCGCCGAGGCCGAGGTAGGTGCCGATGACCTCGGCGATCGGCCCCGAGATCACGAGCGCGAGCGCCACGAAGACGATGACGAGGATCATGCCGAGGGTCGTGGCCAGCTGCACCGGGCGGAGCTTCCAGATGGGACGCCCCTCCTGGATGCCCTGGATGCGGTTCATCGCCCGGCCGAATGCTCCGACGTACGCGGAGGCCGACCAGACCGCCAGGACGAGTCCGATGACGAGCGCCCACCCGATCGCCGGCGCGGAGGCGAACTGCTCGATCGGCGCGCGGACGAGATCGGCGGTGCCGCCCGGCGCGATCTCGTCGACGACGTCGAGCAGGGCGTCCGTCGCCTCCTGGTCCTGCCCGAAGAGACCGAGCAGCGAGGTCAGCGCGAGCAGCGCGGGGAAGATCGAGAGCACGGCGAAGTACGTCAGGCCCGCTCCGAGATCGGTGCAGCCGTCGGCGGTGAACCCGCGCAGGGTGCGCTTGAAGGCGTACCCCCAGGACGCGCCCGACAGCCGCCACGGCCACCGGGGCCCGACCGCCCGGCCGTGCCGATGCGTCGCCGCCGAACCGCGTGCCTCCGACATGCCGCCTCCCCGTCATCCACCCTGCCCCGGGCGGAACGAGGACGGCAAGGGGGTTGCCGCGACGTCAGCGACGGCGGTATGGGCCGTACTCGTCGTTCGGATCCAGCGGCATCGTGCGCTCGAGCTCGGGGTCGAGCCCACCGAGTTCGTCGTGCTCCACGAAGGCGTTCGCGCCCCAGGGGGCCGGGAACTCGCCGGTGGCGGGCTCCTCCTCCTCTTCGCCCGTCGGGGCGACGTAGGTGCCGCGAGCGCGCGGCGGGCCGCCGGCCTCCGCCCAGTCGACCGCGAAGACCGCGTCCTCGTCGTCGTCGTCGACCGTCGGGGCGTCGGCGCCGCCGACGATCGGGATCGCGCCGGTCGTGAGCCCGACGGCGAGGAACGGGCCGGTGGCGGTCGACACGGGCTCGCCGACGGCCGGGAACTGCCCCGTGGCCGCCGGGTCGGCGACGGGCGCGATCTGCGCTGCCGCCGCGTAAGCGCCGAGCCCGCCGACGACGGGCAGCGGGCCCGTGGCGACCGGGACCCCGGGCTGCGACGCGGTCGCGAGGTAGCCGCCGGGTCGGGCCCCGACGCCCACGCCGAGCGCGGGCTGCGCGACCTCGGGGACGGTTTGGGCGGGCTCCGCTGCGGCGGGTGCGGTCGGGATCGGGACGGCGGACTCGTTCGCGGGCTGCGCGGCGCCGGGGCGGAGCAGCGCACCGAGCGCCCAGCCGACGAGCCCCAGGCCGAGTCCGATCATGACGGCGCCGATGCCGGATTCGAACAGGGCGCCGCTGAACTCGAGTTCGGTGAGACCGCCGATGACGACGGCGATGAGGCCGGCGAGCGCGATCAGTCCGCCGACCGCGACGAACGGCACGGTGAGCTTCGACATCGGGCATCCTTCGGGGGACGATGGCGGCATCGGCGGACGACGGGACGGCCGCGATGCCGATTGGGGGCGGGGGCTCCCAGGGTAGCGCCTCGATCCGCTGCTCGCGTGCTCCGCGTCGGAGGGCGTGGACGGACGGACGACGCGCCGAGGGCGGGCCGTCGGCCGGCCCTCGGCGCGCGTGGTTCAGAGCCCCTGCGCGAGGCGGTAGTACGCCTGGTTCCAGCGCACCTCGTCGCGGAAGCCGCGCACGGTGGTGTCCTCGTCGATGACGAGCAGTTCGGTGCGGGCCATCTCGGCGTAGTCGCGGAACACCTCGACGCCGACCGCGGTCGTCATGACCGTGTGGTGGGCCGCTCCGGCGGTGAGCCACGCGGCGGCGCTCGTGCGGAAGTCCGGGGCGGGCTTCCACACGGCCCGGCCCACGGGCAGCTTGGGCAGCGGCGCGGACGGCTCGACGTTCTCGACGACGTTCGCAGTCAGTCGGAACCGGTCGCGGACGTCGCTCAACGCGACGACGAGGGCGGGGCCCGGGTCGGCGGTGAAGACCAGGCGCACCGGATCGTCCTTGCCGCCGATGCCGAGCGGGTGGATCTCCAGGGACGGCTTGGCGGACGTCAGCGAGGGGGAGACCTCGAGCATGTGCGCGCCCAGGATCACCTCCGACCCGGGGGTGAGGTCGTAGGTGTAGTCCTCCATGAGGGAGGCGCCGCCGGGCAGGCCGGCGCCCATGACGTTGGCCACCCGCACCAGGATCGCGGTCTTCCAGTCGCCCTCGGCGCCGAAGCCGTATCCCTCGGCCATGAGGCGCTGCACGGCGAGGCCGGGCAGCTGCTTCAGGGCGCCGAGGTCCTCGAAGCTCGTCGTGAACGCCGAGAACCCGCCAGCCTCGAGGAACGAGCGCAGGCCGATCTCGATCGCGGCGCCGTCGCGCAGCGACTGGCGGCGTTCCCCGCCGGCCTGCAGTTCGGGGACGACGTCGTAGAGCTCGTCGTACTCGGCCACGAGGGCGTCGATCTCAGCCTCGGTCGCGGCCTCGACCGCCTCGACGAGCTCGTTGACGCCCCAGGTGTTGACCTGCACGCCGAACACGTGCTCGGCCTCGGTCTTGTCGCCCTCGGTGACGGCCACGTAGCGCATGTTGTCGCCGAAGCGGGCGAGCTTGAGCGTCTTGGAAGCGGCGAAGCCGGCCGCGGCGCGCTGCCACGTCGCGACGTCGGCCTGCACGGCCGGGTCGGACACGTGACCGGCGACCGTCTTGCGCGCCACGCCGAGCCGCGTCTGGATGTACCCGAACTCGCGGTCGCCGTGCGCGGCCTGGTTGAGGTTCATGAAGTCGAAGTCGATCTCGCCCCACGGCAGTTCGACGTTCGCCTGCGTGTGCAGGTGCAGGAGCGGCTTCTGGAGCGCGTCCAGGCCCGCGATCCACATCTTCGCCGGGCTGAACGTGTGCATCCAGGCGACGAGGCCGATGACCGAGTCGTCGGAGTTCGCTTCCAGCACCGCCCGGCGGATGGCGGCCGAGTCCGTGAGGACCGGCTTCCAGACGATCTTCACGGGCACGGCGGCGCCGAGCTCGGCGGCCACGGCCTGGGACTGCTCGGCGACCTGGCGGAGGGTCTCCTCGCCGTAGAGGCCCTGGCTGCCGGTGAGGAACCAGACCTCGTAGCCGTCGAACGAGGTGGTGAGCGGTGTACGCGTCATGTGGGATGCCTTTCGGTGTCGGTGGGGATCGGTGGAGGCTCCGCGCTACAGCGCGCGGACGGCCGCGGCCTCGGCGGCGAGGCCGGCGCGATAGCGGTCGAGATAGGCGGCGAACCCGGCGACGTCGGCCGGATCGGGGTCGGCCACCGCGACGGGCGCGTCGGCGAAGACGCGCTCGTCGAGGTAGGCGCCGAGGCCCTGCCCGTCCGCGGCGGCCGGGAGGTACGAGGCGAGCACGGCGATGCCCCAGGCGCCGCCCTCCGACGCCGTCTCGCCGACGGCGACCGGCGCGTCGAGGGCGCCCGCGAGGAAGCGCTGCGCGACGCCCGCGGTGCGGAAGACCCCGCCGTGGGCGAACATGCGGTCGAGCCGCACGCCCTCGCCGTCGAGCACGCGCATGCCGAGCGCGAGCGTGCCGAACACGCCGTAGAGCTGCGCCCGCATGAAGTTGGCCAGCGTGAACCGGGACTCCGGAGTGCGGACCACGAGGGGCCGCCCCTCGACGAGGTCTGTGATCGGCTCGCCGGCGAGGTAGTTGTACGCGAGCATCCCGCCGGCGTCGGGCTCGCCCGCGAGCGCCTCCTGGAACAGCGCCTCGAACACGGCGTCGCCGTCGATCGGCGTCCCCGCCGCGACCGCGAAGCGCTCGAACAGCCCTGCCCAGGCGGCGAGCTCGCTCGCGCCGTTGTTGCAGTGCACCATCGCGACCGGGTCGCCGGCCGGCGTCGTCACGAGATCGAGCTCGTGGTGGACGCGCGCGAGCGCTCCCTCGAGCACGACCATGGCGAAGATCGACGTGCCCGCGCTGACGTTGCCGGTGCGCGGGGCCACCGCGTTCGTCGCGACCATGCCCGTGCCGGCGTCGCCTTCGGGCGGGCACAGCGGGATGCCCGGACGCAGCGCGCCCGTCGGATCGAGGAAGGCCGCGCCCTCCGCCGTGAGCGCACCGGCCGGCGCACCCGCGGGCAGCACTTCCGGCAGCAGGTCGGCGAGCGAACCGGCGAGCGCCGTGCCGGCCGCGAGGCCGTCGTAGACCCCGAGCAGACGGGCGTCGTAGGCGGGCGCGGCGCCCGCCGCCGGGGCGGCGATCGGGAACATCCCCGAGGCGTCGCCCACGCCGAGCACGTCGCGGCCCGTCATACGGCGGTGCACGTAGCCGGCGAGGGTCGTGATCGAGCGGATGTCGGCGACGTGCGGCTCCTCGTCGAGCACGGCCTGGTGCAGGTGCGCGATCGACCAGCGCAGCGGGATGTTCACCCCGAAGTTCTCGCTGAGCTCGGCCGCGGCGGGGCCGGTCGACGTGTTGCGCCACGTGCGGAACGGCACGAGCAGCTCCCCCGCGCCGTCGAACGCGAGGTACCCGTGCATCATCGCCGAGACGCCGATCGCGCCGAAGGTCTCGGGCACGACCCCGTAGCGGCCGCGCACCTCGGCGACGAGCTCGGCGTAGGCCGCCTGCAGCCCGGTCTCGACCGCGGCGAGGGAGTACGTCCAGCGCCGGTCGACGAACTCGTTCTCCCACTCGTGGCCGCCGACCGCGAGCACGAGGGTCGGGTCGTCGGCGTCGACGAGACACGCCTTGATACGGGTCGAGCCGAACTCGATGCCGAGGGCCGTGCGGCCCGCGAGGATCGCCTCGCCCGCGGCATCCGGGTCGGTCGCCGTCCCGCTCATCGCGCCGCCTCCTCATCCCGACGGGCATCCCCCGACTGCCCGTACACGTTCTGGTAGCGGTGGTAGAGGGCGTCGATCGACTCCTGGGGGATCGGGACGAGCGGGCCGGCCGCACGGGCGTGGTGCACCGTGCGGGCCACGTCCTCGACCATGACCGCCGCCTTGACGGCATCCTTCGCGTTCACGCCGATCGTGAACGGGCCGTGGTTCTGCATGAGCACCGCCCGCGAGCGGTGCCCGCTCAGCGTCTCGACGATGCCGCGTCCGATCGAGTCGTCGCCGATGATCGCGAACGGGCCGACCGGGATCGGTCCGCCGAACTCGTCGGCCATCGCCGTGATCACGCACGGGATCTCCTCGCCGCGCGCCGCCCACGCCACCGCGTAGGTCGAATGCGTGTGCACGACCCCGCCCACGCCGGGCAGGTTGCGGTACACGTAGGCGTGCGCCGCGGTGTCGCTCGAGGGGCTCCGCTCGGACCCCGGCGTGCCCGGCACCACGTCGCCGTTCAGGTCGCACAGGATCATGTTCTCGGGCGCCAGGTCGTCGTAGGAGACGCCGGAGGGCTTGATCACGAACAGGTCCGCGCCGGGCACGCGGCCCGAGACGTTGCCGCCCGTCCACACGACGAGCCCGTAGCGGACGAGTTCGGCGTGCAGGCCGGCGACCTCCTCGCGCACCCGCGCGATCGCCGCGTCGAGTCTGGCCGTCCGTTCCGTGTCGGTCATGTTCCCTCCAGTTCGCTGGTGCCGCAGGCTCGGCATGACGGGCGACGATCGCGGTGGACGGCGCAGTGCCGCTCGCCCGTTCTCTTCGTCGAGACCGTCAGGACCGGCCTGGATGACGGCCCGCGCCGGGTGCCCGGGCCGCAATTGTTCGCGCTAACAATAGTAGATCACGAGCACGTTCCCGGGTGGGGTTCCGCTCGGAACCAACGGGACGGACGGACGCTCAGCGGCGCGGAGCGGCGGTCGAGGCCCGCAGCATCAACCGCGGCGCGATGCTGTCGTGCTCGGCGTACTCCTCGCCGTCGATCGCCGCGATGAGGATCCGCATCGCGAGCGCGCCGAGCGAGTCGAAGTCCTGTCGGACCGTCGTGAGCGGCGGCAGGAAGTGGCGCGCGTCGGGCAGGTCGTCGAAGCCGACGACGCTCACGTCGCCGGGCACGTCGATGCCCCGCTCGGCGAGGCCGTGGACGACGCCGAGGGCCATCTGGTCGTTCGCCGCGAACACCGCGGTCGCGTTCGACGCATCGAGCGACGAGCCGAACGCGTAGCCGAAGTCGCTCGTCCAATCGCCCACCGTCGGCGGCGTGATCGCGAGCCCGGCGTCGGCGAGCGCGTCCCGCCACCCCTGCGCCCGCGCCCGGGCGTCGAACCAGTCCTGCGGCCCGGCGAGATGCACGATCGATCGGTGGCCGAGCTCGATGAGGTGCATCACCGCCGCCATCGCCCCGGCGCGCTGGTCGACCGCGGCGGTGTGCATCTCCGGATCGGACTCGGCCTTGATGACGAGGGTCGGCAGGCCCTCCCGGTGCCGACGCAGCCGATCGAGCGACGACGACCGCGGAGCGATGACGCAGAGGGCGTCGACCCCCTGCGCGACGAGCGCGCTCAGGCCGGCGTCGATGCCGGCCGACGGTTCGTCGGAGATCGAGAACGCGCTGATCGCATAGCCCGCGTGCCGCGCCGCGCCTTCGAGGGCGCGCAGTGTGCTGTTCGGCCCCCACTGGAGCGGGCTGTCGACGAGGACGCCGATCCGCATCGTGCGGTTCGTCGCGAGCGCCCGGGCGATCGACGATCGGGTGTAGTTCATCTCGTCGATCGCGCGGAGCACGCGCTCGCGCGTCGCGGGACGGATGTTGGGATGCCCGTTGAGGACGCGGGAGACCGTCATGTGCGAGACGCCCGCGAGGTCGGCGACGTCGTAGATGCTCGGGCGCTGCCGACCCGGCCGCTCCTGCTCCGTCATGGTGCTCCACATCGTAGGGCGTCGCCCCGGGCGGCGCCGTCGGCCCGCTCGATCGGATGGGTCGCCGGAACGGCCGATTCCGCCGACGATTGCTCAGCTCTGCCGGTCCTGCCCGACGAATGCGGTCCCGAACCCGAATTCCTTTGATCCGGGCGATTCCGTACTGCTAAGAAAGTCACGGCGCCTCCCCCGACGCCCTCCCCCGACCCGAACGGATCAAGCCAGTGACTTCTCTCGACGTGCACTCCGAACCCGAAGCTCAGAGCGACTACGCGGCCGTCGGCGGCGGCGCGGCGGTCTCCGTCGTCGTCAACCGGTTCTACGAACTGGTGCTCGCCGACGACTCGCTCGCCCACCACTTCGACGGCGTCGAGATGGCGCGCCTCAAGCGCCACCAGGTCGCGCTCGTCTCCCAGGTGATGGGCGGCCCGGTCGCCTACGAGGGCCGCGACCTGCGCACCGCCCACGAGGGCAAGGGCATCACCGGCGAGCAGTTCGGCGCGGTCGCCGGGCACCTCATCGCCGCCCTCGCCGAAGCCGGCGTGCCGGCCGAGATCATCGACCGCACGGTCGCCGCGGTCGCCGCCACCCAGCCCGACGTCGTCGAGGTCCCGTCGACCGAAGCGTGACCGCGTGGACACCGCAGCACTGAAGCACACCTGGTCCCTCGCCGAGTCGCTCGGCGACGAGGTCCCGCTCTTCTTCTACTCGCACCTCTTCTACACGCACCCCGAGATCCGGTCGATGTTCCCGGTCGCGATGGCGACCCAGCGCGACCGGCTCGTCGGCGCGCTCGGACGCATCGTGTCCAAGGTCGACCAGCTCGACGAGGTGGTCGCGTTCATCCAGCAGCTCGGACGCGACCACCGCCGGTTCGAGGTCATCGCCGAGCACTACGACGCCGTCGGCCTCTCGCTCCTGACGACGCTGAAGCACTTCCTCGGAGAGCTCTGGACCGCCGAGCTCGCCGCGGACTGGGCGGCGGCGTACGGCGTGATCGCGACGACGATGGTGCAGGCCGCCGAGGAGTCCGAGCGCACCAGCCCGGCATCCTGGGCGGGCCACGTCACCGCGGTCGAGCGCCGCAGCATGGATGTCGCGGTCGTCCACGTCCGGCCCGAGCCCGACCTCCCGTTCGAACCGGGGCAGTCGTTCGCGGTCGAGTCGCCCTACACGCCGCGGATGTGGCGCTACCTCAGCCCGGCCAACGCGCCCCGAGCCGACGGCTCGCTCGAGTTCCACGTGCAGCTCGTCCCGGGCGGCCAGGTCTCCGCGGCCATCGTGCGTCAGTTGCAGGTCGGCGACGTCCTGCGCCTCGGTGCGGCCGTCGGCAACGAGCTGACCCTCCGCGAGGAGGACCACGGGCGCGATCTCGTGCTCGTCGCGGGCGGCACCGGCTTCGCCCCGCTGCGCGCGCACCTCGAACGCATCGACCACGAGTGGCAGGCGACCGGGTACGCCCCGAACGTGCGGCTCTTCCACGGCGCCCGCGTGCCGTGGAACCTGTACGAGCACCCGCTGCTGCAGCGCCTGAACGCGCGGCCGTGGTTCACCTACACGCCCGTCGTGTCGGAGGACCCGAGCTACCCGGGACGCACGGGGCTCATCGGCGATGTCGTCGTCGCGGACGGCGTCGCCCCCGGGTCGCTCGTCATGGTGTGCGGCTCCCAGTCGATGGTGCAGCACACCGTCGCGCGGCTGCGCGCCTACGGCGTGCCGGCGTCCGACCTGCGCTTCGAACTGTTCGCCCGGCTCGACGACGTGGGCACCGCCCCGCACACGGGCCTGCCCGATCCCGCCTCCCAGCCCACTGCAGCGATGGAAAGCCCCCGATGATCCCCAGTTGGAACGACGTCGAGCCTCAGATCCCGACACCGCCCGCACAGGAGGGCGACCTCGTCGGGGCGGTGTCGCGGCTGCCGGAGATCGGCACCGTCGGCTTCCTCATGCGCCAGACCGGCGGCTACGACCGCCTCGAGGTCGACGAGTTCCTCTCGGAGCTCGGTCAGACGGTCGACGCGGTGCGCACGGCCCTCGAGCAGGACCGACGCGAGCTCGCCGAGCTGCGCGCCGAGAACCTGCGGCTGCTCGCCACGAACGATGCCGAACTCGAGCACGAGGTCACGCTCGGCGCCGTCGGCCTGCTCTCGCAGGCACAGGTCATCGCCGACAAGGCGGTCGCCGACGCCGAGCAGTACGCCCGCGATCTCGTGCTCACTGCGCGCGCCCAATACCGCGAGCGGATGGAGCAGCACGCGGCCGCGGCGCAGGAGGAGTCCGACCGGCCCGAGGCCGGAGCCCCCGCGGCGCCGGCTCCGTCGATCCCCGAGATCGAGTTCGTGCGCACGTACGCGCAGGTCGCGCAGATCCAGCTCCGTTCGGTGCTCGACGCGCTCACCGAGCAGGTCGATCGCCTGGGCACGCTGCCGCACCCGGAGCCGCTGCCCGTCGCGACCGTCGCGGCGGCCGAGTCGGCCCCGGCCGCCGCGACCGCCGACGAGTCGGCCTTCGACGGCGAGCCGGACTGGCTGCCCGCGGTGCCGCCGCGTCCGACGATGGGGCGCTCGACGTACATCACCCCGTAGCGCGGACGGAGGGTCCGTCCGGACGGACGGACCCTCCGCCTCGCCCGGTCGTCCGGCGGTCTACTCCTCCGTGGGCCCGAGGAGCGGACCGGGCACGAACCGCACGGCGGTCGCGACCGGCGCCTCCAGCTCCACGAGCGTCAGCGTGTTCGCCCCGGCGCGGAGCACCGGCGCGGGGACGTAGAGCGTCTGCTGCGGGCCGCTGCGCCAATAGCGGCCCAGCAGGAATCCGTTGACGAGGGCGAATCCCTTACCGAGCTCTCCGGTGTCGAGGAAGAGGTCGGACTCCCCGTCGACGACGAACTCGCCGCGGTACGCGAACGGCCCGTCGAGCGCCGCCTCGCCCGCGGTCGGGTCGCCGGCGGGTCCGCCGGGAGAGCCGGCCTCGTCGAGGACGATCGGCGTCGCCGTCCACCCGGTGAGCGGCGCCCCGTCGAGCGTCGGCTGCCCGAGGAGCCCCTTCGACTCGCCGAGCCGGTCGGCGTAGTTCACGCGGCCCTGCTCCTCGACGAGCAGTCGGAGCGAGCGCCCCGGCGGCAGCCGCAGCGACCGCTCGTGCCGGGTGCGCGAGAGCGTGCCGATCGGCACGCCGTCGAGCGTGGCCCACGCCTGGTCGCGCACGTCGTCGAAGGCCAGGATGCGCGGCCCCGGGGCATCCGGGAGTTCGGTCTCGTACGCGACGAGCGCGCCCAGGTGCCCGAGCTCCTCGAACGTCGGCGGCCGCTCGCCGGTGACCGGCTCGCCGAGGGTCCACGCCGCCGGGATGCGCTCGATCGCCACCTCGAGGGACGGCGCCGGCCCCGCGACGGCGGGCGTCTCGGCCGGCACGGCCGCGTACCGGGCGATCACGTCGCGGTAGGCGAAGTACTTCTCGGTCGGCTCGCCGCGCTCGTCGAGCGGAGCGTCGTAGTCGTAGGAGGTGACGATCGGCAGGTAGCGACCCTTGTCGTTGGCACCGTTGGTGAGCCCGTAGTTCGTGCCGCCGTGGAACATGTAGAAGTTGACGCTCGCGCCGGCGGCGAGCAGGGTCTCGAGCTCGGCGGCCGAGTCGGCGGCGGGCGTCGTGTGATGAGCGTTGCCCCACCAGTCGAACCAGCCGTCCCAGAACTCGGCGCACATGAGCGGACCCGTCGGCTGGTGGCGCCGCAGCACGGCGAGGCGCTCCGCGGCGCGCGAGCCGAAGGACCCGGTGAGGTGGGCGCCCGCGACGGCGCCGTCGGCGAGCATCCGGTCGGTGGGCTGGTCGATCGTCGTGAGCGGCACCGTGATGCCGGCCTCGCGCGTGACGGCGACGAGGTGCTCGAGGTAGGCGGTGTCGTCGCCGTAGGCGCCGTACTCGTTCTCGATCTGCACGAGCACGACCGGCCCGCCGTGTTCGATCTGCCGGGGCGCGACGATCTCGTACACGCGGCGCAGATAGGCGGTCGCTTCGGCGAGGTAGGCCGGTTCCGAGCGGCGCAGGCCGATTCCCGGGATGCCCGTGAGCCAGACCGGCAGGCCGCCGTTGTGCCACTCGGCGCAGATGTAGGGACCGGGCCGCACGATCGCGTGCAGCCCCTCCGCGGCGACGAGGTCGAGGAAGCGGCCGAGGTCGTTGGCGCCCGTGGCGTCCCACTCCCCGCGGCGCGGCTCGTGCGCGTTCCACGCGACGTAGGTCTCGATCGTGTTGAGCCCCATGAGCCGGGCTTTGCGGATGCGGTCCGCCCACTGCTCGGGGTGCACCCGAAAGTAGTGGAGCGCCCCCGAGAGGATGCGGTGAGGCTCCCCGTCGAGGAGGAAGTCGGTCTCGCCGACGGCGAAGGTCCCCACGTCAGCCCTTGCGCGCGGCGAGGAGGTCGGCGAGCCGCGCGAGCTGGGCGTCGTCCTCGAGGGCGGAGCCGACGGCGACGACGCGCACGCCCGCGTCGAGGAACTCCCCGGCGTTGCCGGCGTCCATGCCGCCCGTCGCGACGAAGCGCACCTGCGGGAACGGCCCGCGGACGTGCTTGAACCAGCCCGACCCGAGCCACTGCGCCGGGAACGCCTTGACCCACGTGAGCCCGAGCGCCACGGCCCGCTGCACCTCGCTCGGCGTCGCGACGCCGGGCAGGATCGGCAGGTCGGCCTCGGCGGCCGCGCGCACGACGAGGGGGTCGAGGCCCGGCGAGACGAGGTAGCCCGCGCCCGCGCCGGCCGCCTGGTCGACCTGCTCGGGCGTGATGACGGTGCCCGCACCGACGACGGCGCCGCGCTCGCGACCGAGCCGCGCGATCTCGCGGAGGGTCTCGACGTCCTCGGCGGACTGGATCGTCACCTCGACCGAGTCGAGGCCGAGGTCCCACGCGGTCGTCGCGACGCGCACGGAGCGCTCGAGCCCCATGCTGCGCAGGATCGCCATGAGCGGTGCCTGGGCGAAGAGGTCGTCGAAGAAGCCGGCGTCGGTCGCGGTGAGGTCGGTCATCGGAGTTCGCTTTCGTCGCGGCGCGGCTCGGCCGCGCGTTCGTCGTCGGGGAAGTCCCCCGTGGTCAGGAGGGTGAGTGCGGCGCGGTCGTGGCCGGCCGCCAGACGCTCGGCGGGCGCGGCCCCCGCGAGTCGGGCGGCGAGGTAGCCGCCGGCGAAGGCGTCGCCCGCGCCGACGGGCTCGACGACGTCCACGACGTGCGCCGGCACGAAGGTGGCGCCGCCGGCATCGAAGTGCGTCGCGCCGACGTCGCCGTCCTTGACGACGAGTTCGGCCGCGTCCGGCAGCTGGGCGCGGATGCCGTCGGCGTCGACCGCGCCCCACAGTCCCTCGGCCTCGTCGCGGCCGACGAACACGAGGTCGGCGCGGCGCGCGAGCGCGAGCAGCACGGGCCCCGCCGTCGCGGCATCCCAGAGCGCGGGCCGGTGGTTGACGTCGAAGCTCACGGGGATGCCCGCCGCGCGGGCCCGGTCGACGAGCCGGTCGAGGAACGCTGGCGCGGTGCCCGTGAGCGCCGCGGTGATGCCCGAGACGTGCACGATCGCGACGCCGTCGAGGTCGATCGCGTCGGCGTCGGCGGGGTCGAGGCACGAGGCCGCCGACCCGGCGCGGTAGTAGTGCACGCCGGCGCCCGGGTTCTTCACGTAGAGCCCCGTCGGGTGCGCGGGGTCGACGCGCACCTCGCGGAGGTCGATGCCCCGGCCCGCCAGCACCGCGGCGATGCGCCGGCCGAGCGGGTCGTCGCCGAGCCGGCTCGCCCAGCGCACGGGGTGCCCGAGCGCGGCGACGTGCGCGGCGACGTTCGACTCGGCGCCGCCGGCGTCGATGCGGAACGCCCGGGCATCCTCGACCGGCTCGGCGACGAGCGGCGACACCATCGCCATCGTCTCTCCCGCGGCGAGCAGGGCGCCCGTCGGGGCGCCCGCCGCACCGGGCCCGGTCGCGGGTCGGGCGGCGGGTCCGGTCGTCTGCGCGGGGGTCACTTGAGCTCGGTGACGGGCGCCGCATCCATGTCGTCGAACGCCTGGTTCTCGCCCGCCATCGCCCACACGAACGAGTACGCGGCCGTGCCGACGCCCGAGTGCAGCGACCAGCTCGGCGAGATGACGGCCTGGCGGTCGGCGACGACGAGGTGGCGCGTCTCGTCGCGCTCGCCCAGGAGGTGGATGACGCGGGCGTCGGCGGGCACGTCGAAGTAGAGGTAGCACTCGGTGCGGCGGTCGTGCGTGTGCGCCGGCATGGTGTTCCACATCGAGCCGGGGTGCAGCTGCGTGACGCCCATGACGATCTGGCAGCTCTGCACGCCGTTCTCGTGGATGTACTGGTTGAGCGTGCGGCGGTTGGAGGTGACCTGGTCGCCGAGCTCGCGCACCGTGCCCTCGCCGGGCGAGACGAGCGCGGCCGGGTAGGCGGTGTGCGCGGGCGCGGAGAACAGGTAGAACTGCGCGCCCGAGCCGACCCCGGCGTCCTCGAACACGACGTCGCGGATGCCGCGGCCCAGGTAGAGGCACGCGCCCGTGACGAGCTCGTAGACCTCGCCGTCGGCCGTGACGGTGCCCGCGCCGCCGACGTTGACGATGCCGAGCTCGCGGTGCTCGAGGAAGTACTCGCTGCGGATCTCCGGGTAGCCGGTGAGGGCGAGCGTGCCGCCGTCGGGCACGGCGCCGCCGAGCACGATGCGGTCGTGGTGCGTGTAGACGACGGTCACCTCGCCGGGCACGAACACGTCGGGCACGAGGTAGGTCTCACGGAGGTCCGCGGTCGTCATGCCCGGGATCTGGGCGGGGTTGGTCGCGTAGCGCTGCGGGATGTGCGTCTCGGTCACGGGTTCTCTCCTGGTTCGGTGCGGTTCAGCGGACGAGCCAGCCGCCGTCGACGGGGATCACGGTCCCCGTCACGTAGGCGGCGGCGTCGGAGGCGAGGAAGACGAAGGCGCCCTGCAGGTCGGCGGGAGTGCCCCAGCGTCCGGCGGGGATGCGCGCGAGGATCGAGGCCTCGCGATCCGCGTCGGCGCGGATCGGCGCCGTGTTGTCGGTGGCCATGTAGCCGGGCGCGATCGCGTTCACGGTGACGCCCGAGGCCGCCCACTCGTTCGCGAACGCCTTCGTCAGGCCGGCGACGGCGTGCTTCGACGCCGCGTAGCCGGGCACGAGGATGCCGCCCTGGAAGGAGAGCATCGAGGCGACGTTGATGATGCGGCCGTGCCCCTGCGCGAGCATCCGGCGGCCGGCCGCCTGCGAGAGGTGGAAGACGGAGTCGAGGTTGACGGCGAGCACTTCGTCCCAGTCCGCGGCCGGATGCTCCGCGGCGGGGGCCCGGCGGATGGTACCGGCGTTGTTGACGAGCACGTCGAGCCCGCCGAGGGCGTCGGCCGCCTCGTCGACGGCGGCGGCGAGCGCCTCGCCCGTCGCGGTCGCGAAGTCGCACTGCATGCGGTGCACCCGGCGGCCGGTCGCCTCGATGAGCGCGGCGGTCTCGCTCGCGTCGCCGCGGTCGAGCAGCGCGACGTCGGCGCCCGCCTCCGCGAGGGCGACGGCGGCGCCGCGGCCGAGTCCGCGGCTGGTGCCCGTGACGAGGGCGACGCGCCCGTCGAGCCGGAAGGTGTCGAGGATCATGCGAGTCCCTTCGATGCGTGCGCCGCCGGTTCCGGCGCGATGAAGCGGGTGGTGAGCATGCCGAGCCGCTCGATGCGGACGGTGACGGCGTCGCCCGGCGCGAGCGGCCGATGGGCCTCCGCGGCCTCCGGCAGCTTCTGCGGCGTGCCGGTCGAGATCACGTCGCCCGGCTCGAGGGTCATGACGCGGCTGACGTGGTGCACGACGTACGCGACGGAGAAGATCGTCGTCGCCGTGGACTGCGAGACCGTGACGACGCCGTCGCGCACGACCTCGACGAGGAGGTCCTGCGGGTCGCCGACCTCGTCGGGCGTCGTCACCCAGGGACCGAGCGGGGCGAAGCCGTCGAAGCACTTGCCCATGGCCCACTGGCTCTGCCGGCGCTGCCAGGCGCGGTCGGACACGTCGTTGAGGATCGTGTAGCCGCCGACGCAGCCGAGGGCGTCCTCGAGCGGGACGTTCGACGCCCGGCGGCCGATGACGACGGCGATCTCGCCCTCGTAGTCGACGTCGAGCGAGGCCGCCGGCACCACGACGGGGTCGTGCGGGCCGCCGAGCGTGTTCGGCGTCTTCACGAAGACGTCCGGGAACTCGGGGTCGTCGGTCGTCGGGTCGACGCCGTCGGGCACGTGCCCGCGGTAGTTGTAGCCGAGGCAGACGAGCTTGCCGGGGCGCACGGGCGCCTCGAGTGCGAGGCCGGCCAGGAGCGGGTCGCCGTCGTTCGCGGCCGCGACGGCGCGATCGGCCGCCGCGCGGGCCGCCGGGTCGCCGAGGGCGGCCTCGACCGAGACGACGCCGTAGGGCGCGAGATCGACGACACGGTCGACGCCGTCGACGTCGACCACGACCCCCGGCCGCGGCCCGCGGGGCGTGCGCAGGGCGACGAGCCTCACCAGTACTTCTTCCAGTCCGGGCGAGCGAGGCGCGTGAGCGCCTCGAGGTAGAAGTAGTCGCCCCAGAGCGTGCCCTCGTCGACCCCGTTCTGCTTCGGGAGGTCGTAGACGCTGTGCAGGATGAGCGCGTCGGCGTCCTCCGGCTCGGCGGGGGTGTAGTGCGTGACGAGCGAGGCGAGCATCGACGCGGCGCGCGCCGAGTAGTCGGCCGCGCGCGCGGCATCCGTCTCGACCGAGGCCAGTTCGAGCAGGCCGCAGACGGCGATCGCCGCTGACGAGCTGTCGCGCGGGGCGTCGCTGCCGTCGGTGTAGACGAGGTCCCAGAAGGGCACCTCGTCGGCCGGGAGGTGCGCGAGGAAGTAGTCGGCGCAGCGGCGCGCGGACTCCAGCAGCCGCTCGTCGCCCGTGACGGCGTAGTTCATCGCGAAGCCGTAGACGCCCCACGCCTGCCCGCGCGCCCAGCACGAGTCGTCGAACGCGCCCTGCTCGGTCGCCCCGCGCAGCGGCTCGCCCGTCTCGGCGTCCCAGTAGAACGTGTGGAACGTCGTGTCGTCCTCGCGCAGGATGTGCTCGCGGAGCTGCGCGGTGTGCCGCCGAACGGCGTCGGCGTAGCGCGGGTCGCTCGTCTGCTCGCCGGCCCACGTCAGCAGCGGCATGTTCATGAGGCTGTCGATGATCGTGCGGCCTCGCTGCGCGGGGTCGGCGAGGTCGCCCCAGGCCTGGATGATGCCCGCGGGCTCCAGGAAGCGGCGCATGAGGTGGTCGGCCGCGAGCAGTGAGGCCTCGCGGGCGGCCTCGTCGCCCGTCAGCCGCCACGCGGCGACCGTCGAGAGGGTGAAGAGGAAGCCGAGGTCGTGGGTGTCGAGGTCCTCCTCGGCGCGCACGCGGCGCCCGAAGTCCGCCGTGTCCACGAGGGCCGCGTCGCGGAACGACTCGTCGCCGGAGAGCTCCCAGGCGAGCCAGAGCATCCCGGTGCGGAAGCTCGTGGTCCAGCCGCGGTTGCCGCCCTCGCCGATCGCCCCCTCGGCGGGGCGGAGGCGGTAGCGGTCGTCGACGGTGGTGTCGCCGGGGTAGGACCCGCCGAACGCGGCGCTCGTGCGCCGGATCGTCGACAGGGCCGCCGCGATGGCGGCATCCGTCTCGGTGCTGGTGGTGCCCTGGACGGGCGGGGTCGACGTCATGGAGCAGATCCTTCGGATGGAACGGGCGGGCGGCGCCGTCAGGCGGCGACGGCCTCGTCGAGGTCGAGCACGGGGCGGAGCGTGAAGCGCGAGTTGGTCCACGCGAGATAGAGCACGACGGATGCCGTGATGCCGAGTCCGAGCGCCGGCGCGGTCGTGAAGACCGCGGCCTGCGCCGCGAAGGCGGCGAGCGAGACGGCGCTGAGGTACCAGCGGCGCAGGCCGAGGACGGCCGACGCGCGCAGCAGGTCGCTCCAGCGCGCCGTCGGGGCCTCCGACAGTCCGACGAGGGCGAGCAGCGCGACGATGCAGGTCACGAGCACGAGCACGGCGAGCAGCGGCACGACGAGCACGCCGATCGCCCCGCCCGAGAGCGCCCGCACGTCGACGAGCAGCACGGCCGCCAGGGCCGTGGCGCCCGCCCCGACCACGAGGGCGCGTCGCCAGGTGTCGCGGAGGCCCGCGCCGAAGGCCCGGAGCGTGCCGAGCCCGCCGACGCCGTGCTCCCGGAAGGCCCGGAAGGCTGCCGCGACGCCCGGCGCCGCCAGCGGCGTCGCGAGGGCGATCCACGGCCACGACAGTGCGGGGTCGGTCGTCATGAGCAGTAGCACGAGCGGCAGGCACGCCACGACGAGCAGCAGGTTCGTAACGAGCACGAGCGAGACGAAGCCGAGGATGCCGGCCCAGACCTGGTGGGAGACGCGCTGCACGATTCAGCCCTTCATGCCGCTGGTCGCGATGCCCTCGACGAAGTACTTCTGGCCGAGGAGGAAGATGATCGCGATCGGGATGACCGAGATCGTCAGTCCCGCGAACAGCAGGGCGTAGTTGGTGTCGTAGAGGTTCGAGACGAAGCTCTTCAGACCCAGCTGGATCGTCCACAGGTCGGGGTCGCGCAGATAGATGAGCGGTCCGAGGTAGTCGTTCCAGGTGTTGACGAAGGTCAGGAGCGAGAGGCTCGCGATGGCCGGGATCGACAGCGGCAGCATGATGCGGCGCCAGATGCCGTACTCGCTGAGGCCGTCGAGGCGGGCCGCCTCGCTCAGCTCCTCGGGGATCGTCTCGTAGTACTGCTTCATCAAGAAGACGCCGAACGCGCCGAACGCCTGCAGCAGGATGATCGACCAGAACGTGTTCGACACCTTCAGGTCCGACAGCAGGATGAACTGCGGGATCATGTACGACTGCCAGGGCACGGCGATCGTGCCGACGTAGACGAGGAAGAGCACGTCGCGGCCGGGGAAGCGCATCCGGGCGAAGCCGTATGCGGCGAACGAGCCGGTGAGCACCTGGAGGAACGTCACCGACACGGCCAGGAACAGGGTGTTCCGGATCCAGGTCAGCATGTTCGACTCGGTCCAGATGTCGACGTAGTTCTGCCACACGAACGTCTCGGGGATCCACACGATCGGGACCGAGAAGACTTCGTTGGCCGTCTTCAGCGAGCTCATGACCATCCAGAAGAACGGGGCGAGCAGGCCGATCGCGGCGATGGCGAGCAGGACGTACATCAGGATGCGGCCGGCCGGCCGCAGCTTCGAGGCGCCGGCGGCGCGACGGGGGCGGGGCGCGCTCGAGCCGAGCTTGCGGAGGCCGCCGGGTCGCTCGATCGTCACCATGGCTTCGGTCAGGTTCGACATCAGACGCTCCTCCGCTTGTTCCAGAAGAACTGGATGATCGTGACGACGATGCAGAGGAGGAACAGCACGACGGCCGCCGAGGAGGCGTAGCCGAACTGGGACTCCTCGAAACCCTTGCGATAGATGAACTGCGAGAGCACGAGCGTCGCCTGGCCGGGGCCGCCGTCGGTCATGACCAGGATCAGGTCGAAGACCTTGAACGAGTTGATGGTCAGCATGACGGTGACGAAGAACATGGTCGGCCGCAGGCACGGCAGCGTCACGTTGACGAAGCGCTGCCAGGCGTTGGCGCCGTCGACGCGCGCGGCTTCGTAGAGCTCGCGGGGCACGGTCTGCAGGCCGGCGAGCAGCAGGATCATGTAGTAGCCCATGTCGCGCCACGTGCTGACGATGACGACGGCGGGCATCGCCCACTCCTGGGAAGTGAGCCACCCGGGCGGGTTCTCGATGCCGATCGCCCGGAGCACCTCGTTGATCGGGCCGTAGTCCGGGCTGAAGAGCAGGTTCCACACGACGGCGATCGCGACGATCGACGTGATGTAGGGGAAGAAGGCGGCGGTGCGGAAGAACGCGACGCCGCGCAGCTTCTGGTTGAGCAGCAGCGCGAGGCCCAGCGAGACGGCGATCGTCAGCGGGATGTGCAGCGCCGAGTAGTAGAGCGTGTTCCAGAAGGCGGTGTGGAAGCTGCCGTCGCCGAGGAGGCGCTGGAAGTTCGCGATGCCGACCCAGTCGGCCTTGCCGAAGACGTTCCAGTTCGTGAACGCCATGTAGAAGAGGATGAGCACCGGCACGAGCGTGAGGAATCCGAAGCCGAGGAAGTTCGGCAGGATGAAGCTCCACCCGATGAGGGCGTTGCGGCGTCGCAGTGCGGAGCGGCGCCGACGGGGCGGCGGTGCCGCGGAGGCCGCGGGCGTCGCGATGCCCGTCTCCGGGGCGGCGGTGGTCGTCATGGACGTGTCTCCAGGGTGGGAGGGACAAGGGGGGCGGCCGACCCGGCCTCGCCGGGCCGGCCGCCGGATGGTCAGTCGGTGCCGACCTCGTTGGCGACGCGGTCCTCCGCCTCGGCGATGGCGGTCTTCACGTCGACCGAGCCGGACATGACGGCCGTGTGCAGGTCGCCGAGGATGCCCTGGACGGCCGCCGTCTTGTTCGACGTCGGGTTCTCCGGGAACGTGTCGTGCGTCGACCAGGCGAAGGCCGAGAGCTCGTCGGTCGGGGCGCCGTCGACGGCGAAGTACGTCTCGACGACCGCGTCGTTCGTGAGGGCCGGGGTGATGCCGATGCCCGCCAGGAGCTGGGCGGCCTCTTCGCTCGCGGCGAAGGTCAGGAACTCCTTCGCGGCGGCGACCTTCTCGTCGTCGATGTTCGCGTTGATCGAGAAGCCCGTCGGGTCGCCGAAGGTCACCGGGGTCTCATCGGTGCCCGTGGTCGACGAGTCGAGCTGCGGGATGGGCGCCATACCCCACTCGAAGTCGTCGGCCTCGCCGGACGCCTGCTGCGAGATCAGCGTCGCCGTGAACCAGGTGCCCATGGGCAGCATCGCGGCGTTCTGCTTGCCGAACTCGCCCTGGTAGGTGAGCGAGTTCGCGCTCGAGGTGTTGAAGTCGACCTGCGCGCCGCTGTCCTGGAGGGAGAGCACGCGGTCGTAGTAGTCCTCGAGGTAGCCGTAGTCGCCGTCGAGGATGTCGGCGCCGGTCTGCGCGTTGGCGAAGCCCTGGACGACCGACTGCCAGCGGTGCATGTACGAGCCCTTGGCTCCGCCGAGGCCGGCGGTCAGGTCGGCGGCCGCCGCGTCGTAGTCGTCCCACGTCCAGGTGCCGTCGGGGTAGGCGACGCCGGCCTGGTCGAAGAGGGCCTTGTTGTAGAAGAGGACCCACGAGTCCTGGCGGTACGGCACGCCGTACTGCACGCCGTCGACCTCGTACGAGGAGGCGCCGCCGATGCCCTCGGGCAGTTCGATGTCGGAGACGTCGAGGAGCTGGCCGCCCTCCTGGAAGGTCGTGACGTACTTGACCTCCTTCTGCGTGATGATGTCGGGGCCGGAGCCCGCGGCGAGGTCGGCGGTGACGAGCGTGTTGTACTCGGCCGGGTCGTACTCCTTGAGCTCGATGGTGACGTCGTCGTTCTGCTCGTGGAACGCGTCGGCGAGCACCTGGAACTCGGGGGTGGTGTCGAGGCTCCAGCCGGAAAGGCTGAGCGTGACCGGGCCGCTGGGCTCGGTGGTGGCGGAGTCGCCGCTGCTGCAGGCGGCGAGCGAGAGCGAGGCGACGACGGCGAGGCCGACGACGACCGCGAGCTTGCGCTTCATTGTTGGGTTGCTCCTTTGCAATTGCACGGTTCTGAAGGTGCCGGGCTCCCGGGGGACCCCGAGGTGGTGCTACCGGTCCGCGTCCGCGGGTCCGGAGTGCGTGAGGCGGGTGCTGGTCGCCTCGCCGTCGGGCCAGGAGACCGCGACGGAGGACTGCGCGGCGTCGATCGCGACGCCGGGGATGGCGGTCGCGGCGGGCGCCGCGCCGAGTTCGAGGAGCACGGCGCACCAGGCGCCGGGCACGACGGGCTGCTCCACGACGGGCGTCGCGGCGAGCGGACCGAGGGGGCTCGCGTCGCTCGAGCGGATGACGCGGGCCGCGCCGTCGCCGAGCAGCGAGCGGACGCCGCTGCGCAAAGCGCCGAGTCGCACCTCGGCGGCGCCGGCCTCGGCGGAGGCGGCGACCTCGTCGCCCGCGAGCGGCCAGCCGCCGATGCGGAGCCGGAGCGAGGCGGCATCGACGCCGTCGGCGAGTTCGACGACCCGCACGAGGCGGACCTCCCACGGCCCGCGCACGAGCGAGCGCGTCTCGACCACGCCGGCCATGCGGACGTCGCCGGCGAGCCCGGCGCCGTGGCGATGCTCCGCCGGCCGGGGGTCGATCCAGTGGGCGCGGCTCGAGGACGCGGCGACGCCGAGACGCCCGCCCGCGTCGTCCTGGATGCGCGCCTCCAGGAGTTCCATCGCGGCGCGGTGCGTCGCTCGGTCGTCCTCGTCGACGAGGACGACGGCCTGGTCGAGCGGGGTCTCCCAGGCGTCGGCGTCGAGCAGCGGGCTCGTCGCGGTCGAGTAGCCGAAGCGGGCGTAGAGCGGGGAGTCGCCCACGAGCGAACCGGCGAGGGCCTTGTCGGTGCCGTGGTTGACGATGCGCACGATGCCGTCGTCGGCGGTGCCGGAGACGACCCAGCCCGCGGCGCGGACGACGCGCAGCTCGTCGGCCGTCTCGACGGGCAGCGCCTCGGACGCGGCGGCCCACACGGGGTGGTCGGCCGGCAGCGCGATGCCGAGCAGGCCCTTGACCGCCCAGTAGGGGGAGCCGGGACCGGAGTAGGACTGTGCGAGCGTGCGCCATTCGCCGTGCCAGCCCATGGTGAGCACGTCGTCGGCGTCCGGGGCGCCGTTGGCCTCGAAGTGGGCGACGATCGCGTTCGCCGCGCGGCGGAGGCGGCCGAGGGAGAGGCTCGGCACGTCGGCGATCGCGCCGACCCAGAACGGGGCGGCGGCCGCGTAGCGGTAGATGAGGCTGCGGCCCTGGATGAGCGGGGAGCCGTCGGCGCCGACGAGCGCGATCGCGTCCAGCAGGTAGCGGTCGAGGGCCAGGACGTCGGCGGCGGTGCGCCCGGCGGCGAGCTCCTCGGCACCGGTCATGCGCGACCAGAGCACGGGGTAGACGTGCAGCGCCCAGCCGACGTAGTGGTCGAACGCGCGCTCGGGGCCGTCGGAGAGCCAGCCGTCCTCGTGCACGAGCGAGTCGTGCAGCGCGAGGTCGGCGGCGATGTCGTCGGCCGACCAGGGGCCGCCGACCGAACGCAGGAAGGTCTGCACCACGACGCGGAACCAGAGCCAGTTCGTCTTGGGGTACGTGTCGTCGCCGACGACGGGCGCCAGGTAGTCGATGAGCCGGCCCTGGGTCTGCGCGTCGAGGCGGTCCCAGATCCACGGGCGGGTGAGGTCGAGCACGAGGGCGAGCGAGGCGGCCTCGACCTTCGCCTGGGCGTGCTCGTCGAGACGCACCCAGCGGTCGGCGGCGTCGGGGTCGACGCCCGTGACGATGCCCTGCGCGTAGAAGTCGATGAGATCGTCGACGCCTTCGCCGCGGGCGCCGGCGATGCGGAAGCCCGCGAGGAGGAACGTGCGGGCGAAGCCCTCCAGACCGTCGACTGCGCGGCCGTAGCCGCCTTCGGCGCCGGGGAACGTGATGCGGCCGTGGCCGGTGCTCGCGTAGCGCTGGGCCGCGGCGAGGAGGCGGTCGGCGTACGCGACCCACTCGTCCCGCGACCAGTCGACGCGCGTGTTCGCGTCGGCGTCGGTGCGCTGCAGCTGGACCGTCATCGGTGCTCCCGTTCCTCAAATCGCCATTGAAGCGAGGCCCGCCGAGGCGAGCGTTTTGGAGCGTAGCAACCGTTTTCGATCGATGCAAGTTGCATTCGGAACCGTTATGATCGTTTATGATCGATTGACGGAGTGCGAATGCGAAGCCCTTCGACCCTACGCAACGATCCTTCGACGGAGAGGCGATCACCATGAGCACGGACACCGCCGAGCGGCGCGCACCGGCCTTCCGGGGCGCGCTCGCCGACGAACTGCGCCGACGGCACGGCACGGCCGTCGACGACCTCGTCGGCCTGCTCGCACGGACGCTCGTCTCCCCCGACGCCGCGCTGCCCGTCCCGCCCGCCCGCGACCTCGGTGTCTGGGGCCCCGGCGGCACCGCCGACCGCCTCGCGCTCGACGCCGTCGCCGAACGCGCCGACGCCGAGCGCGGC
>NZ_WSTA01000026.1 GCF_009789225.1 Agromyces seonyuensis | reverse complement strand
CGCCGAGCAGGCGGCACGCGCGGCGCGGCCGGGTCGTCCGACGGCGCGCCAGGATGCGGCAGACCCGGATGCGGCGGGGGCGCCCGGCCCGTCGCTCCCGGCTTCGCCGCCGGCGGCGCCGGGCGGAGCTTCCGCGGTGTTCGCCGTGCCGGTCGGCGGCTCGGCGGCCTTCCTCGCCCCGATGCCCGTCGGGCTCGTCGTCGAGACGAAGACGGCGACGCTGCTGCAACGGCTCGGCATCCGGCGGCTCGGCGAGTTCGCCGCGCTGCCCGTCGACGACGTGCTGCGCCGCTTCGGGGCGGTCGGCGCAGCGGCGCACGAACGCGCCGCGGGCCGCGAGGGCGCGCGCACGTCGGCCCGCACCCCGCCGCCCGAGTTCGACGTCGAGACGGTCTTCGAGCCGCCGTTGGAGCGCGTCGACCAGCTCGCGTTCGCGTTCCGCACCCGTGCCGACGAGTTCGTCGACCGCCTCCGGGAGCGCCGGCTCGTCGCGACGTCGATCCGCGTCGAGCTCGACGACGACCGCGGGGGCCGCTCGAGCCGGCTGTGGTCGCATCCGCGCTGGTTCACGGCCGCCGACGTCGTCGACCGGGTGCGCTGGCAACTGCAGGGCGACGGGCCGGCCGACCGCGGCCTCGGCGCCGCGGTGGTGCGCGTGCAGGTGCTGCCCGAGCGCGTCGAGGGCACCGGGGCGCACGAGTCGGGGCTGTGGGGCGGCGGCCCCGACGAGCGGGTGCACCACGGCCTCACGCGCGTGCAGAGCATGCTCGGCCACGACGCCGTCGTCACCCCGTCGCTCGGCGGCGGCCGCACGCTCGCCGAGCGCGCCGTGCTCGTGCCCTGGGGCGATCGCGCGCCCGAGTCGACGGCGGACCGGCCCTGGCCCGGCAGCCTGCCCGGGCTCGCGCCCGCGAGCGTGTACCGCGAACGGGTCGCCGTGTCGCTGCTCGACGGCGGCGGGGCGGCGGTGGCCGTCGACGAGCGCGGGGCGCTCTCGGGCACGCCGTCGCGGTTCGTGCACCGATCCTCGGCTCGGGCGGTCCGCGCGTGGGCCGGCCCGTGGCCGCTCGTGGAGCGTTGGTGGGACGCCGAGCGCGCACGGCGGCTGCATCGCGTGCAGCTCGTCGACGACGGCGGGCAGGCCTGGCTGCTGCTGCTCGACGAGACCGGGTGGTGGATCGAAGCCGAATACGACTGATCCGGATGCCCGAATCGTCCCGCTTCCGGGACAAACAGCGTCCCGTGCGCGGGACATGAACACGCGAGAGGAGCGACGACATGGGCTGGAACAACCCGCCGGTGCCCTGGTCCGAGCTCGAGCGCACCCTCTCAGGCCGACGTCGGCCGGGCGGTCCGGACGGCGACGCCGACGGCGGCGACTCCCCCGCCTGGAGCCGCAAGCGGCATCCGTACCGGCCCCCTGCCGAGGAACCCGAACGACCCGACGAACCGCTCGTGCCGTACGCCGAGCTGCACGCCCACACGAACTTCAGCTTCCTCGACGGCGCCTCGCAGCCCGAGCAGCTCGTCGAGGAGGCCGCCCGGCTCGGACTCCACGGCCTCGCCGTCACCGACCACGACGGCTTCTACGGCATCGTCCGCTTCGCGGAGGCGGCCGAGACGCAGCCGAACCTTCGCACGATCTACGGCGCCGAGCTCTCCCTCGGGCTCGCCGAGCCCCAGATGGGCGCCGCCGACCCCGAGGGAGCGCACCTCCTCGTGCTCGCGCGCGGCGAGGCCGGCTACCACTCGCTCGCGGGCGCCATCACCGCGGGGCAGCTCGCCGGCGGCGAGAAGGGGCGCCCCGTCTACGACCTCGACGAGCTCGCCGATCGGGCGGGCGGCGACTGGACGATCCTGACCGGCTGCCGCAAGGGGCACGTCCGCAGCGCACTGGCGATCGGCGGCGACGACGCGGGCGCCCGCGCCCTCGCGGGACTCGTCGACCGCTTCGGCCCCGAGCACGTCGTCGTCGAGCTCACCGACCACGGCGACCCGACCGATCAGGTGCGCAACGACCGGCTCGCCGCCCTCGCCGCGGCCGCCCGGCTGCCGACCGTCGCGACGAACGCCGTGCACTACGCGACCCCGCGCAAGCACCGCATGGCCTCGGCGCTCGCCGCGGTGCGCGCCCGCCGCAGCCTCGACGAACTCGACGGCTGGCTGCCCGCGACCCCGACGGCCCACCTGCGCTCCGGCGCCGAGACGGCCGCCCGGTTCCGGCGCCACCCGGGCGCCGTCGCACGCACCGTCGAGATCGCCGACTCGCACGCCTTCGCCCTCCGCAGCGCCCGGCCGAAGCTGCCCAAGCAGGAGGTGCCCGCCGGGCACACGCCCATGTCGTGGCTGCGCGAGCTCACCTGGCGCGGCGCGGCGCACCGCTACGGCGACCCCATGCCCGCGGGGCACCGGGAGCGCCTCGAACGGGAGCTGCAGGTCATCGAGCAGCTCGATTTCCCCGGCTACTTCCTCATCGTGCACGACATCGTCCAGGAGGCACGGCGCCGGGGCATCCTCTGCCAGGGGCGCGGTTCGGCGGCGGCCAGCGCCGTGTGCTTCGTGCTCGACATCACGGCCGTCGACTCGATCTTCTACGGGCTGCCGTTCGAGCGGTTCCTCTCGAGCCTGCGCGACGAGCCGCCGGACATCGACGTCGACTTCGACTCCGACCGCCGCGAGGAGATCATCCAGTACGTCTACGGCAAGTACGGCCGGCACAACGCGGCGCAGGTCGCCAACGTCATCAGCTACCGGCCCAAGGGCGCGGTGCGCGACATGGCGAAGGCGCTCGGGTACTCGCCCGGGCAGCAGGATGCCTGGTCGCGCCAGGTCGAACGCTGGGGCGCGACCGTCGAGAGCGGCGACCACGACATCCCCGCGCCCGTCATCGCCCTCGCCGAGGAGCTGCTGACCTTCCCGCGCCACCTCGGCATCCACTCCGGCGGCATGGTGCTCACCGACCGGCCCGTCGGCGAGGTATGCCCCATCGAGCACGCGCGCATGGAGCGCCGCACCGTCCTGCAATGGGACAAGGACGATTGCGCGTGGATGGGGCTCGTGAAGTTCGACCTGCTCGGGCTCGGGATGCTCGCGGCGCTGCAGCATACGTTCGACCTCGTGCGCGACGCGACGGGCGAGGAGTGGGAGCTCGCGACGATCCCGAAGGAGGAGCCGGGCGTGTACGACATGCTCGCGCGGGCCGACTCGATCGGCGTGTTCCAGGTGGAGAGCCGCGCCCAGATGGCGACGCTGCCGCGCCTGCGCCCGCGCAGCTTCTACGAGCTCGCCGTCGAGATCGCCCTCATCCGCCCAGGTCCCGTGCAGGGCGGCGCGGTGCACCCGTACATCCGCCGCCGCACGGGCGAGGAGGAGGTCACCTACCTGCACCCGAAGCTGCAGCCCGTGCTCGAGCGCACGCTCGGCGTGCCGCTGTTCCAGGAGCAGCTCATGCAGATGGCCGTCGCGGTCGGCGATTTCGACGCCGAGCAGGCCGACCGGCTCCGCCGCGCGATGGGCTCCAAGCGCGGCATCGAGCGGATCGAGACCCTCCGCGAGCAGCTCTACGCGGGCATGGCGGGCCACGGCATCACGGGCGAGGACGCCGACGGGATCTACCACCGCATCCAGGCGTTCGCGAACTTCGGCTTCGCCGAGAGCCACGCGATCGCCTTCGCCCTGCTCGTCTACGCGTCGTCGTGGCTGAAGCTGCACTACCCGGCGGCGTTCCTCGCGGGGCTGCTGCGCGCGCAGCCCATGGGCTTCTACTCGCCGCGCACCCTCGTCGCGGACGCCCGGCGCCATGGCGTGCGGGTGCTGCGGCCGGATCTGCACCGCTCGGGCGTCGACGCGGGGCTCGAGGCGGACGACCCGTCCGTCACGGGGGCGACCGGCATCGACGCGTGCCTCGGCGAGCAGCCCCCCGTGGGCAAGTTCGACGAATCGACGCCGGATCCCACGAAGACCCACCGCCGCGACGGCGCCTTCGCCGTGCGCCAGGGCCTCGCCGCGGTGGCGAAGATCGGCCGCGCCGTCGCCGAGCGCATCGTCGCCGAACGCGAGGTGCGCGGGCCGTACCGCGACCTGCACGATCTCTCGCGCCGCGCCGAGCTGAACGCCGAGCAGCTCGAGGCGCTCGCGGCGGCCGGGGCGTTCGAGGGGCTCGGTCTCGAACGGCGCTCGGCGCTGTGGCTCGCGGGCGAGGCCGCCCTCGACCGCGAGGAGTACCTGCCGGGCACCGTCGTCGCCGTGCAGCCGCCGCTGCTGCCGATGCTCACCCCGCAGGAGCAGCTCGTCTACGACCTCTGGACGACGGGGCTCTCCCCCGACGACCACCCCATCCGCTACGCGCGCGACGGCCTCGACGGCCGGGGCGCGTGGCGCATCGACCTGCTGCCGACCGCCGAGTCCGGTCGGCGCATCGAGGTCGGCGGGGTCGTCACGCACCGGCAGCGGCCGGCGACGGCGGGCGGGGTGACGTTCCTCAACCTCGAGGACGAATCGGGCATCCTCAACGTCATCGCGAGCCAGGGCGTCTGGCAGCGCTACCGGCGCATCGCCCGGGAGTCGCCCGCGCTCATCGTGCGGGGCATCCTCGAACGCACGAAGGAGGGCGTCACGAACCTCGTCGCCGACCGGTTCGAGCCGTTGACGCTCACGGCCCCCGTGCGCTCGCGGGACTTCCGCTGAGCCGCCCGACACGCCCGGCCGGGGCGGCGGCGTCCGCTACCGTCGAGCGGGTGAGCGAGGACTGGGACCGATACGGCAGCGACGTGCTCGCGGGCGATTGGAAGAAGCGAGACCGCCCGAAGGGCAAGACCGTCACCGCGGTGCCCGCCGAGCGCGGGCTCGTCGTCGAACTCGCGCGCGACGGCTACGTCGGGGCGGTGGTCGACAGCGACGCGACGACGCTCACCCTCGAAGACCGCTTCGGGAAGACGCGGATGTTCCCCTACGGGCCCGGGTTCCTCATCGACGGCGAGCACGTGCAGCTCGTGCGGGCCGCGGCCGCCGCACCGACCGGGCGGCTCCGCACCGCGTCGGGCTCCTTCGCCGTCGAGGACCGGGGCGCGAAGGTCGCACTGCCGAGCCGCATCTTCGTCGAGGGCCGCCACGACGCCGAGCTCGTCGAGAAGATCTGGGGCGCCGACCTGCGCGTCGAGGGGGTCGTCGTCGAGTACCTCGAGGGCGTCGACAACCTCGCCGAGCTGCTCGACGAGTTCCGCCCCGGGAAGGGTCGCCGGGTCGGCGTGCTCGTCGACCACCTCGTGCCCGGCTCGAAGGAGGCGCGCATCGCCGAGGCCGTCGCCCGCGGTCCGCATCGCGCCCACACGCTCGTCGTCGGGCATCCGTTCATCGACGTCTGGCAGGGCGTGAAGCCCGCCCGCATCGGCCGCGAGACGTGGCCGGTGATCCCGCGCGGCACCGAGTGGAAGCACGGCGTCTGCGAGGCGTTCGGCTGGCCGCACGCCGACCAGGCCGACATCGCGCGCGCCTGGCAGCGCATCCTCGGGCAGGTCCGCGGCTACGGCGATCTCGAACCGGCACTGCTCGGCCGCGTCGAGGAGCTCATCGACTTCGTCACGGCCCCCGAAGACTGAACCGGCCGGCAGGATGCTCCGCGGAGCATCCTGCCGGCCGGTGGCGGTCGGGATCAGGCGATCGACGTGCCGAAGGCGAGACCCAGGACGTACGTGACCGCCGCCGCCCCGAGGCCGATCGCGAGCTGGCGCAGCGCGCGCCTCAGCGGCGACGCGCCCGAGAGGATGCCGACGACCGAACCGGTCGCGAGGAGCGCGATGCTCACGAGACCGACCGAGAGCGCCACGGCGGCGATGCCCGTCATGCCGAACAGGTAGGGCAGCACGGGGATGAGCGCCCCGCCGGCGAAGAAGCAGAAGCTCGAGAGCGCCGCCGCGAGTCCCGTGCCGACCGCCTCGTCGTCGACGTCGCCGGCCACGGGGATGACCCCGGTCTCGGCGCGGCCGACCGAGCGCACCTGCGCGAGGGCGAGCGCCGCCCGCTCCTCGGCCTCCGACTGGTCGAGACCGCGGGCGCGGTAGACGAGCGCGAGCTCGTTCGCGTCGAAGTCGAGGTCGGGCAGCGCGCCCTCGGCATCCGGATCGGGGCTCGAGGCCTCGAGCAGCTCGCGGGAGGAGCGCACCGAGACGTACTCCCCCGCGCCCATCGACAGCGCACCCGCGAGGAGGCCGGCGATGCCCGTGAAGAGCACGACCGAGTTCGCGACGCCCGTCGCACCGATGCCGAGCACGAGGGCGAGGTTGGACACGAGTCCGTCGTTGGCGCCGAACACCGCGGCGCGGAAGGTGCCGGCGAGCCGCCGCCGGCCGCGGGCGGCGAGGCCGCGCACGACCTCCCCGTGGATGCGCTCGTCCGCCGCCATCGCCGGCGTCGCGTCCGGATCCTCGCCGTAGGGCGAGCGACCCTCGGCCCGCTGAGCCAGGGCGAGCACGAAGATCGACCCGAAGCCCTTGGCGAGGCCGCCGAGGATGCGGGTGCGGAGATCCGCCTTCGGGATGCCCGAGTCGTCGCCGTCCAGCAGGGCGAGCCAGTGCGCCTCGTGGCGCTGCTCGGCCGCGGCGAGGGCGAGCAGGATCTCGCGCTCCTCACCCTCGCGCCGCGCGGCGAGCTGACGGTAGACGGCGCCCTCGGCGCGCTCGTCGGCGAGATAGCGGCGCCACTTGGCGCGCTTGGCAGCCTCGTCGCGTCGTTCGCGGGTGTCCATGCAGCATCCGTTCCGCGGGCGTCGCCGGCGGTGATCGGCTGCCCGCCTCATCGCGTCCGGCCCGTGCGGGCCGTCCGTCAGGCTAGCCGCCGGAACGGCCGGAATCGGCGGAAAAGCCCAGATCGACAGGATTTCGGAGAGCCGAACCTTCTTCGGCGCGCCGAAGCGCCGCCTACTCGGGCGTGTCGGCCGGGCGGTCGCGCACCGCGTCCACGAGCGCGCGTTCGCCGGCGCGCATGACCCGCTCGTGCGCGATGCGGAAGAGCGGCCCGAGCGGCCCGCCGAGCGCGTTCATCCACGGTCGTTCGGTCGTCGTCGACCAGTCCACGACGACCAGCGTGGCGTTCGGGCCGGCTGCGGCGAGGCGGGCCTCGCCGCGGCCGGCGAGATCGCCGGATGCCTCGGCGGCGAGCCGCCGCGCCGGCTCCACCGCCGTCAGCCGCGCGACGAGGCGCAGCCGGTACCCGACGCCGCTGCGGACGTCGATCGGCACGTCGTCGCCGACGACCGGGACCGAGGGCATCCCGATCGTCACGCCGGGCCACACCTGCTCCGACCGCCCGATCCCGAGGATCGCGCGCCACACGGCATCCGGCGCCGCTGGGATCAGCCACTCGGACTCGAAGTCGTACGAGCGCGACCCGGCCATCAGCCGATCAGCTCGTACCAGCCGTCGCCCTCGGCGTGCTCGAAGATGAGGTTGGTCTCGGTGTGGGCGACGGCCGGATGCCCGGTGAGGTGCGTCAGCACGAACTCGCGCAGTTCGGACGAGTCGCGTGCGGCGACGTGGAGCAGATAATCCTCGGCGCCCGCCATGTGGAACAGGCTGATGACGCCCGGCAGGTGCGGCGCGGCCGTGCGGAACGCGTCGATCTCGCGGCGGTCGTGCTTCACGAGCCGCACCGAGATGAGCGCCTGGATGGACACGCCGATGCGCGGCAGGTCGAGGTCGACCCGGTACCCCGTGATGAGGCCGGCCGCGTGGAGGCGGCGGAGGCGGAGCGACACGGTCGACTCGGCGACGCCGATCTCCGCCGCGAGCGCCGAACCGGAGGCCCGGGCGTTGCGCGAGAGGGCGGCGAGGAGCGCACGGTCGACGCGGTCGAGTTCGGCTGCGGCCATGCCGTCTCCTTCGCGGATCGGAACGTGTCCCGGGAACGGGAGCGCCCGATGCCGACGCACGGGATGCGCGGGCGGTGGCGCCGGGGCCAGCCTAGCCGTCGGCGCCCGACCCCCCGCGGAGGCCGAGGCCGTCGGTGCCGGGGCCGGATCCGCTCGCCGCGTCGCCCGTCGCGTCGTCCGTCGCGCTCGATCGCCGGTTCCGGATGCCGACGAACGAGACGAGTCCGCCGACCACGAGGAGTCCGGCGGCGACGGAGGCGAGCGCGCGGTAGCCCTCGAGGTCGATCGTCGCGGTGACGACGCCGATGAGCGCGATCGCGATGAGGCCGGCGACGCGGGCCACGGCGTTGTTGACGGCCGAGCCGACGCCCGCCCGAGCCGGATCGACGGCCCCGAGGATCGCCGCGGTGAGCGGAGCGACCGTGATCGCCATCCCGAGACCCTGCAGGAGCGACGCTGGGAAGAACGGCCACCAGTAGTCGAACGGCTCCGTCACCGTCGCGCTGAGGGCGAAGCCGCACGCCACGAGGATCGGCCCGAGGGTCATGAAGA
The DNA here is from genome assembly GCF_009789225.1 of Agromyces seonyuensis. Classification (GTDB taxonomy): domain Bacteria; phylum Actinomycetota; class Actinomycetes; order Actinomycetales; family Microbacteriaceae; genus Agromyces; species Agromyces seonyuensis. The sequence continues at coordinate 35,050 of NZ_WSTA01000026.1, read as the reverse complement.
TCCGCGGCCCGAACCGGTCGGCGAGGCGGCCCGAGAGCGACCCGAGCGCGATGAGCAGGATCTTCGGCGGCAGCGTCGCGAGCCCGGCGAGCGTCGCCGAGAAGCCGACCCACTGCTGGAGGAACACCGTCATCGCGAATGGACCGAGCGAGAAGGCGGCGTAGATGAAGAACGTCGCGAGATTGCCCCACGCGAAGTTGCGCGCGCGGAACAGCGAGAGCGGGAGCATCGGGTTCGGCGTGCGCGACTCGCGCACGAGGAACGCGACGAGGGCGAGGATGCCGACGACGAGGGGCACGAGGACGAGCGGCGAACTCCAGCCGGCGCCGCCCTGCTCGATGAGGGCGAACACCGTGCCGCCGAGTCCGACGACGCCGAGGATCGCGCCGGCCCAGTCGATCCTCGCCCGCGCGTCCGGTCGGGTCTCGGCGGGGAGCCCCCGCGAGAGCACGAACGCGACCGCGATCGGCAGCACGTTGATCCAGAAGACATAACGCCAGCTTCCGAGATCGACGAGGGCGCCGCCGAGCAGTGGCCCGACGAGGAACGCGGCCGTCGTCCAGGCCGTCCACGTGCCGATCGCCCGTCCCTGCCGTTCCTTCGGGAAGGTCGCGATGATGAGGGCGAGCGAGGCCGGCACCAGCAGCGCTCCCGCGGCGCCCTGGATCGCGCGGGCGATCACGAAGAAGAGGCCGGTCGGGGCGACCGCGCAGAGCACCGAGGCGACGCCGAAGCCGAGGAGACCGATGTCGATCATCCGTTTGCGCCCGAAGGTGTCGGAGAGCGAGCCCGCGAGCAGGATGAACGCGCCGAGCGTCAGCAGGTAGGCGTCGACCGCCCACTGCTGCAGCACGAGTCCGCCGCCGAGTTCCTCGGAGATCGCCGGTACCGCGACGTTGATGATGGCGCCGTCGAGGAACGCCACGAACGAGACCAGGATCGCGACGACGAGGACCCGCGCCGTATTCCGCATGGGTGCGAGCCTACGGTCGGCGTCGCCCGAACAGAAGGTCAGTGCCGGCCGAGGCGCTTGCGCAGCACGTCGATGCGCGACTGGATCTGGGTGACCGTGGCCTGCGCGACGGCCGGGCCGCCGCAGATGCGCCGGAGCTCGGCGTGCACCTGCGAATGGGCTTCGCCGTTCTGACGCGCCCACAGCCCTACGAGGCTGTTGAGCAGCGTGCGCTGCTCCTTGAGGGTGCGGTAGAGGGCGACGGGCTCGGCCTGCTCGTCGGGCTCGGCGGCCTTGCGCTTCTCGCCGGCGCGCCGGGCCTGGCGCGATTGGCGATGCCGGAGCAACTCGGACACCTGCTCGGGCTCGAGCAGGCCGGGCAGGCCGATGAAGTCGAGCTCCTCGTCGCTGCCGGGCTCGGCGAGCGTGCCCCAGCCGGTGCCGTCGAAGAGCACCTGGTCGAAGTTCGCGCTCGAGCCGAGCACCTCGAAGGTGCCGAGCTCGAGCTCCTCGCTCGCACGATCCTCGCGGTTGGCGGCGTCGAGCAGTCCGTCGTCGAGGCCCATCGAGGGATCGTCGTCGCGGTCGCCCGTGCGCCGGTCGAGGGCGTGGTCGCGCTCGGCCTCCATCGTCGCGGCGAGGGCCATGAGCGGCGGCACGTTCGGCAGGAACACCGAGGCGGTCTCGCCGCGGCGCCGGGCGCGCACGAAACGGCCGATGGCCTGCGCGAAGAAGAGCGGGGTCGAGGAGTTCGTCGCGTAGACGCCGACGGCGAGCCGCGGCACGTCGACGCCCTCGGAGACCATCCGCACCGCGACCATCCAGCGGCGCTCGTTCTTCGCGAAGTCCTCGATGCGGCCCGAGGCCTCCTTGTCGTCGGAGAGCACGACGGCGACGGGCTCGCGGCAGATCGACTCGAGGATGCCCGCATAGGCGCGGGCGGTGGACTGGTCGCTCGCGAGCACGAGTCCGCCGGCGTCCGGGATGGTCTCGCGCACCTGGGTGAGCCGCCGATCGGCGGCGCGCAGCACTGCGGGGATCCACTCGCCCGTCGGCTCGAGCGCGGAGCGCCAGGCGGACGCGTTGACGTCCTTCGTGTTGTCCTCGCCGAGCCGCGCCTCCATCTCGTCGCCGGCCTTGGTGCGCCAGCGCATCTGACCCGCGTAGACCATGAAGAGCACCGGACGGACGACGCCGTCCTTCAGCGCACGGCCGTAGCCGTAGTTGTAATCGGTCTTGGAGACCCGCACGCCCTGCTGGTCGGGCTCGTAGATCACGAACGGGATGGGCGCCGTGTCGCTGCGGAACGGCGTGCCGGAGAGCGAGAGCCGCTTCGTCGCGGGCTCGAACGCCTCGCGGATCGCGTCGCCCCACATGAGCGCGTCGCCGCCGTGGTGCACCTCGTCGAGGATGACGAGCGAGCGGCCGGAGATCGTCAATTCGCGGTGCAGCGCGGGCCGCATGGCGACCTGCGCGTAGGTGACGGCCACCCCGTGGTAGTGCCGGGCGGCGCGGACGTGCGAGTTGCGGAACCCGGGGTCGAGGCGGATGCCGACGCGCGCCGCCGCGTCGGCCCACTGCCGCTTGAGGTGGTCGGTCGGCGCGACCACGGTCACGCGGTCGACGGTGCGCTTGGCGAGCAGTTCGGTCGCGATGCGGAGGGCGAAGGTCGTCTTGCCGGCGCCCGGCGTCGCGGCGGCGAGGAAGTCCTTCGGTTCGGTCGCGAGGTACTGCTCGAGGGCCTCGGCCTGCCAGGCGCGGAGCTTGCCGGCGGTGCCCCACGGTGCGCGGTCCGGGAAGGACGGGGAGAGATGCTCGGCCGCCGAGGTGCCCGGCCGGTGGCCGGCGGGAAGCGCATCTGTCACTCGTAGGAGGTTAGTCGCTGCCTCCGACAACGCTGACCCGGTGCGCCTCGCCGGGCGCGTCGCCATCGACGGCGCCCGTCGGCCCTGCGGGGCAGAATGGGGGCATGACCACCCAGTTGCATCCCTGGTCGCGCTACGTCGCCATCGGCGACTCGTTCACGGAGGGCGTCGGCGACCCCGAGCCCGGCCTGCCGAACGGCCTGCGCGGCTGGGCGGACCGCGTCGCCGAGGTGCTCGCGACGGGCACCGAGGACTTCGCCTACGCGAATCTCGCGATCCGCGGCCGCCTCATCCAGCAGATCATCGACGAGCAGATCGAACCCGCCCTCGACCTGCGTCCCGACCTCATCACCATCTCGGCGGGCGGCAACGACGTCATCCGCCCCGGCACCGACCCCGACGAGATCGCCGCCCGCTTCGAGTACGCCATCGAACGGCTCTCCCGCGACCACGCGACGATCGTGCTCTTCACCGGCGTCGACGTCGGCTTCTCGAACGTGTTCCGAAGCCTGCGCGGCAAGGTCGCCATCTACAACGAGAACCTGCGCGCGATCGCGCAGAAGCACGACTGCATCGTCGCCGACCAGTGGGCGCTCGCCGAGATCCAGGACCAGCGCTTCTGGGCGCCCGACCGCCTGCACCTCAACGCGCTCGGGCACCACGAGGTCGCCCGAATGGTGCTCTCGGCGCTCAACGTGCCGAACACGCTCGCGCCGCAGCAGCCCGAACCGCTCCACGGGGCGACCTGGCGCCAGGCGCGCTCGGAGGACCTGTCCTGGGCACGCGAGTACCTCGTCCCGTGGGTGCTGCGCCGCATCCGGCACCAGTCCTCCGGCGACACCGTGGCGCCCAAGCGGCCGACGGCCGGCCCGGTCCTCGGCGACGCCGCCGAGTAGCGATCGCGGCGGATGCCCGGACCGAGGTCCCGGGCATCCGCCGCCTCGAAGCCCCGTCCTCGGAACTCGGCGTTCGGACCTCAGCCTTCGAGCGCCCCGGGGTTCGTCAGCCGCCACCACGAGCCGGGATCCTCGATCGCGGCGTCGAGCACGAGCGGGACCTCGACGACGGTTCCCGCGGACGTCGTCACCGTCGCCGTGCCCGCCTGCTCGCCGCGCGTCGCGAGTGCGAGCGGGTCGGCGCTCACCGACACGTCGACGCTCGTGTCGCCCCAGACGACGAGCGAGACCGAGGATGCCGCGCGCGCGCGGGCGCTCTCGCCCCACGGCGTCGTGTACTCGGCGAGCACCGTGTTCGCCTCGAGCGCGGTGATCTCGTGGAACCCGGTCGTCGCGCTCGCGAGGAGCGCCGCGATCTGGGCGTCGATGGCGTCGTGGTCCGGGCCGCCGAGGACGACGCCGACCACGGTGATCGACTCGGTGCCGACGATCACGTCCGTGGAGAAGAGCAGGCAGGCGCCGGCCTCCTCCGTCGTGCCGGTCTTGATGCCGTCCACGCCGCCGTGGCCGAGCAGTTCGTTGGTGTTCTCGACGTGGCCGACGACCGGCAGGTCCGCGGAGGTCATCCGCACGATCTCGGCGATGGCGGGCTGCTCGAGCGCGAGTTCGCCGATCTGGACGAGTTCGCCCGGCGTCGACACGTTCTCGGCGGACAACCCGCTCGGCTCGACGAGGTTCGTGTTCGCGAACCCGTGGGCGTCGAGCCAGGTTCGGGCCGCGGCCGAGAAGCCCTCGACCGAGCCGAAGGCCCAGGTCGCCAGCGAGATCGCGTAGTTGTTCGCCGACGGCAGGAGCATCGCGATCAGGCTGTCGCGCTGGCTCAGCGTCGAGCCGGCGACGACCGGTGCGTTCGTGCCGTTCCGGCGGATGACGTCCCAGTAGACGTCCACGTCCGCCTGCGTGTAGGCGATGTCGGGGCCGGCTTCGCCGGCGGCGAGCGGATGCGCGTCGAGGATCACGAGCGCCGTGACGACCTTGGAGATGCTCGCGATCGGCACCGCGGACTGGTCGGCGCTCGCCGCGAGCCGCCCGTAGCCGACCGCGTCGAGCGCGTACGGACCGGTCGTGGGCAGCGAGAGCTGCGCCGCGGGTCCGGCGATGGGAGCGGGATCGACGACCGCAGCCGCCGCGGCGGGCACCGCTGCGCCGAGCGCCGAGGACGCGTAGAGGCCGGCGCCGCCGAGCACCACGAGCAGCACGAGGAGCGAGGCGAGGGCGCCGACGTACCGTCGTCGCCGCCGTCGCTGCCGGTCGTCGGCCGCTGCGCTCACCGGACGGGCTCCGCGCCCGCGGCGGGCGCCGCTTCCGGCGCGAGGGCGTACATGGCGACCGCCGCCGTCGCGGCGACGTTGAGCGAGTCGACGCCGCCGCGCATCGGGATGGTCACGACGACGTCGGCGCCCTCGAGGACGGCGCGGCCGAGCCCGTCGCCCTCGGAACCGAAGACGAGCGCCACGCGCTCCGGCGGGTCGGCGGCGAAGGCGCGGAGCGCGACCGCCTCGTCGGCGAGGGCCAGGGCGGCGACGGTGAACCCCGCCTCGCGGAAGAGCGGCAGCGCCTCGTCCCATTCGGGCAGCCGCGTCCACGGCACCTGGAACACCGTGCCCATCGAGACCCGGACGCTGCGACGGTAGAGCGGGTCGGCGCAGCGCGGGGTGACGAGCACGGCGTCGGCGCCGAACGCCGCGGCACCGCGGAACGCGGCTCCCACGTTGGTGTGGTCGACGAGGTCGTCGAGGACGACGACGCGCCGGGAACCGGCGAGCACCTCGGCGACCGACGGGAGCTCGGGGCGCTGCATCGCGGCGAGGGCGCCGCGATGCACGCGGTAGCCGGTGATCGCCTCGAGCTGCTCGGGCGACGCCAGGTGCACCGGCACGTCGAACGGCTCCAGCACGGGAGCGAGCTCGGCCAGCCACTTCTCCTCGAGCAGCACCGAGCGGGGCGCATGCCCGGCGGCGATCGCCCGGCGGATGACCTTGGCCGACTCGGCGAGGTAGACGCCGCGCTCGGGCTCGAGCGCGCTGCGCAGCTTGACGTCCGTCAGCGAGGCGTAGTCGGCGACCTCGTCGCCCGCCGTGTCCGTCAGCCGCTCGATGCGCATGCCGCTCCTTCCGATGGCCGTGCCGGCCTGCATGGGGCCGCCGTTCGCGTTCCGCCGCAGCCCAGACTGCCAGTCTCCGGAAACAATCCGGTAAAGCAGCGTGTTTACACTTTGAGAAGCCGGAGGAGGCCCTGTGACGAGCATCATCGCGACCGAGTCGGACCTGCGCATCGCAGAGGCCGTTTCGATCATGGAGGGCGCGCGTACCGCCGTTCTCACCGGGGCGGGCGTCTCGACCGACTCGGGCATCCCCGACTACCGCGGCGAGGGCGCTCCAGTGCGCAACCCGATGACCTACCAGCAGTTCGTCTCCAGCGAGGACGCGCGCCGCCGCTACTGGGCCGGCAGCCACCTCGGCTGGCGCCACTTCGGTGCGGCGCAACCGAACTCCGGCCACGAGTCGCTCGCGCGACTGGAGGAGTTCGGCGCGGTGAACGGCATCGTGACGCAGAACGTCGACGGCCTGCACAGCCGCGCCGGCAGCCGGCACGTCGTCGAGCTCCACGGCGGCATGGGCCGGGTCGTCTGCCTCGACTGCGGTCAGGTCTTCGCCCGCGAGGCCGTCGCCGACACGCTCGAGTCACTCAACCCCGACATGGACCTGGAAGCCATCGCGGAGCGCCGTCCCGACGGCGACGTCGAGGTCTCCGACGTCTCGGGCATGCAGGTGCCCGTCTGCACCGTCTGCGGCGGCATGCTGAAGCCCGACGTCGTCTTCTTCGGCGAGTTCGTGCCGGTGGGCGTCTTCGACACCGCGGCCTCGCTCGTGCGCGGTGCCGACGCGCTCCTCATCGCCGGCTCCTCGCTCGTCGTCAACTCCGGCGTCCGCCTGCTGGAGATCGCGCGTCGCCGCAAGCTCCCCGTCATCGTCATCAACCGCGGTCCGACCCGCGGCGAGACGCGTGCGACGGTGCGCATCGAGGGCGGCACGAGCGAGTCCCTCCAGGCGATCGTCGCCGGCCTCGGGGCGTGAGCGCGGGTTCCACGCGCCCGGTGTCGCCCGAACCCGTGGGCGTCGGCGTCACCGAGATCGCACTCGTGCGGCACGGCGAGACGGAGTGGAACCGCACGGGCCGCATCCAGGGCCGCACGGACATCCCGCTCAACGAGACCGGGCGGGCGCAGGCTCGCGCGGCCGCCGCGACGCTCGGCGGGGCGTGGGCGGCGTCGTACTCGAGTTCCCTCGGGCGCGCCGAGGAGACCGCGCGCATCATCTCGGATGCCCTCGGCGTCGGGTTCGCCGGCACCGACCAGGCGCTCGTCGAGCGCGCCCACGGCGAGGTGGAGGGGCTCCGCGCTCCCGACCGGCTCGCCCGCTTCCCGCACGGCGCGCCGGTTCCCGGCTACGAGAGCGATGCCGAGGTCGTCGAGCGCGCCCTGCCGGCTCTCCGGCGCATCGCCTCGCGGCACGCCGGCGACCGTGTCGTCGTGGTCGCGCACGGCGGCGTCATCGGCGCACTGCTGCGCTCGCTCACCGGCGGCGCAGTGCCCGCGCCCGGCCAGTACGCCGGCAACGCCTCGGTGCAGACCCTGCACGTGCACGACGACGGCGCGATCCGACTCGTCGAGGCGCAGCTCGCCTCGCGGGTCTGACGCGCTCGCCGCGGTCGGCGTCGACCGGACTCAGCGGCGGCGCCGGGTGTACTGGGCGGCGGTGCGCTGCAGCACCTCGAGCAGCCGAGCGGCCGACCGCGCCCACGTGAAGCGGCCCGCCGCCGCGATGGCTGCCGCGGAGCGACGCTCCCACTCCCCCGACGCGTCGAGTCGCTCGACGGCAGCGGCGAGCGCCGCGTCGTCATCGAGGGCGAAGTAGCTCGCCGCTTCGCCGCCGATCTCGCGGAAGATCGGGATGTCGCTCACGACGACCGGAGTGCCGAGGCGCATGGCCTCGACGAGCGGGATGCCGAAGCCCTCGGCCTTCGACGCATGCACGAGCGCTGTCGCGCCGGTGAGGAGGTCGGCGTACTCGGCATCCGACACCCCGTCGTGGAAGACGAGCCGCGCGCCCGGCGCGAGGGCGACGAGCCGGCGCCGTTCGGCGTCCGAGATGCGGCTGCAGAGGTGCAGTTCGTGCTCCGGCAAGCGCGCGGCCGCGCGCACGAGCGTCTCGACGCCCTTGTACGGCATGAAGGAGCCCATGTAGACCAGGCGCCCGCCGGTCGGCCGCTCCCGGGGAAGCGCCGGCGCGGCGAGTTCGTCGGCGGCGTTCGGCACGACCGTGACCGGGCGCTTCGTGAGCCGGTGCTCGCGCATGAGCGACGCCGTCGTCTCGGAGACCGTCACGACTTCGTCGGCGCGGTTCAGCAGCGTGCGCTGCGGCCACCACGCGAGGTGGTAGAGGCGCCAGAGGCCGCGGACGAAGGCCGGCAGATCGCGCGGCGGCTCGGGGTGCTCGTAGTAGATGAGGTCGTGCAGAGTGAGCACGAGGCCGTACCGGCGCCCCCACGAGCCCATCGTCTGCATGGGCGAGAAGACGACGTCCGGGGCGAGCCGACGCACCTGGCGGGCGACGAGCGGTTCGCGCACCGAGGTCGGGCCGCTCACGATCGCGTGCGGCAGCGCGGGCAGCAGTTCGAGCTGACGGGGGTCGTTCACGAGCATCGTCAGCGGATGGAGTTTCGCGAGCTCCTCGACGATGCCCGCCGTGAAGCGGCTGATGCCGTCGTGCTGCCCGATCCGCGTGTAGCGGCAGTCGACGACGAGCTTCACCGGGCGGCTCCCGGCTCGCTCGCGTCGGCAGCAGCATCCGCTTCGCCGGCGTCGCCCGGCGCCCCGTCGCGCTCGCCGAGGAAGGCGGCGATCGCCGCGGCCGCCGGTTCGGGGGTCTCGTAGTGGATGAGGTGGCCGACGCCCGGGATCTCGACGAGCCGCGCGTCGGCGAACATCGTCGCGAGGCGGCGTTCGGCTTCGATGGGCGTGATGTCGTCGAGGTCGGCGGCGACGAGGAGGACGGGCTGGGCGATCTTCGACGCCGACGCCCGAACATCGTTCGACACGGACGCCCGGAACGCCTCGAGCACGACGGAGCGGTCCTCGAACGCCGAGAAGTAGCGGTCGTGCTGGTCGTGGATGAAGGCGAGCAGCTCGCGGTCCTTCGTCTTCGCCATGGTGACGCTCATGACCCGCACGATGAGCCGGCTGCGGAGCAGGGCGAAGCCCGCCTTCGCCGGCAGCGCCGCGGCGACCCGGTAGTAGAGGACGGCCAGGCGGGTCATGACGCCGCGCGGGCCCTCGAGCGCCGGTGCACCGATGGGGTTGACGAGGATGACCCGCTCGGCCGGCAGACCGTCGGCGACGGCCGCGGCGACCACGATGGAGCCGAAGCTGTGGCCGAGCACGACGGGCGGCTCGGGCAGCGCCTGGGCGGCGATGAACGCGTCGAGCCAGCCCGCGTAGCCGTCGATGTCGTGGGCGACGGGCAGCGCGCCGGAGGCGCCGAAGCCGGGCAGGTCGGGCGCGAGGATCCGCACGCCGGGCAGGAACGCGATGACCGGCTCGAGGCCGTGGTGGTCGCCGCGGAAGCCGTGCACGAAGACGAGCGTCGTGTCCGAATCCGGCTCGCCGTACTCCCACCAGCGGGTCTCGGCGCCGGCGATCCCGGCGCGGTGCTCGCGCGTCGGGATGCGGCGCAGTCGGGCGTCGTAGGGAGAGTTCGCGGACATCGCCCACAGTCTACGAGCCGCGCCTGGACGGCACGTCGGACCGGCCGTGTCGCCGGTGCCCCGTACCGTGGACGCCATGACGGATCCGATGCTCTTCGACTTCACCGAGACGACCGACTCCTGGGCGACCAAGCTCGCGGTCTTCGACCTCGAGACGACGGGCGTCGACGTCGAGACCGCGCGCGTCGTGACGGCGTTCCTCGGCGTCCTCGACGCCGACGGCGAGATCGTCGAGCGCCACGAGTGGCTCATCGATCCCGGCGTCGAGATCCCGGCCGGGGCGGCCGCGGTCCACGGCATCAGCACCGAGCGCGCCCGCGCGGAGGGGCTTCCGGCGCACGTCGGCGTCGCCGAGATCGTCGACCGGCTCGCCGCCCTGCTCGCGGCCGGACTGCCGATCGTCGCCTACAACGCGGCCTACGACTTCAGCGTCATCGACCGCGAGGCGATCCGCTATGCGATCCCGCCGCTCGAGACGCCGGGCCCGATCATCGACCCGTTCGTGCTCGACAAGGCCGTCGAGCGCTACCGTCGCGGCAAGCGCACGCTCACCGCGACGACCGAGCACTACGGCGTCCCGCTCGAGTCCGCCCACGACGCCGGCGCCGACGCCGTGGCGGCGGGCCGGCTCGCCCAGGCCATCGGCAACCGGTACCCGCAGCTCCTCGAGGTCGAGGCCGACGAGCTGCACCGTCGCCAGATCGACTGGGCGCGTGAGCAGGCCGAGTCCTACCAGCAGTTCCGCCGACGCACCGAGCCGTCGTTCACGACCTCGGGCACCTGGCCGGTGCGCTGACGCCCGCCGAGGCATCCGCCCGACCAGGCTGCGCCGAGCGGATGCGCGATGCCGCCGCGGCCGCCGCCTGCAAGCGGATCGGTCCCGAGCGGCTCCGCGCACAACGACTCCGGCACGACGGCTCCGAGCGGAACGTTGAGGGAGCGACGGCTCCGGATACGACGAAGGCCCCGCCGAATCGGCGGGGCCTTCGTGCATCGTTCCCCTGACGGGGCGCGGGCTTACTTGGAGCCGAAGCCCTTGAAGCGCTGGTTGAACTTCTCGACGCGGCCGGCCGAGTCGAGGATGCGCTGCTTGCCCGTGTAGAACGGGTGCGAGGCCGAGGAGATCTCGACGTCGATGACGGGGTAGGTGACGCCGTCGAGCTCGATGGTCTTGTCGCTGGACACCGTCGAACGCGTCAGGAACGTCTCGCCCGAAGCGAGGTCGCGGAAGACGACGGCTTCGTAGGCGGGGTGGATGTCGGTCTTCATGGAGACTCCTGAGTGCTGTCGTGGATCGGGAAATGTACGGATTCGCCTCGCCAGCACAGCGCCCCTTGACCGAAGTCTGGCAGGCACGGCTCTTCGCGCGCGAAAGCATGAACGGCCCGGGGGCCGACAAACGATCTTAGCAGATCCGCCCGAAAGGCAGGAAGTGCGTTCGATCGGCGTGGCTCAGCGCGTGGCGCGCGCGGAGAAGCGCCCGTTCTGCTCCGTGAGCTCGATCGGCAGTCCGAAGGTCTCGGTGAGCGTCTCTGACGTGAGCGCCTCGGCGAACGGGCCGGCCGCGACGATCTTGCCCGCGGCGAGCAGCAGCGCGTGCGTGAAGCCCGTCGGGATCTCCTCGACGTGGTGGGTGACCATGACGATCGCCGGGGAAGCCTGCGAGGCCGCGTAGCCGCCCAGGAGGCCGACGAGCTCTTCGCGGGCGCCGAGGTCGAGGCTCGCAGCCGGCTCGTCGAGGAGCAGGAGCTCCGGGTCGGTCATGACCGCTCGGGCGATCTGGACGCGCTTCTGCTCGCCGTCGCTCAGGCTGCCGAACCGGCGGTCGGCGAAGCCCTCGAGGCCCCACTCCGAGAGCACCCGGTTGGCGCGACGCTCGTCGATGGTCTCGTACTCCTCGCGCCAGCGGCCGGTGACCGAGTACGCGGCGGTGAGGACCGAGTCGAGCACGGTCTCGTTGGCCGGGATGCGACGGGCCATGGTCGTCGAGGCGAAGCCGATCATCGGGCGCAGTTCGAAGACGTCGACCTTGCCGAGCTGCTCGCCGAGCACGTGCACGGTGCCGCTGCTCGGGTGCATCGCGGCGGCGGCCATCTGCAGGAGCGTCGTCTTGCCCGCCCCGTTCGGTCCGAGCACGGCCCAGCGCTGGTCGTCCGTCACCGTCCAGTCGATCGAGTCGAGGATCGTCGATCCGTCTCGGACCACGGACACGTCGTCGAACTGCAGCACGGTACTCGCCATGCTCACCATGCTATCCGTCCGGACTGGACGTTCAGGCAACGCCCGACGAGCGTTCGGGATGCGGGAACGGTCGGCGATGCGGCGCGCCGTCATCGACGCGGCGCGGCGAGCACGCGCTCGTAGAGGTCGCGCGTGCGCTCGCCGATCGTCGTCCACGAGAAGTCGCGGACGGCGCGGGTGCGACCGGCCGCGCCCATGGCGCGGGCGCGCTCGGGATCGGCGACGACCTGCGAGATCGCCTCGGCCAGATCGGCCACGAAGCGGTCCGGGTCCAGCGGGGTGCCCGTCCCGTCCTGCAACTGCTCGATGGGCACGATGACGCCCGTGACGCCGTCGAGGACGACTTCGGGGATGCCGCCCGTGCCCGTGCCGACCACCGGGGCGCCGCACGCCATGGCCTCGAGGTTCACGATGCCGAGGGGCTCGTAGATCGAGGGGCACACGAACGTCGTCGCGGACGTGAGCAGCGCCGAGAGCTCGCGCCGGGGCAGGTGCCGGTCGATCCAGACGACGCCGTCGCGATGCTCGCGGAGCCCCGCGACGAGCCCCTCGACCTCGGCGAGGATCTCCGGGGTGTCGGCTGCGCCGGCGCAGAGCACGAGCTGCACGGCCGGATCGAGCAGCGCCGCGGCGCGGAGCAGATAGGGCAGGCCCTTCTGCCGGGTGATGCGTCCGACGAAGACGACGGACGGCCGATCGGGGTCGACGCCGAGCGAACGCACCAGGTCGGGATCGTCGACGGGCTGCCAGTCCTCCGGATCGATGCCGTTGTAGACGACCTCGACGCGCGCCGGGTCGAGGTCGGGGTAGGCGCGCAGGAGGTCGCGGCGCATCCCGTCGCTCACCGCCACGACGGCGTCGGCGCCGACGAGCGCGTCGCGCTCGATCCACGACGAGAGCCGGTAGCCGCCGCCGAGCTGCTCGGCCTTCCAGGGACGCAGCGGTTCGAGCGAGTGCGCCGTCGCGATGTGCGGGATGCCGTGGAGCTGCGAGGCGACGCGGCCCGCGAAGTTCGCGTACCAGGTGTGCGAGTGCACGAGATCGGCGCCGATCGCGTCGCGCGCCATCAGGAGGTCGGTGCCCATCGTCGCGAGCGCCGCGTTGGCGTCGGCCAGCTCGGCGGGCGCGGCGTACGCGACGGTGCCGGCTTCGGATCGGGGTGCGCCGAAACAGCGCACGACCACGTCGAGGTCGGTTCGGAGGGCCCGGACGAGCTCGGCGACGTGCACGCCGGCACCCCCGTAGACCTCCGGCGGATACTCTCGGGTGAGGACGTCGACGCGCATGGCGACACGCTAGCGCAGCGCAGTTCACGTCGTGTTTCGAAGTCGTCGGCAGCGGAGCATCCGCGGTCGCTACGCTGTCCGCATGGCGCCGCGCAAAGTCTTCGGAATCGTCCTCGCCGGTGGCGAGGGAAAGCGACTCATGCCGCTCACGGAGGACCGGGCGAAGCCCGCGGTCCCCTTCGGCGGCCAGTACCGGCTCATCGATTTCGCGCTCTCGAATCTCATCAATTCGGGCCTGCGCCAGATCGTCGTCCTGACCCAGTACAAGTCGCACTCGCTCGACCGCCACGTCTCCCAGACCTGGCGCATGAGCGGCCTGCTCGGCTCGTACGTCGCCTCGGTGCCCGCCCAGCAGCGTCTCGGCAAGCGCTGGTTCTCGGGCTCCGCCGATGCGATCCTGCAGTCGCTCAACCTCATCTACGACGAGCAGCCCGACTACATCGTCGTCGTCGGCGCCGACCACGTGTACCGGATGGACTTCGACCAGATGCTCGAGGCGCACATCGCCTCCGGTGCCGAGGCCACGGTCGCGGCCATCCGCCAGCCGATCGGGCTCGCCGATCAATTCGGCGTCATCGAGGTCGACCCGGCCCGGCCCGAGCGCATCGCCCGCTTCCTCGAGAAGCCCACGAACCCGCAAGGACTCGCCGACTCCCCCGGCGAGGTCTTCGCGTCGATGGGCAACTACGTCTTCACGGCCTCCGCGCTCATCGACGCGGTGCTGCGCGACGGCGAGCGCACCGACTCGGGCCACGACATGGGCGGCGACATCATCCCGGCCTTCGTCGCGCAGGGCGCCGCCGGCGTCTACGACCTCAAGCGCAACATCGTGCCGGGCTCGACCGACCGGGACCGCTACTACTGGCGCGACGTGGGGACGATCGACTCGTTCTTCGACGCGCACCAGGACCTCATCTCGGTGCTGCCCGTCTTCAATCTGTACAACCGCGAGTGGCCCATCTACAACCAGCAGGTCAACTCGCCGCCCGCGAAGTTCACGCGCGACGCGAAGGGAGCGCTCGGCACGGTCATCGATTCGATCGTCTCGCTCGGCACCGTCGTGTCGGGCGCGCACGTCGAGCGCAGCGTCGTCGGCCCCTGGTCGACGATCGGCTCCGGCGCGAAGGTCGTCGACTCCATCCTGTTCGACCGTGCGCGCATCGAGGCCGGCGCGACCGTGCACCGGGCGGTCCTCGACAAGGAGGTCGTCGTCGAGGCGGGCGCCGAGATCGGCGTCGACCGCGCGGCGGACCTCGCGCGCGGGTACATGGTCACGGAGTCCGGCATCACCGTGGTCGGCAAGGGGTCGCGCGTGCGGGCCGCCCAGCCCGCCGAGCCCGAGCCGGCGGCCCAGGCGTGAGCACAGCGGCGCCCGGGGGCCCGCGGTTCCTCGTCGTGCTCGATGCCGACTCCACGCTCATCGACCAGGAGGCGATCGAGCTGCTCGCCGCCGAGGCGGGCAGCCTGGAACTCGTCGCCCGCGTCACCGAGCGAGCCATGCGCGGCGAGCTCGACTTCGCCGAGAGCCTCGTGGAGCGCGTCGCGACGCTCGCCGGCACCCCCCTCGAGGTGCTCGACCGGGCTCGTTCGCAGATGACGCCGACGCAGGGCGCGTCAGCGCTCGTGGCCGCGGTCCAGGCCGCGGGCGGGGCCGTCGGCGTCGTCTCCGGCGGCTTCCACGAACTGCTCGACCCCGTCGCCGAACGCCTCGGTCTCGACTACTGCCGGGCCAACCGGCTCGGCACGGCCGACGGCGCGCTCACCGGCGCCGTCGACGGCCCGATCATCGATGCGGAGGCGAAGCGCACGGCCCTCGAGGAATGGGCGGCCGCATCGGGCATCCCGATCGAACGCACGGTGGCCGTGGGCGACGGCGCCAACGACCTCAGGATGCTCGAGCGGGCTGCGCTCGGCGTCGCCTTCTGCGCGAAGCCGCTCGTGCGCGAGCGGGCCGACGTCGTGATCGCCGACCGCGACCTCGCGCAGGTGCTGCCGCTGCTGGGGCTCCCGCCCGCCGCGTGACCCGACACGACACGACGACGGCCGCCCCGATCCGGGGCGGCCGTCGTCGATTCGTGCAGGCGGCTCAGTGGCCCATGCCGAGGCCGCCGTCGACGGGGATGACCGCGCCGGAGATGTAGGCGGCGTCGTCGCCGGCGAGCCACGCGACGACCCGGGCGACCTCGTCCGGGGTCGCGAAGCGGCCGGCCGGGATGGCCTTCTTGTAGTCGGCCTGCTGTTCGGCGGGCAGTTCGTCGGTCATGTCGGTCTCGATGAAGCCGGGAGCGACGACGTTCGCGGTGATCCCGCGGGAGCCGAGCTCGCGCGTGAGCGACCGCGCCATGCCGACGAGCCCGGCCTTCGACGCGGAGTAGTTGACCTGGCCGGCGCCGCCGTAGAGGCCGACGACGCTGGAGATCAGCACGATGCGGCCGAACTTGGCGCGCAGCATCCCCTTCGAGGCCCGCTTGACGACGCGGAAGGCGCCGGTGAGGTTGGTGTCGATCACCTGCTCGAAGTCGTCCTCGCTCATGCGCAGCAGGAGCATGTCGCGCGTGATGCCGGCGTTCGCGACGACGACCTCGACGGGGCCGAGTTCGGCCTCGATCGCGGTGAACGCGGCGTCGACGCTCGCGGCGTCCGTGACGTCGGCGCGGACCGTGAGCGTGCCTTCGGGGCCCTCGCCGGAACGGGCGGTCACGGCGACGCGGTGGCCCTGGCGGACGAACTCGGCGGCGATCGCGCGGCCGATGCCGCGGTTGCCTCCCGTGACGAGGACGGTGCGGGGCTGGGTCATGCGGTGGCTCCGTTTCGGGTTCGATCTCGGCCCTGCGGCGGGCCGCGTCCCAGTGTAGAGGCGGCCGTATGCCCGCCGCCCGGCCCGTCGAGCCGCCCGGCTCCCCGGGCGTCCGCTCAGCCTGCGGCGACGTAGGCTGGAGCCGGGAGGAGCCGCGAGGAACCCGGCAGCAGCATGAGACACGAGCGCAGCACGATCACGTCGTTGCCGCCGTCGCCCGACGAGGAGCGACGGGGACGCATGATCCAGTACCTGGTGATGATGGGCATCCGCGTCGCCTGCATCGCCGTGCTCCCGTTCCTGCGAGGCTGGTGGATGGTCCTGCCGGTGCTCGGCGCCGTCTTCCTGCCCTACTTCGCCGTCGTGAGCGCGAACGTCGTGCGGGGCTCCCGCGGCGGCGCGGTCCTGCGCCCCGGCGGCATCCGTCGCGTCGGCGAGCCCGATGAGGATGCGACTCCGAGCGCGCCCGCGGACGGCGACGCGCGCCGTCCCGACGGGAGCGACGGGTGATCGGCCTCGGTTCCGGCGAGCCCGGCTACCGCCAGTGCTCGCGCGCGGGGTGCACGGCGCCCGCGGTGCACGCCGTGGTCTGGTCGAACCCGAAGATCCACACCGACGGCCGCACGAAGACCTGGCTCGCGTGCGGGGAGCACCTGGAGTTCCTGACGGGATTCCTCTCGAGCCGCGGGTTCCCCGTGTCGGCCCAGGCACTCGAAGCGGAAGCGGAGGAGGTCTGATGGACGACGTGCGCGCCGTCTTCTCGCGCCGCTGGCTGCCGTGGCTCGCCGCGGTCGTCGTGTTCGCCATCGCCTGCTGCTTCCTCGGCGTCTGGCAGGTCAACCGCCGCGTCGAAGCCCTCACCGAGATCGCGCGGATCGACGCGAACTACGACCACGACCCCGTGCCGGTCGACGAGGTGCTGCCCGACCCCGCGGCATTCGACGTGGCGTCCAAGTGGCTGCCGGTCGAGCTGACCGGGCAGTACCTCGCCGACGAGCAGCTCGCGGTGCGCAACCGTCCCCTCAGCGGCACCGTCGGCTACGAGGTCATCACGCCCTTCCGCACGAGCGACGGCACGGTCTTCTTCGTCGACCGCGGGTGGATCCCGCGCGACGAGTCCGGCGTGCTCGGCGTCATCCCCGATCCCCCTGCCGGCACGGTCACCATCGCCGCACGGCTGAAAGCCGACGAGGGCGCCATCAGCGGCCGCTCCGGCACCGACCGGACGCTCGCGAGCGTCGACCTCCAGGATGCGGCCTCGCGCTTCGCCGACCCGTCGTACACGGCCGCCTACGGCATCCTCGTGCACACCGACGCCGACGACGCGTCCGCGGACGCACCCCTCGCGCTCCCCCGGCCGGAACGCAACGAAGGCCCCCACCTCTCGTACGCGCTGCAGTGGTTCGTCTACGCGATCATGGGCTTCGTGGCGATCTGGTGGTTCGCGCGCCGCGAGCGGCTCCTGGCCGAAGAGCTCGCGGCCGAGTCGGGCGAACCGACCGGCACGGTGCTCGTCGATCCGCTCGCCGGCCGCGGTGCGTCGCGCTCGCTCCGCTCCACGCCGAAGGCGATGAAGCGACGCGACGCCGACGCCGACCTCGAGGACGAGATCCTCGACCGACGATAGGCCCCGACGGGCGAACGCCCGTCGATCGCTGCCCGGCGGGCGATCAGGCCAGCTCGATGAGCTCCTGGTACTCGGCGCTCCAGTGGTCCTCGACGCCGTCCGGGAGGATGAGCACGCGTTCGGGGTTCAGCGCCTCGACGGCGCCGGGGTCGTGCGAGACGAGCACGACCGCACCCTCGTAGTGGGCGAGCGCGTCGAGGATCTCGGCACGGCTAGCGGGGTCGAGGTTGTTCGTGGGCTCGTCGAGCAGCAGCACGTTCGCGCCGGAGACGACGATCATCGCGAGGGCGAGCCGGGTCTTCTCGCCGCCGGAGAGCACGCCGGCGGGCTTGTGCACGTCGTCGCCCGTGAACAGGAACGAGCCGAGCACCTTGCGGGCCTCGGTCTCGGTGAGGTTCGGCGACGAGGAGACCATGTTCTCGAGCACGCTGCGCGCGACGTCGATCGTCTCGTGCTCCTGCGCGTAGTAGCCGACGCGCAAGCCGTGTCCGGGCTCCACCGTGCCGGTGTCGGGTGCGTCGACGCCCGCGAGGATGCGCAGCAGCGTGGTCTTGCCGGCGCCGTTGAAGCCGATGATGACGACCTTGGAGCCGCGATCGATCGCGAGGTCGACGGCGGTGAAGATCTCGAGCGAGCCGTACGACTTCGACAGGTCGGCGGCGCTGATCGGGGTGCGACCGCACGGTGCGGGCGTCGGGAAGCGGAGCTTCGCGACGCGGTCGACCGCCCGCACCTCGTCGAGTCCCGCGAGCAGCTTCTCGGCACGCGCGACCATCTGATGGGCGGCGGCGGCCTTCGAGGCCTTCGCACCGAACTTCGCGGCCTGCAGCTTCAGGGCGTCGGCCTTCTTCTCGGCGTTGACGCGCTCCTTCTTGCGACGCTCCTCGTCCGCGGCGCGCTGACGCAGGTAGTGCTTCCAGCCCATGTTGTAGATGTCGATGACGGAACGGTTCGCATCGAGGTAGAAGACGCGGTTGACGACCTCGCCGACGAGCTCCACGTCGTGGCTGATGACGATGACGCCGCCCTGATAGGTCTTCAGGAACTCGCGCAGCCACACGACCGAGTCGGCGTCGAGGTGGTTCGTCGGCTCGTCGAGGATCATCGTCTCGGCGGCGCTGAAGAGGATGCGGGCGAGCTCGATGCGTCGGCGCTGGCCGCCCGAGAGCGTCTTCAGCGGCTGGTCGAGGATGCGGTCGGGCAGGTTGAGGTTCGAGGCGATCGAGGCGGCTTCGGCCTCCGCGGCGTAACCGCCGAGCGCCTCGAATCGGTCGGTGAGGTTGCCGTACTTCTTCATCGCCTTCGCGGCGACGGCCTCGTCGTCGGAGGTCATCGCCATCGAGGCCTCGTGCAGGCCGAGCGCGATCGTGCCGAGCCCGCGGGCATCCAGGATGCGCGTGCGCGCGAGCATCTCGGGATCGCCGGAGCGCGGGTCCTGCGGCAGGTAGCCGATCTCGCCGGAGCGGGCGATGTGACCGCCGGTCGGGATCGTCTCGCCCGCGAGCGTCTTGGTGAGGGTCGTCTTGCCGGCGCCGTTGCGGCCGACGAGGCCGATCTTCTCCCCGGGGCTCACGCGGAAGTTGACGTGCTCCATGAGCACGCGCGCGCCGACGCGGATCTCGAGATCGGTGACGGCGAGCACGGCGGAACCTCCGGGAGTCCAAGGGATGAGCGCCCGAACGGGCACGATCTCCCATTCTACGACCCCATCCTGGGTCGCGGATGTCCGGGGTCGCCGCCAGGCTGGGCGGCATGGTCGCTGATCCCTCGTTGCGCGCCCGGCGCCTGGCAGCCCACGGGCTCGCCGGCCCCGCTCGCGGCTTCGCCGATCCCGAAGCCGTGCTCGCGCGGCTCGTCGCCGTGCAGGCGCAGGACTTCGGGCAGGCGCGCTGGGTCCTCGGAGCACGCGTGCCCGGCGGCACGGCGGGCGAGGTGGATGCCGCGCTCGAGCGGCGTCGCATCGTGCGGTCGTGGCCGTTCCGCGGCACCCTGCACCTCGTCGAGGCACGCCTCCTGCGCGGCATCCTGTCGTTGACGGCCGCGCGCACCCTGCGATCCGCCGCACGGCGGCACGAGCAGCTCGAACTCGACGGCGCGATCCTCGCCCGTGCCGACGCGATCGCCGAGCGCGAGCTCGCCGGCGGCGCGTCCCGCTCCCGCGCCGAACTCCTCGCCGCCTGGGAAGCCGAGGGCATCGCCACCGGCGCCGGCCGCGGGTACCACCTCATCTGGTGGCTCGCCCTCGAAGCGCGGCTCTGCTGCGGCCCGGTCGAGGGGAACGGTCAGCGCTTCGCGCTCCTGGACGACTGGATCGGACCGACGCCGGCCCTCGAGCGCGACCAGGTGCTCGCCGAGCTCGCGGTCGGGTACGCGCGCGGCCATGGCCCGGTCACCCCCGCGGATCTCGCGTGGTGGACCGGACTCACGCTCGGGCTGGCACGCGAGGCCGTCGCGCTCGCGGGCGACGCCCTCGTGCCGGCCCCCGACGGTCGCTTCGCCGCGGCCGACGCGCCCGAACCGCCGCGCACGCCCGCCGGGGCGCACGCCCTGGCCGGCTTCGACGAGTACTTCCTCGGCTATCGCGATCGCACGCCCGTGTGCGAACCGGCGCACCACGACCGCGTCATCCCCGGCGGCAACGGCGTCTTCCAGCCCGTCCTCGTCGACGGCGGCCGGATCGTCGGCACCTGGAAGCGCGCCGGCAGCGCCCGCTCCGGCGACGTCGAGCTGCGGCCGTTCGAGTCCTGGTCGGCCGCGAAGCCCGAGCGCTTCCGCCCCGCGCTCGCGCGCTGGGCCCGGTTCACGGGCACGCCGCTCGGGGACATCCGGGTGGCTGCGGGCTAGCCTGAGCCCGTGGCGTGGCGACCGAAGCTGACGACGGCCCAGCGACTGCCGATCATCCAGACGGCCAAGGTCGCGATCGCGACGAGCGTCGCGTGGGCGGTGTGCGGGCTCGTGTTCAGCCAGGGCCTGCCCGTCTTCGGTGCGATCGCCGCGCTGCTCGTCGTGCAGCCGAGCGTGAACCAGTCGCTCGGCAAGGCGATCGAGCGCTCGCTCGGCGTCATCCTCGGCGTCACCCTGGCGTTCCTGCTCAACATCTGGTTCGAGGCGAACACGTGGGTCGTGCTCTCGGCGATCGTGCTCGCGATCTTCCTCTCGTGGGCGCTGCGCCTCACGCAGGGCACGACGACGCAGATCGTCGTGAGCGCGATGCTCGTGCTCTCCGTCGGCGCCTCCGACCCGATCTACGCCGTCGACCGGGTGCTCGAGACGATCGTCGGCGCCGCCATCGGCGTGGTCGTGAACACGGCCATCGTCCCGCCGGTCGAGATCGGTCCGGCCCGAGCCGCGATCCTCGCCCTCGGCGACGAGCTCGCCTCCGCGCTCGACCGCTTGGCCTACTCGCTCCGGCACCCCCAGACGCGACCCGAGCTCGACGGGATGCTCGCCGCGGCGCGGCACTGCCGTGACCTCGCCGAGACGGCCCGTGCTTCCCTCGAGACGGCCGACGACAGTCTCATGCTGAACCCTCGTCGCGGCGGCAAGCGGGAGGACCTCGCCGATCAGCACGTCGTCTACGACCGGGTGCTCCCCCTCGTCACGCAGATCGTCGGGATGACGCGGACGGTCCACGACCACTGGGACGTCGGGCTGCTCGCCGAGCCGACCGTGACGGCGATCGCGCAGGACCTCGAGCGGGCGTCCCACGACCTGCGACTCGTGCTGCGGGAGCACGCGGGCGAGCCGTCGCCCACGGAGACGGCTGCGATCCCGGTGCTGACCGCGCCGATCGCCGTCGCCGAGCCGCATCCGAAGCACTGGCTCCTGATCGGCGCGCTGCTCGAAGACCTGCGCCGGGTCCGCGAGCAGATCATGGGCGCGCCGGAATGAGAACGGGGCGGCCTCCGAACGGATCGGAGGCCGCCCCGGGGGCGCTGCTGGGCAGGTCAGGCCTGGAGGGCCGCCTGCACGTCGAGCGTGATGGTGACGTCGTCGCCGAGGAGGAAGCCACCGGTCTCGAGGGCGGCGTTCCAGGTGAGGCCGAAGTCCTCGCGCTTGACGACGGTCTTCGCCTCGAAGCCGGCCTTGTAGTTGCCGTAGGCGTCGGGGCCGAAGCCGCCGAACTCGAAGTCGAAGGTGACGGGCTTGGTGATGCCGCGGATGGTCAGGTCGCCGTCCACCTTGAAGTCGCCCTTCTCCACGCGCACGCCGGTGGAGACGAAGTCGATCGTCGGGGTGTTCTCGGCGTCGAAGAAGTCGCCGGTGCGGAGGTGGCCGTCGCGGTTGGCGTCGTTCGTGTCGATCGAGGCGACCTCGGCGGAGGCGGTGACCGTGGACTCGAGCGGGTTCTCGGCGGTCGTGAAGGTCGCGTCGAAGCGCTCGAACTTGCCCTTGACCTTGCTGATCATGAGGTGACGGATCTGGAAGCCGACCTCGCTGTGGGAGGGGTCGACGACCCAGGTGCCGACCTTGTAGCCGGGGATCTCGATCGTGTTCGCGGTCGTGGTCATAGGGATGACTCCGTTTCATCGTCGTGGGGGCCGAACGGCCGTACCACGCTACAACGCGTGCCTCGGCAATCTATTCCCACGTATGGAAATTCCCGGTGAATCGTCGAGTTGCCCCCAGCGGCGGAGTGCGGTCGACTGGGAGGGTGAGCGACGATGAACTGCTGCTGCGCCGGCACGCCGCCGAAGGCATCCTGCTCGCCGGGGGCGGCGCGGCGATCCTGCTGCAACTCGCCGACCCGCGCGTCGCCGCCGGGGTCGCCCGGCACAGCGACTTCGCGGGGCGCCCGCTCGACCGACTCGTCGGCACCCTCGACTACCTCTACGCGATCGTCTTCGGCGACGCCGAGATCGTTCGCGCGGCGGCGCGCCGGGTCAACCGCGCCCACGCCCCGGTCCGGAGCGCCGAGGGAGACGCCGCACCCGCCTACCGGGCCTTCGACGTCGACGCGCAGCGCTGGGTCGCCGCGACGCTCTTCGCCGTGGCGATCGACCTCGAGGGACGGGTCATCCGCCCGCTCGACGCGCCCGGCCGCGCGGCGCTGCTGGCGGGCTACGCCGCGCTCGGCACCCGGCTGCAGATGCCCGCCGAGGACTGGCCCGACTCCCCCGCCGCGTTCGACGCCTACTGGGCGGAGCGGCTCGCGAGCCTCGAGGTCACCGACGAGGCCCGGCACGTCGCCCGGTCGCTGCTCTTCCCGACGGCGCTCCCGGCTCCGCTCGCCAGCGGCCTCATGCCCCTCGTGCGCCTCGTGACCGCCGGGCTGCTGCCGCCGAAGATCCGCGACGACTACGGCATCCGGTGGACGCCGCGGGCGCAGCGCGCCTTCGACGGGTGGATGCGGACGTTGCGGATCCTGCAGCGGATCACGCCGGCGTGGATCCGCCACGCCCCCGTCCACGGATCTCTCCGACGCTGGCGGGCTCGACTTCGCTAGGCTGAAGCAGGTGGAACGTGGGGGACGTTCATGACTGAACATGTGGGGGCTCGAGCGGCGCATCCGCCGCTCGATCGGATAGACCGTCGGATCGTCGCGGAATTGAGCCGCGACGGCCGCTTGTCGGTGCGCACGATCGCGGAGCGGGTGCATATTTCCCGCACTGCGGCGCACAATCGACTGCAGCAGCTCGTGCGCCGCGGCGTGCTGACGGGATTCGGCGCGCAGGTCGACCGGGCGGCGCTCGGGCTGGAGGTGGCGGCCATCGTCATCGTCCACGTCGCCGAGGACGCGGATCCGCAGGGGATCGCGAAGACGCTCGCCGATCTGCCGTTCGTGGAGCGTGCGCAGCTCACGGCCGGCGAACCCGACATCATCCTGACGGTGAGCGCGCCGGACCAGGAGTTGCTGAGCATCGCGATCCTCCGGGACCTGCACGACGTGCCGGGGGTCGCCGGCGTGCGCTCGCGACTGCTCGTACGCGAGTTCGACGGCGACGGTCCGGCTGCAGCGCTCGACCACTGGGAGCTCTGACAGCGACGACGGGCGCCCCCGAAGGGACGCCCGTCGTCTCGCTGCTCGGAGCGAGGATCAGAAGAAGCCGTCGGGCGTGCCCGCCGCGCGCTGGACGTCGGTCGTCGACACACCGGCCGCACCGAGCTTCGCCACGGCGACGCGGAGACCCGACTCCATCTGGGCGGCCCAGGCGTCGGACTCCCGCAGCGACGACTCCGCGGCCGCTGCGCGCTCCTCGGCGGCCTCGGCGGCCGAGCGCGCATCGGCGACCTGACGCAGCGTCACCGAGACCGTGTAGTGCACGACGACGATCGCCGTCATCGCCGCGACGACCACGCCGAGGGCGACCACGGCCTCGCTCGTGGGACGGAACGCGATGAGGAAGATGAAGCAGAGGAAGAGGATGAGCAACGCCAGGCCCACGACGATGAGGAAGCGCGCATCCCGATTGATGCGGAACCCGCTCGCCGGCTTCGTCGCGCCCGGTCCGTCGATGACGGCGTCCACCTCGTCGCTCGGCAGATCGGCAGGCTGGCGGTAGGCGGCGTCGGACATGAAGCGCTCCGTTTCGTGATGCGTCGGCGCGCGAAATCGCACGCCATCGCTATTGAACGCGTCCCCGAAACGGGGGTCAAGCGCCGATCACGGGGTGTCGCCGATCGGATGACGGGCGACGGCCGCCCGCCGGTCCTACCAACGTCCGGCCACGGCGGCAGCAGCAGCGCCGAGGGCTCCCCCGACGCCGAACGCGTCGATGAGTCCTTGGACGGGCGCCACGAGCCGCAACGCACCGTCCGTTCTCGTGTCGATGCCGAGTTCCTCGGCGTAGGGCGCGATGACGAGGGCGGCCGCCTCGGGCTCGCACGAGCGCAGTTCCGGGAGGAGCTCCGCGAAGCCCACCGGGTCGTCCGTGTACAGGATGATCGGGCCCGCGATCGCCGCATCGGGGTCGAGGCGTTGGAGCACCGCGGAGCCGGATGCCGCCCATCGCCCGTCGACGAGCTCCGCCGCCGCCGCGAGATCGGACTCCGCGACCCGCCCTGCGCGGAACAGCGTGCCGGGCCGACGCAGCAACGCCGACGCCTCCCCCGCAGCTCGCGCGATCCGCAGGGCGTCGCCGTCGGGCACGATCCGCCGCAGCCGCGAGACCCACTGCTCCACGCCCGCCGTCGGTTCGACGAGGAACGTGCGGTCGATCAGGGTTCGCGCCGCCCACGCGGCATCCGGATCGGAGAGCGGCACGAACGAGAGCTCGAGGTCGTAGCCCGCGGCGATCGCCAGTTCGCGGAGCGTGCCGAGGCGCGGATCGACCTCGCCGGTGAGGATGCGGTGGCGGGTCGAGCGGGAGACTCCGGAACGCACGGCCAGCTCGGTGCCCGAATAGGGCGCGTCGGCGAGCAGTCGTTCGAGGTCGGGGGCCACGTATCGAGGCTATCGCGGTCGGCAGCCTGCCGGGCCGGCGGCGGACTCCGCGGTCGCCGCCGCGGGACCGCGTGCGGATCAGCCCAACAGGATCGCGAGTTGGCCGCGGATCTCCTCGACGACGTCCGCAGCGGCGGCGTCGGGTCCCGCCGTGGCCATCGCGTGCAGCTGGATGCCCGCGACGATCCGCCCGGTCGCTTCGGCCGTCGGCCGTTCCAGGGCCGTTCGCCGGATCAGCGACTCCACGACGAGGTCGCCCGTCGCCTCGCTGAGCTCGCGTGCCGCCCGATGGAAGGGCTCGCTCGCATCGCCGAAGACGAGTTCGCGCAGATACGCCCGTCCGTTGGCGGGGTGCTTCCGATTGCACTCCACCACGGGCCGGAGGATCGCCACGATCGCGTCGATCGGATCGAGAGCCCGGGCCTCGTCGATACGGCCGCGTTCGAGCGCGTCGGCGTACTCGGCGTTCTGCGAGAGCAGGAGCAGCTCGCTCTTCGATCTCGCATAGAGGAAGACGGTGCCCGATCCGACATCCGCGAGGTCCGCGACCTGCTGCGTCGTCACCTCGTCGACGCCGCGCGCGGCGAACAGCTCCCGGGCTGCCGCCGTGATGCGCTCCAGCTTGTCGAGCCGGTTGCGTTCACGGCGCCCGGTGGACGACGACGGTGTCTGCATGCGCGACCTCCGGACATTCGATCCTGCAGCGAACTCGGCCCCGGAGGGCGAACCGGGCGCTCGCACGCCCGTTTCGCCATCCTCTCATCCCTGCTCGCCCCGCTCCGCGGAGCCCACGAGGACGATCTGCTTGCCGCGCGCGCCGCGCGCCATCGCGTCGAGTGCCGCAGCGGCCTCCTCGAACGGCCAGGCCTTGCCGACGAAGGGACGCAGTGCCCCGGCATCCACCAGCTCGGCGATGCGCGCCAGTTGCGCTCCGTCGGCCCGGACGAAGAGGAAGGAGTAGCGCACCCCGTGTCGCTTCGCCTCGGAGCGCACCTTCCGGCTCAGTGCGGCCACCCCGAGCCGGAGTGCCGGATTCGCACCGATCGCCCGCGCGAACGCCGGGTCGGGCGGGCCCGCGATGCCGACCGCGAGCCCGCCGGGGCGGAGCACCCGCAACGATCGCAGCAGGTTCTCACCGCCGAGGATGTCGAGCACGAGGTCGACGTCGCGGACCCGTTCGGTGAAGTCCTCGGTGCGATAGTCGATCACGACGTCCGCGCCGAGTCCCCGCAGGAACTCCGCATCCGCGGCACTCGCGGTCGTGGCGACACGGGCGCCGAGGTGCTTCGCGATCTGGATCGCCACGGTGCCGACCGCGCCGGCACCTCCGTGGATCAGCACGAGCTGCCCCGGCTGCACGTCGCCCAGTTCGACGAAGGCCTGCCACGCGGTCAGCGCCGTGAGCGGCAATGCCGCCGCGTCGGCGAACCCGAGGGTCTCCGGCATCCGGGCGAGCACGGATTCGTCGACCGCGATCAGCTCGGCGAGCGTGCCGGGACGGTGCAGATCCGGCCGGGCCCAGACTCGATCGCCGGGCTCGAACGTCGTGACGGCGGGGCCGGTCTCCACCACCGTGCCGGCGAAATCGTTGCCGAGGACGACCGGGAGTTCGAACGGCAGGATGAGCTTGAAGTCGCCGGTGCGGATGCGCTCGTCGAGCTGATTCAGCCCGGATGCCTCGATGCGCACGAGCACGTCGTGCTCCCCGACCGCCGGCGCACCGACTTCGGCCTTGCCGATCGCTCCGCCGTACTGCTCCACCGTGAATGCCTGCATGATCGTTCCCTCGAGCTCGATTGTGTGTAGCGTGCTCAACATTGAGTGAACTCAATCTATTCCGCACGCGTTGCACGACGACCTCGCGAGTACCCGCCCGGGAGTGCAGCGCCGCCGGCCGGTCAGGACCTGACGCTGGCCGCCGGCGGAGCCGTCGGGACTTCCGGAAGCGCCGTCGACGCGGCATCGAACTGCAGGACGTCGACCCCGTGGCGCTCGCTGCGCGCCGTGAGCGTGACGGTGCCGGCTTCGCCGGTCCCCCGCAGGATCGCGAGCGCCCGGCCGTCGTGCGTGCGGGCGACGCGGCCCGTGTACCCGTCCTCGGTGATGGGTGCGGCGTTGCCGAAACCGGCGAGCTCCGCCGGACCGTCGACCTGCACCGTGATCCGATCCTCGGCGCTCACGTCGACGATGCCGGCTCCGTCGGCGAGTTCGACCCACACGTACGCGAGGTCGTCGGGCCCGGCGAGACCGGTCTGCTCGGACCGCAGTCGCAGCGCCGCGGCATCCGCCGAGCGCAAGGACGAGCGCCCGCGCTCTCGCTTGCCGCGGTAGCCGACCGCGACGAGTTCGCCGGGCTCGTAGGTCGCCGTGAAGCGGGCGACGAATCCGACGCGCGCGCCGGCGGCCCTGCGACCGAGCGAGCGGCCGTTGAGGAGCAGTTCGACCTCGTCGTCCGCGGAGTAGACCTCGATCTCGGCTTTGCCCGCATGACCTCGCCACGACCAGCTCTGCACGGCATCGCTGCTGCGCCACGGGGTCTTGTTGGCGCGCTCGCCGGCGTGCTGCATGGGGCGCACCGCGATGGCCGGGGCCTCGAGGCGGCCCCAGACCGCGCGCGCCAGCAGCGTCGGCGCACCGGGGAGTCCGGTGATATCGATCGCGCCGGTGCCCGCGAGGAGCGCGGGGAACGGCTTGTTGATGCCCCCGGCCGCCTGGCCGTACGACCACGTGCCGATGCCGGCCTCACCGAGGTAGTCCCACCCGGTCCACATGAAGTCGCCGATGACGCCGGGCACGGCTTCGACGCGCTTCCAGATGGCGGGCAGGTCGCCGGGCATCGACTCGCTGCCGACGATCACGCGTTCCGGGTATTTCTTGCGGTCGCCCGCATACCGGCCGTAGGCGTAGTTGTAGCCGGCGATCCGGACCTGGGCGAATGCGTCGCGGCTCGCCTTGTCGGCGGCGGGCAGACGCGAGGCGAGCTCCATGATGCGTCCGAGCTTCGCCGTCATCGCATTGGCCGCGGTGCTCGACTTCTTCTCGGGCTTCGCGGTGCCGGGCTCGGCCGTGTACGTCTCGCTCTCGAACGGGGAGCTGCCGCGGCTGGCCATCATGCTCACGAGGAGGTTCGTCGCCAGCGTCGTCGGCCGGGTCGCATCCAGCTCTCGCAGGAACGCGTCGATCTCCCCCGCCGTCTTCACTCCCCGCTCGGTCGCGGTCTCGCCGATCTCGTTGCCGATGGAGTACATGATCACCGAGGGCCGGTTGCGGTCCTCGGCGACCATCGCGCGCGCGTCATCCCGCCAGACCTCCTCGAATCGGTCGGCACCGTCGTGCTTGGTCTTGTGGTTGAACCACACGTCGGTCAGCTCGTCCATGACGTAGAGGCCGAGCTCGTCGCACGCGTCGAGGAAGGGCCGCGAGAGCGGGTTGTGCGACGAGCGGATCGCGTTGTAGCCGTTCTCCTTGAGGATGCGCGCGCGCCGGTACTCGGCCGCCGGCAGCGTCACCGCGCCCAGCAGACCATTGTCGTGGTGCACGCACGCCCCGCGGAGCAGCACCTGCTCGCCGTTGATCCGCAGCCCATGACGCGGATCGACGTCGAGCGTGCGCAGCCCGAGTCGGACCCGACGCTCGTCGAGCAGCGAGCCCGATGCATCGAGCAGGCGCACGCGAGCGCGGTACAGGTGCGGATGCTCCGCCGACCAGGTCTGCGGCGACGGGATGCGCAGCTCGCCCGCGGCCGTTCCGTCGAGCACGGCGAGCTCGACCGACGCGACCACCTCGCCCGAGGCATCGGCCAGCTCGATGGAGGCGATGTCGCCGGAGTCGGACCCCTCGACTGCGAGTGCGACGTCGACGACGCCCTCGGGGGCGATCGACCGGGTCGTGAAGCGCACGCCGTCGCGTGCGAACGACCTACGGCCGACCTCGTCGAGCCAGACCTGCCGGTAGATGCCGGAGCCCGTGTACCAGCGGCTGTTCGGGGTCTTCGAGTTGTCGACCGAGACTTCGATGCGCACCTGGTGCCCGGGTGCGAGGTCGCCGAGCGGGGCCTCGAATGCGCGGTAGCCGCTGTTGCACGCGGCGACCTCGACGCCGTCGACCGTCACGACCGTGTCGCCGTACACGCCCTCGAAGCACACCCGGTACCGACGCCCGGCCGCGTCGGCGGGCACCTGCCAGGTCTTGGCGTAGCGGTACACCCCGCCCGGGAAGTACCCGCCGTGGTTGCCGGTGGCGGCATCGGCCGAGCGCGGCTCGGCGATCATCGCGTCGTGCGGCAACCGGACCGGCTCCCCGGTCTCGTCGCCGGCGCGGTGGAAGGTCCAGCCGTCGGTGAACAGCGTCGTGGTCATGGTCGTGATGCTCCTAGCGGGTGGTTCCGAGGTCGGCGAGGTCGGATGCCGCTGAGGCGGCGTCGTCCGGACCGGCCGGTTCGATCGTCGCGCCGTTCGAACTGCCGACCGATCCGAGCCAGGCGAGGCTCGGCTTCGGCGTGCGCACGAACGTCTCGCGGTCGACGGCGATGAGGCCGAACGTCGGATCCCAGTGACCCCACTCGTAGTTGTCGAGCAGCGACCAGTGCAAGTAGCCCCGCACGTCGACGCCGTCGGCGATCGCCCCGGCGAGGTGCGCGAGCGCCGTCTGCGTGTAGGCGATGCGCCGTTCGTCGTCGGCAGTGGCGATGCCGTTCTCGGTGACGAGCGCGGGTGCGCCGGTCACCGCGGTGGCGTGCCGTACCGCGATGCCGAGCGCATCCGGCCGGTACGCGGCACCCGTCAGGGTGTTGTCGGGGTGCTCGGGGTGCGGGACGAGTCCGTTCGCGTCGACCCGCTGGCTGGAGTACGACTGCACGCCGATGAAGTCGTCGCCGCGCGCGGCCTCGAGGTACAGGTTCTCCTGCAGCCGCTGCACCTCGGCGAACTTCTCCTCATCGCCCGGCGTCGGCTCGAGGGCGCCGTTCGCGACCGACCAGCCGACCTTGGCGCCGGTGCGCTCGCGGATGAGGTCGCGCACCGCATGATGCGCGGCGATGAACGGGCGCGAGAACTCCTCGGTGGCCACCGGCAGGTTCGCCGCGATGCGCTCGCGCTCCGCCTCGCCGTCGATCGTCGGGCTCTGCCACTGCGAGAGCTGCCCTGATCGCATGGCTTCCTGCAGCATCGTCATCATCGCGAGCATGTTCGGCTCGTTGATCGTGACGACCCACTCGACTCCGTCGAGGATCTCGACGACCTTCGTCACGTACGCCACGAACCGCTCGGTCGCGGTCGGGCTCATCCAGCCGCCCTCCTGCGCGAACCAGGCGGGGCAGGTGAAGTGATGCAGGGTGACGACGGGCGTGAGGCCGAACTCGAACGCCGTCTCGATCATGCGGCGGTAGTGCGCGAGTTCGGCGTTCGAGAACTGGCCCGGTCGCGGCTCGATGCGCGCCCATTCGACGCCGAAGCGGTAGGCGTTCAACCCGGCATCCGCCAGGAGCCGCATGTCCTCGCGGTATCGGTGATAGCTGTCGACGGCGTCGCCGCTCGGCTCCATGCCGGGCATCATGCCCTCGCGGGCCCACCAGTCGCTGTTGAGGTTGTTGCCCTCGATCTGGTGGGGGGCCGTGGCGGCACCCCAGAGGAAGGCGTC
The DNA here is from genome assembly GCF_009789225.1 of Agromyces seonyuensis. Taxonomy (GTDB): domain Bacteria; phylum Actinomycetota; class Actinomycetes; order Actinomycetales; family Microbacteriaceae; genus Agromyces; species Agromyces seonyuensis. The sequence goes on along the minus strand of NZ_WSTA01000026.1, from coordinate 4,539 downwards.
GGGGAAGGTGGTCATCGCGGGCTCCGGTCGGTCGCGTGCGGTCGGGTGGTGGGAGGCCGGGCTTTCGCCCCTGGGCTCAGATCGAGATCGAGCTCGTGTCGGCGTGCACGCCCTCGCTCAGGTCGTCGCGCAGGCGAGCCACGACCTTGTCGAGCTTGTAGAAGAACGTGAGCACGAGCATGGTTGCGGCCAGGGCGAGGGGCACGATCGAGTACAGGCTCACGATGGTCGACGATGCGGCTTCGGTCTGGGCTTCGGCGAGGCCGTTGTACCCGACGATGCCCATGACGATGCCGACGAGCGCCGAGGCGAGGCCCGAGCCGACCTTGCTGCTGAAGGAGACGACGGAGTTCGTGACGGCGTCGACGCGCAGGCCGCTCTTCCACTCGCTGTAGGTCATCGTCTGGATGACGAAGTACCCGACCAGCATCGTGATGATCGTCGTGAACGAGCCGAGGATCTGGCCGCCGACGACGAGCGCGAGGTTCTGCGGGAAGAGGAACACGAGGCCGAAGCCGACGATGGCGAGCACGAGGCCGATGCGCACGAAGTTGATCGCGCCGATCGTGCGCACCGCGAGGGGGAACAGCAGGAACAGGAAGGGGATGACGGCGCCGGCGGCGGCGATGAGCGAGAGCAGGCCGAGGTCGCCCAGGATCCACTTGAAGTAGTAGGCGCCGACGATCGTGTTCATGTTGATGACGATGTTCGCCAGGAGCACGATCACGCTGAGGATCAGGACGAACCGATTGCGGAGCACCGCACGGACCGCGGGCATCACCGACACGCGGGGCGAGCGGGCGTCGCCGAGTTCTTCGGGCGAGAGTTCCTTGACCGTGAAGAACCGGATGAGGCCGACGACCATCATCGGCACCGCGTACACGGCGGCGATGAGCGTCCATCCACCGGGCTGCGTGCCCCAGCTCGCCATCAGCTGCGGGAGCATCACGCTGCCGACGGCCGCGACGATCATGATGATCACGCCCTGACGCGAGAGGAGCTTGGCGTAGCGCTCCTCGCCCTGCAACGCCCGCTTGAGGTACAGGGCCTCGGAACCGTTCAGGAACGTCGCGCAGACCGACTGGATGAGCACGTAGAGCACGAACAGGTAGGTCGCCTGCCAGAACGTGCTCATCTCGGGCGTGGAGAAGATCGCGACGGTCAGCACCCAGAGCGGGATGATGAACAGCTCGTACGGGCGAGCGCGGCCCCAGCGGGAGTTCGTGCGGTCGATGACGAAGCCGACGGCGAGGTCGGTGAGACCGTCGAACAGCTTCGCCGCGAGGAAGAGCCCGCCGACGAGGGCCGCCGGGAGACCGACGATGTCGGTCGCGTAGAACGTCAGCTGCATCACGACGATGACGTTCAGCGCCAGCGAGACGCCGCGCGTGGAGAACCTCAGCGAGAACGCGGGAGGAAGCTTGGCGGCGTCGCGCACGTCATCGCGCTCGTCGAGGACGGTCGTGAGCGGCGGCTCGGGAGCCTCGGCGGGGGCGGCGGGGTTCGAGTTCGGCATGGTCTCTCCATTGAGGGTGGCGAAGCGCTAGGTAACGCGCGTTACGTAACGCGCGATAACAGGCATCGAACCACGACCGGCGCTCGCTGTCAAGCCGACCGCGCTCCGCCTCGACACTGGGGTAGCGCGGGATACCGAGGCGAAGCGCCGTGCGGGCGCGGCGATGCCCCACCGAAAACTCCTCGCGATACGATCGCGGGAGCCGATCGTCGAATCCTGACGCGGCTTGGAGGAGTTCGATGGTCGCCACGAGCGAAGACGTCGCGCGGCGCGCCGGAGTGTCGCGCGGAGCGGTCAGCCAGATCCTCAACGGACGTGGCGCTCGGTTCTCCGCGGGCACGCGCGAACGGGTGCAGCTGGCTGCGGCAGAACTCGACTACCGCCCCTCGGTGGCCGGCCGCGCATTGGCACGGGGCTCGAGCGACATCGTGATCGCCCTCATTCCGGACACCACCTTCGGCGGCAACCTGCAGGACCTCTTCGAGTCCATGACCGATGAGTTCGCCGGCCACGGACTCACCCTCCTCCTCCGCCTCTCGGGCACCTCGACGACCTCGCTCGACCACCTGCTCACGGGCATCAAGCCACGGGCGGTGCTCTCGCTCACCGGGTTCTCGGACGAGGAGCGGGCGGTGCTCGAGGAGCGCGGAATCCGCGGACTCGAGAGCCCCGCACCGACGGGAGGAAGCCCGATCCACGACATCGCGAAGGTCCAGGCGAGGCATCTCATCGACCGCGGCCATCGCCGGCTCGCCTTCGCCCACCTGCGCGACGAGCGGCAGGAATTCTACGGTCGCGCCCGCGAGGAAGCGTTCGCCGCCGTCTGCCTCGCCGAGGGGCTGCCCGCTCCCGAGGTGCTCTCCCTCGACCTCGGCCTCCCCGATGCCGTCGAGGCATTGCGGATGCTGCCCGCACGCGGCTTCGGCGTGGCCTGCTACAACGACGAGGTCGCCATCGCGCTCCTGGCGGCGGCGCGCGAGATCGACTGGGCCGTTCCCGACGATCTCGCGATCATCGGCATGGACCACCTGCTGCTCGGACAGCTCACCTCGCCGCCCCTGACGACGATCGAGTACGACCAGACGACGGTCGCGGAGGGAGCCGGCCGTTGGGCGCTCGCCGTGCTGGAGCAGCCGTCCGAGGTGAGTGCAGAGGCTCCCCCGCTGCAGCTCCGCATCATCCAGGGGGGAACGACCTGAGCCGATCGCACAGGTCGCGGGCGCTCCGGTCCGCAACAGCCGGAGCGAGGGCGATCAGCAGGACCGGCAACGGAAAAGCCCCCGACGAATCTTCCGATTCGTTCGGGGGCTCTCGGTGGATCTGAGGGGACTCGAACCCCTGACCCCCTGCATGCCATGCAGGTGCGCTACCAGCTGCGCCACAGACCCGTATTCGGTTGTTCGGCCGCCCATTCCTCCGGGCAACCAGACGAGTATACCGTCTTCCCGGACGACCTCGGTCGACCCGGTGGCCTCGCCGTCGACATCCGGTCGCGCACGCGAAGAATCGCGCCCGTTTCGGGATGATCGTCGGTTCGGTGTGGATCTGAGGGGACTCGAACCCCTGACCCCCTGCATGCCATGCAGGTGCGCTACCAGCTGCGCCACAGACCCGTTCGGGCTCTCGCCCGGTTCGTCCTCCGCTCTCGCGGCGACTCATCCAATCTAGCGCACGCATTCCGTGAAACGAAATCGAGTGCGCCTCACCTCCGCCCGCCGGGGCTGCCGGCGGCGCGAGTCGTCAGTCGCTCTCGCCTGCGACCGGTGCGAGCTCCACCGGGAGCACGGGGCAGTCGCGCCAGAGGCGCTCGAGGCCGTAATACAGGCGGTCTTCGCTGTGGAAGACGTGCACGACGAGTCCGTTGAAGTCGAGCAGCTCCCAATGCCCGCCCGCGCGGCCTTCCCGGCGAGGCGCAGGTGCGCCGGCCTCGCCGAGCGCGCGGTCGATCGCGTCCGCGATCGCCGTGACGTTGCGCTCGGAGTTGCCGGTCACGAGGAGGAAGACGTCGGCGAACGGCAGGTGCTCGGAGACGTCGAGGGCGACGAACTCCTCGCCGCCGGTCTTGTCCGCGGCCTGCGCGGCGAGGGCCAGCAGCTCGAGGGCCTGGTCGGATGCGGTCATGTTCTCGCTTTCGTGGAACCCGCGCGAGCCGCCGGACGGCGGAACTCGAGGCGGTCGGTATCGGAAATCAGATGAGGCCCGCGACGACGCCCACGACGAGCGCCGCCACGACGCCGAGGGCGAGCACGCCGGCGGTGATCGCGAGGATGAGGGGCATGCTCGCCCCCTCCTTCTTGGGCGCCGTGATGTAGTCGCGGGTCGAACCCTGCGTCGACACGGCGCGCTTGGCCGCCACCGGCGCGACGCCGGTCGCGGGCGAATCCTCGACCTGGTCGAAGAGCCGATCGATGTCGGAGGAATCGACCTGATCGGGGTGGGCGCCGGTGGCGCCGAAGCTGCGGGGCAGATCGATCGAACCCGTGACGATGATCTCGCCCGTCAACGGATGCGGCGTCGTGAGCGGTCCGCCGTCGGGCAAGGCCGGCAGGATGAGCGCGCTCGTCGTGGTGGTCGGAACGCCGGACAGTCCCCCGCGCGCCAGCAACTGGTCGAACGGCTGCGGCGACTCGGAGTCGTCGACGGCGAGGCCGTCGGCCCAGTGCCCTGTGGAGACGGTCGTCGTCACGGGCGTGATCGTGCGCGGCTCGGCACGCGCCGGAGCGGGCGCGACCGGCGCGGCGACCGGAGCCCCGGCGGCGCGGACCGGACCCGTCGGCTCGGCCGGCTCGTCCTCGAACTCGTCGCCGTCGTCTTCGCCCGTGAGCATCGCACGGAGCTCGCGTCGGGTGAGGGTGCGCTCCGGGGGCACGACGGTCGTGCGCGGCGGAGGCCCGCCCGCGGGTCGCTGCGGCGTCCCGGGACCGGTGGGAGCCCCCGGACCGGTCGGCGGGGCCGCACGTCGCGCGGCGCGCTGCTGAGGTCGGAGGAGGGGACGCCTGAGGCCCGGGCGCGTAGGCGCCCGG